>DCHY01000010.1:12915-13155 GCA_002315715.1 Clostridiales bacterium UBA1740 | reverse complement strand
CGAAATGTAAAGTACAGTATGAAAAAAGTTTGGATGTCGAACGAGGACGGATGAGATACCGCCTTCGGCGGATGAGATACACCTGCGGTGATGATATGCCGCTAAAGCGGATGAGATACCAAGCCTGCGGCTTGGATAAAAAAAGACCAAACCGAACGGTTTGGCCTTTTTTGGTGGGGGAAGGTGGATTCGGACCACCGAAGTCAGAGACAACAGATTTACAGTCTGCCCCCTTTGGCC
>DCHY01000010.1:0-12828 GCA_002315715.1 Clostridiales bacterium UBA1740 | reverse complement strand
TCTGCCATTGAGCCACACCAGCGTTACGGGAAATTATTATAGCAGAGCCCTATTTTTTTGTCAAGGCGTTTTGAGAAAAATTACGATAATCAACGGGAAAACCGCGAAAAAACTTGACTTTTTCCTTGATATTATATATAATATATACGTAAAAATATGCATTAGGAGAGTGTTTTATGGAACGCACTTACATCGCGGACGTCAAACCCGGCAGCACCGTCCGCATTCAAGGCTTTGTTGAAAACCTTCGAAACAAAAGAACAATGGCATTTCTCGTCATCAAAGATATCACGGGAAAAATCCAGGTGACCCTTGAAAAAGAAAAGTCCGAAGAGATGGCGTCTCTCGTGGACACCTTGACGGTTCAATCCGTCGTCACCGTGGAAGGTGAGGCCGTTGCCAACGAATACGTCAAAATGGGCGGCATCGAAATCTTGCCGAAGAGCATGAAAATCGAATCTTTGGCAGAAGCCCTTCCGATCAAAGACGACTCGGATATCGATTGCCGTATGGATTACCGCTGGATTGACCTTCGCCGCGATCAAAATCATTTGATGCTTCGTCTGCAAACCACCATCACCGCCGCTATGCGTGAATTCCTCGTAGCTCGCAACTTCGTGGAAATCCACACCCCGAAACTCATCGGCGCGGCGAGCGAATCCGGCTCCGACGTTTTTGAAGTCAAATACTTCGACGGCGCCGCATATCTTGCACAATCCCCCCAGTTCTATAAACAAATGGCAATGGCGGCAGGACTCGAGCGCATTTTCGAATGCGGCCCCGTCTTCCGTGCCGAAAAATCCTATACGAATAAACACGCCACCGAGTTCACCGGTTTCGACCTTGAATTTTCTTACGTCAACGGCGTCGAAGACGTTATGAAGATGGAAGAAGAACTCTTGGCATACACCCTCGGCAAAGTCAAAGCCGCACACGGCGAGGAAATCAAAACGCTCTTCGGTCTTGACGTCGTCGTTCCGGCACTTCCTTTTCCCCGTATGAAACTCGCCGACGTTTATAAGGAACTTGAGGCTCGTTACGGCTTCACCGTTTCCGACAGCGTAAAGGGAGATTTGACCACCGAAGCCGAACATCTCGTCAAGAATTTGGCGATGGATATGTTCGGTCACGAATTCCTTTTCATCACCGATTACGATGCCAAGGAGCGTGCTTTCTACCATATGAGAAACGAAGAAGGCATCCCGCAGGGTTACGACTTGATTTGGCGCGGTTGCGAAATCACCACCGGTGCACAGCGTGAACACCGCTTTGACGTGCTCAAGAAGCAGGCAGAGGAGAAGGGACTCGGCAAGGACGTTGACTTCTATCTTCAGTTCTTTAAGTACGGCTGTCCTCCTCACGGCGGTTTCGGCGTCGGCCTTGACCGTTTGACCATGCTCTTCCTCGGCATTTCCATTAAGGAAGCGCAGTTCCTCTTCCGCGGTCCCAACCGCTTGACCCCGTAATCATAACGAAAACATAGGAGACTGAAATATGAAAATTGCATTGATCAACGAAAACAGCCAGGCGGCAAAAAACGCCTTGATTTTTGACACCTTGAAAAAAGTGGCAGAGCCGAAAGGACACGAAGTTCTTGACTACGGTATGTACGCCGCAGACGACGAAGCACAGCTTACCTACGTGCAAATCGGTATTTTGGCAGCAACGCTTTTGAACAGCGGCGCCTGCGACCTCGTTATCACGGGTTGCGGTACCGGCGAGGGCGCTATGCTCGCCTGCAACGCGTTCCCCGGCGTCCTTTGCGGTCACGTCGTGGACCCCACCGACGCGTATCAGTTTACCCAGGTAAACAACGGCAACGCCATCGCCCTTCCTTTTGCCAAAGGTTGGGGTTGGGGATGCGAACTTAACCTTCAGTACGTTTTTGAAAAACTCTTCGTTTCCGAGTGGGGTGGCGGTTATCCCCGTGAGCGTGCCGTTCCAGAACAGAGAAACAAGAAAATTCTCGACGAAGTGAAAAAGGTCACTCACACCGATATGGTCACCATTCTTGAAAACCTCGACCGTGACCTCGTGCTCGGTGCTTTTGCCGGCAAGAACTTCCGTGAATATTTCTTTGCCAATGCGAAAGACGAAAAAATCATTGCCGAAGTGAAAAAACTCATCGGCTGATCAATAAGGAGAACGCTATGAAGTGTCCTGCTTGCGGAAGCGTGGATTCCCGCGTTTTGGATTCCCGTCCCGTAGATGACGACAGCAGTATTCGCCGTCGCCGCGAATGCCCCGTATGCGGACGTCGTTTTACCACGTACGAAGTTGTGGATACCCTCCCCGTCACCGTCATCAAACGCGACGGTGGCCGTGAGTTCTTCAACAAGCAAAAATTGGCGGCGGGAATTGCCCGTGCCTGTCAAAAGCGACCCGTCGATGCGGAAGCCGTGGCATCCTCTATCGAGGCGGATTTGCAAAACGGTCTCGTCAGCGAGATTTCTTCCAAAGATCTCGGCGACCTCGTCTTGGAGCGTTTGCAGCGCATCGACGTCGTTTCCTACATTCGTTTTGCGTCCGTTTACCGTGAATTCCAGGATATCGATTCGTTTATGGCGGAGATCAAGCGCATCAGCAAAAAAGCCAAAACGCACCCCGTCAAAACGGAGATAAAGGAAGAAAAAAACGATGATTAAAAGTATGACCGCTTTCGGCAGAGCCAAAAGAGAGGGAGAAAAACGCGATATTACCGTCGAAGTAAAATCCGTCAATTCCCGTTTTCTCGATTGCAGTATCCGTTTGCCGAGAGCCTACTCGTTTTTGGAAGATAAACTAAAAGCTCAGGTGGGGCGCGCCGTTTCCCGTGCAAAAGTCGACGTCACGGTCACGGTGGACTCCCACGGGGGCGATGCCGGCGTGCTGACGCTGGATACCGCCTACGCCGCGTCGTATATTCAGGCGCTGCGCCAACTTGTCGATACCTTCGGACTTCCCGACGATATCACCGCCGCGTCGGTCGCACAAAACCGCGATATTTTCGTCTCCCGCCCCGAGGCACTCGATGAAGAAGCCGTCACCGCCGAATTTTCCGCGGTTCTCGAAGAAGCACTTGCCGGTTACACCGCAATGCGTGAGCGAGAGGGACAAAAGGCGGAAGAAGACCTCAAAATGAAGGTCGAAGCCGTCAGAGCCTTGACCGACAAAGTCGAGGCGTATTCCTTGGAGGATATTGCGACTTACCACGATAAACTTGAGGCGCGCTTGCGCGCTGTTCTTGCCGACGGCAAAGTGACGGTGGATGAAAACCGCATTTTGACCGAGTGTGCGATTTGGGCGGATAAAATCGCCATCGACGAAGAACTCGTCAGACTTCGCTCTCACTTCGGCGCCTTTTACGAAATCGCGGCACTGCCCGAACCTTCCGGCAGAAAACTCGATTTCCTCATGCAGGAAATGAACCGTGAAACCAACACCATCGGCTCCAAAGCCAACGATTCGAGAATTGCGCGACTCGTCGTTGACATGAAGGGCGAGCTTGAGAAAATGCGCGAGCAAATTCAAAACATCGAGTGAGGTTTTTATGATTAAATTTATCAACATCGGTTTCGGAAACATGGTTTCGGCGGGACGTATCGTCGCCATCGCCAGTCCCGATTCCGCTCCCATCAAACGTCTCGTACAGGATGCGAAAGAAGATAACCGCATCATCGACGTATCCTGCGGACGCCGCACCCGCGCCGTCATCATCACCGATTCCGAACACGTCATCCTTTCCGCCATCCAGGCAGAAACCATCACCAACCGTTTGGCAAGCGACGACAGTGACGATGCCGAAGAAGAACTTGAAGATTAAAAAGGAGATTCTATATGATTTACCCAACCGCAGACACACTTTCCAAAGGAAAACTCAACCGCTATGAACTCGTCGTCGGCGTTGCCAAATGTGCGAGAATCGTCACCGACGAATACGTGACGATGCGCAATAAGGCACAGCACATGATCGACAACCGCGAGACCGAAAAAACGCTTTCCGCTTTGATTCCTACCGAATATAAAGACGAAAAAGCGGTAAAACTTGCCATCGCCAAATTGATGGACGGCAGATTCGAACTTCAGAAACCGGAAGACTGATAAAACAAAAGAGAGGGGGTACTTTATGTTCTGTGAAGTTTATATTCTTGACGTACCCTACGCTCTTGACCGCCCGTTTGATTACGCCGTTAAAGACGGCGAACCCGTCGTCCCCGGAAATCTTTTGAAGGTTCCGTTTGGAAAAGGGGACAATCAGAGAATCGCCATCGCCACACGTCTCAAAGAGACGAGCGATGCCGAACATATCAAGCCCGTGCATACGGTCATGAAAGACCGATTCACCCTATCGGATGAAATGCTCGGGCTATGCTTGTTTTTGAAAGAACGCACGCTTTGTACTTTCGGGGAAGCGGTAAAGTGTATTTTGCCGCCCGGAACGCTCGGTGACACCCCGAATCTGTGTATGCGCAAAACCTACACGCTGACGGATTCGCAAACCGCCAAAGCCATGCTTTCGGGAGAAATCAAAAACCGCAGTGAAGGGCAAAAGGAGATTTTGCGCTATCTTTTGCCTATTGGCTCCGCCGATTTTGAACTGCTGCGAAAACTCCCCGGCGTCGGCAGCGAACATATCGCGGCATTGATGAAAAAGGGACTGTTGTCCCTCACCGAAACCGCGCTTTTCCGCAATCCGTATGAGGAAATGGCGGAAAATGCCGAGGTGACGCCCGTCATTTTGAGCAAGGCGCAAAACGTCGCGTACGACACGATTGAAAAACTGCTCTTGACCGACGAGCCCAACGCCGCCTTGCTTTACGGCGTGACGGGAAGCGGAAAAACCAGCGTCATGATGAAAGCGATCGACCGCACCCTCGGTTTGGGGAAAACCGTTATTTTATTGGTGCCGGAAATCGCCCTCACGCCCCAAACCGTCCGCATCTTCGTTTCGCGCTACGGCAAGGACGTTGCCGTCATTCACTCCATGCTCTCGCAGGGTGAGCGCCTTGACGCCTATCGCCGTATCGAGGGGGGAGAAGTGAAACTCGTCATCGGTACCCGTTCGGCGATTTTTGCACCGCTTGAGAACGTCGGACTTATCATCATCGACGAAGAGCACGAACATACCTATAAATCCGAAACCGATCCGAAATATCACGCAAGAGACGTCGCCGCTTACCGCGCCGGCGTGCATCGCGCGTTGCTTCTTTTGGCATCGGCGACACCTTCCGTTGAAAGTTATTATAAAGCCAAATGCGGCTCCTATACCTTGGTGCCCCTGACCGAGAGGTACGGCGGTGCCAAACTCCCGACGGCTTACGTCGTGGATATGCGCGAGGAACTGAGAGCGGGCAACACCTCGCCCATCAGTGACCGACTTCTGTCCTCGCTCAGGCAAACCGAAGAAGACGAAAAACAGGCGATTTTGTTTTTGAACCGCCGCGGTTTCAATTCCCAAATCAGTTGCAAAACCTGCGGAGAAGTCATCAAATGCCCCCACTGTTCCGTCTCTTTGACTTACCATGCCGGCGGCAGAGGAAAGATGCTTTGCCACCTGTGCGGATACCAAACGAAACCCTTTGACAAATGTCCCGCCTGCGGCAGTGATAAACTGTCCTACGTGGGCTTCGGCACCCAAAAAGTCGAAGAAGATCTTGCCAAGTACCTGCCCACTCGGCGCGTTTTGCGTATGGACGCCGACACCACGGGACAAAAATCCGCCTATGATCGCATGATAGAGGACTTCCGAGAAGAACGCGCCGATATTCTACTCGGCACGCAAATGGTGACCAAAGGTCACGATTTTCCGAAAGTGGCACTCACCGGCGTTATCCTCGCGGATTCCTCGCTGTACGTCAGTGATTTCCGTGCCTCGGAACGCACCTTCTCGCTCTTGACGCAGGTCATCGGACGCGCCGGACGAGCGGGTGAAGGCAGTGCCGTCATTCAGACGTATTCGCCCGACAACGAGGTAATAAGGCTCGCTTGCGAGCAGAACTACGACGCCTTTTACGAGGGCGAAATCGCCATTCGGAAAGCGCTCTCCTATCCTCCGTTTTGCGACATGGTGCAATTGACACTCACCTCGGAAGACGAGGGGGAACTCTATCAAACGTCCAAGACCGTCAAAGAGGAAATGGGGAAACTGTTAGCCGAAAAATACGGCGGCATTCCCTTCGTCATCTACGGTCCGTTTGAAGCACAGGTTTATAAGGCAAACGGCAAATTCCGTCTGCGCTTTGTCGTAAAATGCAAACTTAACCGTACATCCAGACTGTTTTTTGCCGAAATGCTCGGAAAATTCGCTTCGGTGAAGAAAACTTCGTTAACGGTGGATTTGAATCCCCAAACCATTTAGAAAGGAAACACCATGGCAGTATTGAACATCATCAAAGAGGGAGACGCGACGCTGAGAAAGACCTCCCGTCCCGTCGAGGAAATCACCCCGCGCATTACCAGACTTCTTGACGACATGGTGGAAACCATGCACGTGGCGGACGGTTGCGGACTTGCCGCCGTGCAGGTCGGGGTTCTTCGCCGTATCGTCGTTATCGAGTGCGAAATCGGCGAGATTTACGAGATGATCAATCCCGAGATTATCAAAAAATCCGGGCATCAGGAGGAGGCGGAAGGTTGCCTTTCGCTGCCGGGAAAAGCCGGCATCACCTCCCGTCCTGCCAAGGTCACGGTGAAATATACCGACCGTAAGGGCGATGAGTACGAACTCACCGGCACGGGACTTTTGGCGAGAGCCATCTGTCACGAATGCGATCACCTCGACGGCAAACTTTTCACCGACAAGGGCGTTTTCCTTCGTGAAATGGAAGATGAGGATTGAAAATGAGAATTCTTTTTATGGGCACGCCCGAGATTGCGGCGACCTGCCTTTCTTCGCTTTTGGATGCGGGACTTGACGTTTGCGGCGTCGTGACGCGAATCGACAAACCGCAGGGCAGAAAAATGATTTTGACCCCGCCCCCCGTGAAAGTCCTTGCCGCCGCAAACGGCATTCCCGTCTATCAGCCGAAAACGCTCCGTGACGAGGCTTTTGCCGCTTTGTTGGAAGAGATAAACCCCGACTTGATTCTCGTCGTGGCATTCGGCAAAATCCTGCCGAAAAACGTGCTTGACTACCCGAAATACGGCTGTATCAATTTGCACGTATCCTTGCTTCCGAAATACCGAGGCGCCGCCCCGATGCAACGTGCCATCATGAACGGCGAGAGCGAAACGGGCGTCACCCTCATGTATATGGACGAGGGACTCGACACCGGTGATATCATCGAATGCGAAAAGTTTCCGATAGGTCCCGAAGACAACTTCGAGACCGTCCACGATAAGTCCGCCGAAATCGGCGGCAAACTCTTGGCAAACGCCGCTTTGCGCCTTCAAAACGGCGATACTCTGCCGCGCACCAAACAGAAGAGCGAGGGCGCGACCTACGCCGACAAGATTGAAAAAGCCGATTGCCATATCGACTTTTCCCGTTCGGCAAAAGCGCTTGACGCCTTTATCCGCGGCATCACCCCGATTCCCATGGCGTACGCCTTTTTGAACGGCGCCGCCTTGAAAATTCTCAAAGCCAAACCTACGTCCGGCAAAGGCAATCCAGGCGAAATCATCGCCACCGATGACAAAGGGGAAGGTTCTTTCACCGTCGCCTGCGGTGAAGGGGCACTCCTCGTGACCCAAATTATCCCCGAGGGAAAAGGCAAAATGACCGCGGGCGATTTTCTCCGCGGCAGAAAAATGGCGAAAGGTGATGTGCTTTCCTAATGCAAGTCCGTGAAATCGCACTCAAACTTCTCGGCGCTTACGAGAGCGGCGATACCTATATCAACCTTTCCCTCAATTCGCATTTGACGGACGGACTCTCCCCCGAAAACCGCGCTTTTCTCACGTCGCTTCTGTATGCGACGGTCGAGCATAAAATCACCCTCGATTACGAAATCGGTTACCTGTCGGGACGCGCGCTTTCGGATATTTCGGGCCGTGCCCTCGATATTTTGCGGCTCGGTCTTTGTCAGATACTGTATTTTGACCGTATCCCGGATTTTGCCGCCGTCAACGAGACGGTAAAACTTGCCGGCAACGACGGCGAGCGCGCCTTCGTCAACGGCGTTTTGCGCCGTGCCGTCAAAGAAAAGGATTCTTTGCCGCTGCCGCCGAAAGAGAAAAACGTCAAGCGCTATCTATCGGTCAAGTACTCGATGCCCTTATCAACCGTCAAACTGTTTTCGGAAATTTTGGGCGATGAGGATACCGAAAAACTCCTCGAAAAATTCTCGGAGCAACCGCCCTTAACCCTGCGCATCAACACCATGAAAATCGACAAAGACGCCTATCTTTCCATGCTGAAAAGAGAAGGCATAGAAGCCGGAATAACGCAGTATTCCGACGTCGGCGTCCGCGTGTTTTCCCATATTCCCCCGACGCAACTGCCGGGCTTTTCCGACGGCCTTTTCTTCGTCCAGGACGAAGCGAGCCAAATCGAAGGTATGGTCCTTGACGCCCACAGCGGTGAGACGATCATCGACGTTTGTTCCGCCCCCGGCGGCAAGAGCTTTGACGCCGCCATCCGCATGAAAACGGGCACAGTCTTCGCCATGGATTTGCACGAAAGCAAACTCTCTTTGATTCGCGACGGCGCCAAACGCCTCGGCATTTCTTTTATCCGCGTGGCGGAGCACGACGCTACCGCCCCGAAGGAGGACCTCATCGGCAAAGCCGACAGAGTCATTTGCGACGTGCCTTGTTCCGGCCTCGGCGTGCTTTGGAAAAAGCCCGATTTGCGTTACGCGGACTTTTCGCGCACCGAAGAATTGCCGAAACTCGGTCTTTCGATTTTGTCGGGCAGTGCCGCCTACGTCAAGGACGGCGGGCTCCTTTTGTATTCCACCTGTACCGTCAACCCCAAAGAGAACGAGGAGGTCGTCGATGCCTTTTTGCGTGAGCATCCCGACTTTTCTCCCGAGCCGTTCACCGTCGGCGACATCGTTGCCGCGCGCGGCGACTTTACCTTCTTTCCGCACATTCACGGTACCGACGGTTTTTACATTGCCAAATTACGAAAAAAGCAGGCTGATTTATGATGGATACCCTTTCGATGAATCTCTCGGAACTTGAGGCGTTTTTCAGCGAAATCGGCGAGCCGAAATTCCGCGCCAAGCAGTATTATCTCTGGCAAAAGACCGGCACGCCCCTCGACGAAATGACGAATCTTTCCAAGAGCCTAAGACAAAAACTATCCGAAACGGTCACCGACACCCTCCCGAAAATCGAAAGAAAACTCATCTCGGCACAGGACGGAACCGTCAAATATCTCTTCCGCCTTTACGACGGCGAGTGCGTCGAAAGCGTCCTCATGCGCTATCACCACGGCAACACCATTTGCATTTCCACCGAGGTCGGTTGCCCCATGGGATGCAAATTCTGCGCCTCCACCATCGGCGGAAAAGTGCGAAACCTTTTGCCCTCGGAACTGCTCGGACAGATTATCGCGGCACAGCGCGATGACGGCGAACGCATCGACAACGTCGTGATGATGGGCATCGGCGAACCGCTTGACAACTACGATAACGTGATTAAATTTCTCCGGCTCGTCGGCGACGCGGACGGACTCAATATCGGCTATCGCCATATCTCGCTCTCCACATCCGGCATCGTGCCGCGCATCCTCGATTTGGCGAAAGAGGAGTATCCGATTACCCTTTCAATTTCCCTCCACGCGACGACGGACGAAGCGCGCAGCGCCATTATGCCCGTCAACCGCAAATGGAATATCCAAAGCCTCCTTGACGCCTGCGTCACCTACTACAAAACGACGGGCAGACGTCTGTCTTTTGAATACACCTTGATTGCCGGCAAAAATGACAAAGAAGCCGATGCCAAGGCATTGGCGTCTCTCTTGAAAAAAGCCTTCGCCGGCACCGGTGCCCCCCTTCACGTCAACCTCATCCGCGTCAACGAAGTGAAGGAAACGGGTATGAAAGAAGGCACCCTCGAGGAAGCCGAGAAATTTGCCGACGTCCTCAACAAATCCGGCGTGGTGGCTACCGTCAGACGGCGTCTCGGCAGTGACGTCAACGCCGCCTGCGGCCAGCTTCGCCGCAATGCCCAATCGACTGATACGAAAGAGAGTTAAAATTTGAAGTTTCAGAAAAACGGAAAAGTGGTACGCGGCGTCGGCGGTCTCTACGAGGTCCGCATAGACGAAAACGAGCGCTTGCTCGTCCGCGCTAAAGGCGTCTTAAAACAGGACGCGGGCAAGGTTCTGATCGGCGATAACGTCACCGTCATCGGCGACGATGCCGTTCCCGACGATATCGTCATTTCGGCGATTGCCCCCCGTCAAAACGCCCTCATTCGTCCCCCCATGGCGAATCTCGATATGCTTTTTGCCGTCTTTGCCGTTGAAAAACCCGAACCGGCACTCGAGACGGTGGACAAGCTTCTTTCCATTGCCGTGTATAACAAAATCACCCCCGTCGTCGTCTTGACGAAAACCGATCTTTCCGAAACCTTGACCGACACCTACCGTCAAATATACGAAAAGGCAGGCTTCCGCGTCTTTGTCACCTGCGCGAAAAAGGGAGAAAACGAGGGTGTCAACGCCCTCAAAGCCTTTATTGAAGAGCATTTGTCAAACGGTAAAACCGCGGCTTTCGCCGGCGCTTCCGGCGTCGGAAAATCCACCTTGCTCAACGCCGTTTTCCCGGGGTTGTCCCTTGCCACCGGCAACATCTCCGCGCGCATCGAGCGCGGCAAACATACGACGCGCACGGTCGAACTTTTCGAGTGTGAAAAGGGAAGTGCCGCGACCGGCTTTCTCGCCGATACCCCCGGCTTTTCACTGCTCGATTTCGAGCATTTTGACTTCTTCGCCCTTGACGACCTTCTCGACACGTTTCCCGACATTGCCCGTTACCGCGGCAAATGCCGCTATGTGGACTGCGCCCACGTCGGCGAAGGCGCCGCCGAGTGCGCAGTCGCCAAAGCCGAGGCAGACGGCACCCTTTCCCCCTCGCGCCTATCCTCCTACCGCTCGCTCTATAAAACGCTTAAAAATAAAAATAACTATTAAAAAAACCTGCAAACCAAT
Organism: Clostridiales bacterium UBA1740; assembly: GCA_002315715.1. Classification (GTDB taxonomy): domain Bacteria; phylum Bacillota; class Clostridia; order Oscillospirales; family CAG-272; genus UBA1740. The sequence goes on along the minus strand of DCHY01000010.1, from coordinate 1,748 downwards.
ACGGCTTGCAGGTTTTCTTTTATGTTTCCGGATCTACTAATCCGAGCGCATCGCGCATTAGTTTTTCTGTTTTCACATATCCGTTATTGAGCACAATTTCGCCATCAAATATTGCATAAATTACAGTGTTTGTGTCTTTTGCATAGATATATAAAAACTCTTTGGTAAGATTCACGCCGAATCCATTCGGAGCAGTTACCGAAGACGCAACGGCATAATAATAGTCGTTTTTTCCAAAAGTCCAATTTGTAATAATCGGAAATGTTGACGAAGAAGGAGAAAGCAACAGCGACTTTACATTTTCTTTTGTAATGTACTCGTAATTGCTTTCTTCCGTGATATTTGTGGGCAAATACCATTCCTCATAATATTTGTCTTCAAAAGTAACAGTCAAACAGTCAAATTGATCGTTGCTAATTCCGCTCATCCAAAAGTCTTCGACGGTTTCACTTGGAAAAGAATATCGTAAAGCATAATTTGTATCTGCAGTTTTACTGCAATTATCTCCCACTTCAATTCCGAAATTTTCCAAATTGGCATTTTTGCTTTTTGAATTATATGGAAAAGTCGAGTACGCAGTAAACTTAACCAATTTATTATTTACAAAATAGAAGGACGTTTCTCCTAATTTTTCCAAATTATCATAATCATAGTACGTGCATGGAATATTGAAAAGACATAGTGTAGTCAGTTCGCCTTTTGACTTAGGTTCTCCGAACAAATCAACCAATTCATTTTCCGAGATGCCGGCAAATTGATTGACATTGAGGTAGGCAGTATTCTCTTGCTTATCTTCATTGGGTTCGCTGTCGGAGTTGTTCACTCCGATGATAATTCCAATGATAGCTGCAACGATGAAAAAGAACACAACAAGACCTGTTTTCTTTTTTTTCTTAGGTTCTTGATTTTTATCCTCGAGACTTGGAGTATGAGGTTGTGGAGAATGATTAAACTGTGCTCTCAAAAAAGCTTGGTACACTTTGTCATTTAATTGCAACAAACTTTCTTTTCCGTCGGCAAAATAGACGGCAACAAGATGAGTCCCTTTTTTCTTTGCCCCGAGAGCAGCCGCTATTCCGATTCCGCCAAGCAACAATGTGCCGACAGCAGCTTTCTTGACGGCGCTGGTTGCACTCGTTCTTTCTTGTTCCGATACCACTTCGTATCTTAACACGGTGCCGCAATTCAAAGGAATTTTTTTGAAACCGAATAGGATGAATACTTCGCCCATAATGTCAGCCCCGACTGAAGCATTTTTGTAGTCTCCGGAAATGACAGTGTTCATATATAACCTCCTTTAAGTATGAATACTATAATAATACTCAATGTTTGAGTATTTGTCAATACTCATAGTCTGAGTATTGTAAAATGATACCGGAGGAACTGTTATGGATTACCGTACACGCATTCGAGACATTCGTGAAGATAGAGATTATACACAAGCACAAATCGGGAAACTGTTAAATAAATCGCAACAAGGATATAACCACATTGAAGACGGCAGAGCCGAATTGAAAATTGACGACTTGGTGATCCTTTCTCGCTATTACAACCTAAGTGCCGATTATTTGATTGGATTAACCGACGAACCAAGACAGCTAAATACGAAAAAATAAAACCTGCAAACCAAAACGGCTTGCAGGTTTTTTATGACTGAAAATCAATCTTCGTTTTCCATCAGTTTTCTTCCCATGAGAACGCCCATGGCGGATGCCATCATCAGACCGCGCGTCCAACCCGAGGAGTCA
>DCHY01000028.1:52252-63210 GCA_002315715.1 Clostridiales bacterium UBA1740 | reverse complement strand
AAAAAAGGCAAGCCGCGGGGCTTGCCTTTTTTTGTAAAACGAAAACCTCGGCTGAACAACAGCCGAGGTGCTTTTTTATGAATGACGTTTTATAAACTTGCCGATACGGGAAAGTGCTTCGCGGATGTGCTCAATCGAGTAGCAATAGGAGGCACGCACGAAACCTTCGCCGCCTTCGCCGAACGCCGTGCCGGGAACCACCGCCACGTGCTCTTCTTCCAGCAGTTTTTGACAAAATTCCTCGCTTGTCATGCCGGTGCTTCGGATGCAGGGGAAGGCGTAAAAGGCACCCTTCGGCTCACGGCAGGCAAGGCCGAGATCGTTAAATCCCTTGACCATGACGTGACGGCGGTCATTGTACTGTTCCTTCATTTTTTTCACTTCGTCCGAGCAATTGCGCAAAGCCTCGATAGCGGCATCCTGGGAAGTGGTCGGCGCACACATGATGGCGTATTGATGAATTTTCGTCATCTGTGCCGCCAAGGGAGCCGGAGCGCAGGCGTAACCGAGACGCCATCCGGTCATGGAAAACGCCTTGGAAAATCCGTTGACGGTAACGGTTCTTTCTCGCATACCGGGAATAGACGCGCAGGACACGTGAGGTTTATCGCCGAAGGTCAATTCCGAGTAAATTTCATCGGAAATGACAATAATATTAGTCAATTCAAGCACTTTTGCGACGGCTTCCAAGTCTTCACGCTCCATAATAGCGCCCGTCGGATTGCAAGGATACGGCAAAATCAGAGCCTTGGTTTTCGGCGTAATCAAACGTTTGAGTTCCTCCGCCGTCACCTTAAATCCATGTGCCTCGTCGGTCTTGAAAATGACGGGAACGCCGCCGAGAAGCCGCGTCATAGGCTCGTAACAAACGTAACTCGGTTGCGGGATAATCACCTCGTCCCCGGGGGTGACGATGGCACGAAGTGCGAGGTCGATGGCTTCACTGCCGCCAACCGTCACGAGGATTTCGGTCTCGGGAGTATATTCCGTGCCGTATTTTTCCGAAAGGTATTCGGAGATGGCGCGGCGCAAGGGGAGGGTTCCGCGGTTGGCGGTATAGCGCGTATGTCCGCGCTCAAGCGAGCGAATGCCCGCCGAACGAATCTGCCACGGCGTCACAAAATCCGGCTCACCGACACCGAGAGAGATAACGTCCTCCATGGTGTTGGCAAGGTCGAAAAATCGGCGAATGCCGGACGGTTTTATCTCCTTAACGAGGGGAGACAAAGCCTTGTCGTAATCTATCATAACGAAACGTTTCCTCTCCCGTCTTTGTCTGTCTCAACGAGATTGACGTCGTATTCCTTATACCGGCGCATGACGAACTGCGTCGCGGTGGACGTCACGGAATCGATGGTTGCGAGTTCCTTCGAAACGAACATAGCGACCTCTTGGAAGGTCTTGCCTCTGACGACAACGTTAAGGTCGTAAGCGCCGGACATCAAAGAAACCGACTCGACCTCCGGGTATCTCGCAATACGCGCCGCCACTTCTTCAAAGCCGAAACCGGCTTTGGGCGCTACTTTCAGTTCGATAATGGCGCTGACTCTCGCGTTATCCAAACGCTCCCAGTCGATGACGCCTTTGTAAGCGCGGATAAGTCCCGTCTTTTCCATTTCGGAGATTTCCGCCTTGACCGCTTCTTCCGTTTTTCCGGTGATCGCGGCGATATCCGCCACGGCCATGCGTGCATCGGCTTCCAACAATTTCAAAATTTTCTTGTCCATTTTGTAACCTCCGAAAAGTGATGAGAAAATTATATTCTTTTTTGTGGGCGGTTGTCAAGATTTTTCTTGCGAAAACGCAAAACTATTGACTTTCCCATGCGATTATAATATAATATCGTAGATATTTATCGCAAAAAGGAGCATCCCATGAGCGAAATTTACAAGAAAGTTCAAGCCGACCTAAACTTTACGCAGCGCGAAAGTGCCGTCCGCAAGTTTTGGGAAGCCGAACACATTTTCGAGAAAAGCATTGACGAAAGAAAGAAGGGCGAACCCTTCACGTTCTACGACGGCCCCCCCACCGCCAACGGAAAACCGCACATCGGACACGTTTTGACGCGTGTCATCAAAGATATGATTCCCCGTTACCAGACGATGAAAGGCAAATGCGTTCCCCGTAAAGCCGGTTGGGACACCCACGGCTTGCCGGTTGAACTCGAAGTCGAGAAAAAACTCGGCATCGACGGCAAAGAACAGATTGAAAACTACGGTCTTGCCCCCTTCATTTCCCACTGCAAAGAATCCGTTTGGAACTACAAAGGCATGTGGGAAGATTTCTCCGGCACCGTCGGTTTCTGGGCGGATATGGACCATCCCTACGTCACCTATACCAACGATTTCATCGAGTCGGAATGGTGGGCGCTCAAAAAGATTTACGACAAGGGCCTCCTCTACAAAGGCTTCAAGATCGTTCCTTACTGCCCCCGTTGCGGCACGCCCCTGTCTTCTCACGAAGTAGCGCAGGGCTATAAAACCGTCAAAGAGCGCTCCGCCGTCGTTCGTTTCCGCTGCGTCGGTGAAGACGCGTACTTCCTCGCTTGGACGACGACCCCCTGGACGCTTTCTTCCAACGTGGCACTCTGCGTCAACCCCGACGAAACCTATGCGAAAGTCAAAGCCGCAGACGGCATGACGTATTATATGGCGAAAGCGCTTCTCGACACCGTTCTCGGTTCGCTCAAGAAAGACGACGCCCCCGCCTATGAAATTCTCAAAGAGATGAAGGGCGCCGATCTCGAGGGACGCGACTACGAACCTCTTTACGCCTGCACCGCCGAAGAAGTGAAAAAGCAGGGCAAGCGCGGACATTACATCGTCGCCGACCGTTACGTCACCATGTCCGACGGTACCGGTATCGTTCATATTGCACCGGCCTTCGGTGAAGACGATAACCGTATCGGCGGAAAATACGACCTTCCTTTCGTTCAGTTCGTGGACGGCAAGGGCAACTTGACCAAGGAAACGCCCTATGCCGGCATCTTCGTCAAAGCCGCCGATCCGCAGGTTTTGACCGACCTCGACAAAGAGGGAAAACTCTTTGCCGCTCCCAAGTTTGAGCACGAATATCCTCACTGCTGGCGCTGCAACACGCCGCTTATCTACTACGCCCGCGACACGTGGTTCATCCGCATGACCGCCGTCAAAGAAAATCTCATCCGTAACAACAACACCGTCAACTGGATCCCCGAATCCATCGGCAAAGGCCGTTTCGGCGACTGGCTCGAGAACATTCAGGACTGGGGTCTTTCCCGTAACCGCTATTGGGGCACGCCTCTCAACATTTGGGAGTGCGCCTGCGGCAACCGCCACGCGGTAGGCTCCATCGAAGAACTCAAATCCATGTCGGACAACTGTCCTGCCGATATCGAACTGCACCGCCCCTTCATCGACGACGTCACCATCCGTTGCCCCAAATGCGGCAAGCCGATGAAACGTGTCAGCGAAGTCATCGACTGTTGGTTCGACTCCGGCTCCATGCCGTTCGCCCAGTGGCATTATCCCTTTGAAAACCAAGAAACCTTCAAGGCACAGTTCCCCGCCGACTTCATCAGCGAAGGCGTTGACCAGACGCGCGGTTGGTTCTACTCCCTGATGGCTATTTCCACTCTGATTTTCGACTGTGCCCCCTACAAAAACGTTTTGGTACTCGGTCACGTCCTCGATAAAGACGGACAGAAGATGTCCAAATCCAAGGGCAACGCCGTCGATCCCTTTGAAGCCCTGAAAGAATTCGGTGCCGACGCCATCCGTTGGTATTTCTACTCCAACTCCGCGCCGTGGCTTCCCAACCGTTTCTTTGCCGAAGCCGTAACGGAAGGGCAGAGAAAATTCATGGGCACCTTCCTTAACACCTACGCTTTTTACGTTCTTTACGCCAATATCGACGCGTTTGACCCCACGAAATACACCCTTGACAAGGCGTCCTTGTCGGTCATGGACCGTTGGATTTTGTCGAAACTCAACACCGCCGTCCGTGCCGTGGACGAAGACCTCGCCGCTTACAAAATCCCCGAAGCCACGAGAGTTCTCGAAGACTTCGTCGACGACCTTTCCAACTGGTACGTGCGCCGTTGCCGCGACCGTTTCTGGGGCAAAGATATGCCTGCGGATAAGGTCAACGCTTATATGACCCTTTACACCGCACTTGTCACCCTTGCCAAAATCTCGGCTCCTTTCGTTCCTTTCATGACGGAAGATATCTATCAGAACCTCGTCCGCTCGGTCGACAAGACCGCCAAAGAATCCATTCACCTGTGCGATTATCCCGCCGTTGACGATTCTTTGATTGACAAGGCACTTGAAGACGATATGGAAGAAGTGATTGCCGCCGTTACCCTCGGCCGTGCCTGCCGTAACGCCGCCAACATCAAGAACCGTCAGCCTATCGCCAAAATGTTCGTGGCGGCTCAAAAAGTGCCCTCGCCCGACATGATCGGCGTCATCGCCGATGAACTCAACGTCAAAGAAGTCGTCTTCAAGAACGACGTCAGCGACTTTACTTCTTACTCCTTCAAGCCTCAACTTCGTACCGTAGGTCCGAAATACGGCAAATACCTCGGTGAAATCCGCAACGCGCTTGCCACCCTTGACGGCAACGCCGCGATGGCAGAACTCAACAAAGACGGTGCCATTACCCTCCACCTATCCGCCGATATTTTGCTCACCCGTGACGATCTTTTGATCGAGATGAAAAAACTCGAAGGTTTTGAATCTCTTTCGGACGGTCAGTTCACCGTTGTCCTCGACAAAACCTTGACCCCCGAGTTGATTGAAGAAGGAAACGTCAGAGAACTCGTCTCCAAGATTCAGACGATGAGAAAGGATTCCGGGTTCGAAGTGACCGACAGAATCGTCGTCGCCGTCACCGGAAACAAGACGGTCGAAGAGATTGCCAAGCGCAACGAAAAGAGTATTTGCGAAGACACTCTCGCCCTCTCTGTTTCGACAGACGCGCCCAAAAAATTCGCCAAAGAATGGAACATCAACGGCGAAAACGTGACGGTTTCGGTCGAAAAAATCTAATCTTTTTGCAAACTTGAAGTTGCCGTGAAAACGCCTTTCACGGCAACTTTTTTGTAACTTTTGCTTAACAGTTTTTGCCGCTTTTGGTTGATATTACTAAATATATATAAAATATCTTGATTTTCACTTATTACTATGTTATAATGTTAAATGTTAAATAGTATCTAACGACGGAGGTTTTTATGGACGAGTTATCCGGTATCACAAAAGAACTGCTTGCCGCCATTCAAAAGAAACTGTCCTATACCCAATCGGTCTTTGACCTTTGGTTTGCGGACTTGAAACTCGTGGAGCTTTCCGAGAACGTCGCAAAATTTTCGACGTCCACGAAATTGCGTAAAAAAATACTTTCAACCAAATATCTCGGCATCATCAAAGAGGCGCTTTTGGAAGTCATCGGTTTTGACGTAGAGCCTGAATTTGACTATACCGATACCGAAGAAGGTTTTCCGCAGGTCCCCTCTTTCGAAGACTTGACGGCGGATCCTCTCGAAGTCACCCGTGCCGACGAAGCCGAAAAAGAGAAAAACATCGACGCCTTGATCAACGGTTCCGAAAAGAATTCTCTGCTTGAGGAATACACTTTCGACACCTTTATTGAGGGCGATTCCAACAAATTCGCAAGAGCCGCCTGCTATGCCGTAGCGAAAGAGCCGACGACTTACAACCCTCTTTTCATTTACGGTCACTCGGGACTCGGTAAAACGCATCTGTTGTATGCCGTCGTCAACTACATCCGCAAAAATCACCCGAAACTTCGCATCGTTTATAAGAACAGCGAAGATTTCATCAATGAAATGATTGCCGCGCTCGGCAACGGCACCATTGCTTCCTTTAAAGATAAATATCGCTCGGTCGACGTGCTTTTGATTGACGATATCCAATTTATCGCCGGCAAAGAGATGATGCAGGAAGAATTTTTCCATACCTTTACGGCTTTGTACGGCGCCAACAAACAGATTATTTTAACCTCCGACCGTCCGCCGAAGGAGATACGTCCCTTGGAAGACAGACTTCGCACCCGTTTTGAAGGCGGTCTTCTCGCTGACGTTCAACCCCCGAGTTACGAACTCCGTACGGCTATCATCCGCAAAAAGAGTGCCTCTCTCGGTTTGTTTATCGAACCGGAACTTATCGACTATATGGCAGACCGTCTGCAGAATAATATCAGACAAATCGAAGGCGTTCTCAAGCGTCTTCACGCCGTATGCTCTTTGAGCGGTAACACCGTCAATAAAAATCTTATTGAAGAAGTCATTTCCATCATTGATCCCGGCAATATTCCGACTTCCGTCTTGGTGGACAGAATTTTGGCGGCAGTCGCTAAGCGGTACGGTGTGACCGTAGACGATTTGACTTCCAAGAAGAAGACCGACAACATTGCCAACGCCAGACACGTTTCCATATACATCATTCGCAAAATGACGAGTCTTTCACTCAAGGAAATCGGTAAGATTTTCTCTCGCGACCATACGACCATCATGGCTTCCATCAGCAAAGTGGAACTCAATATCCAAACCGTAAGAAATTACGAAGCGGACATCAATTTGATTATGAAAGAGATTAAACATAATTAAAAACGTCGGTGGAAATGTGAATAACAAAGGGTTGAAAAACCGCCTTTTTCACGGTGGAAAACCGTAGGAAAACTTATCCACTTTTCGCCAACACAAAAGATACCATCCAAGTGGGAAAAAAGAGCTTTCAAAAACACAGCGTTTTCAAGGTTTTTGAGACTTTTCCACCGTATCCACAAACTCTAATACTGTTACTGTTAACCAATAAACATAGAATGAAGAATTTTTTCCTCAACAAGAAAGCGAGGCTCCTATGAGAATTTCTTTACAGAAATCCGATTTTTTGAATAAACTTCTCCCGGCTATGGGAACGATTTCCAATAAAAATACCATTTCGTCGATTGAGGGCGTTTTGATTGAAACCGTCGACGACGAAACCGTACGTCTTTCTACCTATGATATGAATAAAGGCGTCAGATGTCTGATTCACGGCGTGAGAGTGGAAAAACCCGGTTGCTACATTATCAATGCACAGCGTCTTTGCCAGACCGTCCGCGTTTTGCCGGATGACGAATTCACCATCGACGTAGACGACAACTGCAATTGCACGGTTTCTTCCGACGCTTCTTCTTTCTCCATGTTTGCCATGAAAGGCGACGAATTCCCGAATCTTCCCGAATTGACGTCGGAACGCGGATTTACCGTCAGCGGTGCCGTTTTAAAGAAAATGATAGGAAAAGTATCTCACTCCATCGCCGAACAGGATAACCGCATCATGCTTTGCGGTGCTTTCTTCAAAGTGACCGACAGCGGTCTTGACGTTATTTCCTGCGACAGTTTCACACTTTCGGTATGCCGCATGAATTGTGCCATCGAAAAAATCGGTACCGAAGAAGGTATGTCCTTCATCATGCCAGGCCACGCCCTTTCCGAACTTGTCAAAGTGTTGCCCGACGGCGACGAGACCGTCACCTGCTATCTTTCGAGAAAACACGCTATCGTTCACTTTGAAGACGTGACGTTCTTCAGCCGTACCATCGACAGCGAGTATATCAACTACGAGCGTATTATGCCCAAAGACAACGATATCTCGGTTGTTGTCGACAGAGAACGTTTTATGGACGGTTTGGAACGTGCCAACATCGTCGCCGAAGAAAAGATTCAAGGTTCCGGCAAGAGTTTTGTAAAAATCAATCTCGACGGACAGTATTTGACGCTTTCCTCTAAATCCGCCAACGGTAAAGTGTCGGATGAAATGAATTGCGTACACGAGGGCAGCGATATTGAGATCGGTTTTAACTGCCGTTATCTTATCAACAGTGTCAGAGTCACCGAAGGCGAAAACATTAAAATGACCATGAAGAGTGCAACGCAGGCCATCACCATTGAGCCCGCCGAGGCGCTTGACGATTTTAATTTCTACTATATGATTCTTCCCGTTCGTATGAACGGCTGATTCTATGTTTGTCAAAGAATTTCAAATCAACAACTTTCGAAATATCGAAAACGACTGTTTGAAGTTTTCGGAAGGCGTCAATCTTTTATACGGACAAAACGCGCAGGGCAAAACCAATGCCATTGAGGGTATATATTTATTTTCCCGCGGAAAATCGTTTCGTAACACCGCCGACCGCGATTTATGCCGCTTCGGCGAAAACGGGTATTCTCTCCGCCTGACGTTTTCGGACAATAAAGGTGCGAACACTTTGGAATACAGTTATCTTGACGGCAGCCGCAAACGCAAGAAAAACGGATATGCAGTCGATAAGGTGACGGAAATGCTCGACGCGTTTCACGCCGTGCTCTTTACCCCCGACCATTTGGGACTTGTCAAAGAAGGGCCGGAAGAGAGACGTTCGTTTCTCAACATCGGTATTGCCGAATGCGTGCCCGGTTATCTCAAAATATACGCGGATTTCAAACACGCCATGGAAGAGCGCAACTGTCTTTTGAAAATGGCGCAAAAAGGACTTTTTATAGACAAGAGAGAACTCGAAGCCTTTTCGTATTCGCTTGCCGGGTACGCTGCCGATATTTATCTGTTCCGCAAACGGTATATTGAAAAAATCGAAAAATACGCAAAACCTTTTCTGTCCGAAATGACGGAAGAAAAAGAAATCTTATCCCTCTCTTATAAAAGCGATATAGAAGGTCTTTGCGATAAGAAGGACGTTCTATCCGCTTATCAAAAACTGTTCACCGAAAACCTGCCAAAAGAAATAGCCGCCGCAACGACGCTCTACGGTCCCGTCAGAGAAGATATGGAGATAGAGATAAGCGGCAATAAAGCGAGAATTTTCGCATCGCAAGGGCAACAGCGTTCCGTCGCTTTGGCTCTCAAATGTGCCGAAGGGGAAGTTTGCAAAGAGGCGATAGGCGAATATCCCGTGTATCTCTTTGACGACGTTTTTTCGGAACTCGACGAAAAGAGAAAATCGTTTATCTTAAAAGGTCTACAAAATAAGCAAATGATCATCACGTCCTGTGAAAAAATCGGAGTCGGCGTCCGTGACGTCAACGCGATAGAAGTAAAAGGTGGCACTTATGTATCTTCATATCGGTAACGGGGAGAGCATCAAGAAAAAAGATATCGTCGGCATTTTTGATTTGGATACGGCGACGGTTTCTCCCATTACCAAAAACTATATCACCGAAAAAGAAAAACAAAAGAAACTTTCCTATATCGACAGCGACCTGCCGCGTTCTTTCATTCTCATCGGACGAAAAGAACCCGACAGTCAAGTCAAACTTTCCCGTATTTCCACAGTAGGACTCTTGAGCCGTGCCGTGGACGATACTGCGCTTTGAAACCATAAAAAACGGAAGGAAACATCATGGAAGAAAACAAAAACGTACACGAATATGACGACAGTCAAATTCAAGTGCTGGAAGGACTCGAAGCAGTCAGAAAACGCCCCGGTATGTATATCGGTACGACGTCTATCCGCGGTCTTCACCACTTGGTATTTGAAATTGTCGACAACTCGATTGACGAAGCACTTGCCGGTGCCTGTGACACCATTCGTGTGACGGTGGAAAAAGATAACAGTATCACGGTAGAAGACGACGGCCGCGGTATTCCCTCGGGTATGAACGAAAAACTCGGTCTTCCCACTTTGGAGGTCGTATATACCGTTTTGCACGCCGGCGGTAAGTTCGGCGGTGAAGGTTATAAAATTGCCGGCGGTCTTCACGGTGTCGGCGCCTCCGTCGTCAACGCACTCTCCGAGTGGGTGGAGGTCGAAAACTACCGCGACGGTATCAAATATACCGAGCGCTTTGAAAAAGGAAAAGTGGAAAGACCTTTCAAATGTGAAGGTCCCTGTGAAGAAAAGCACGGTTTGACGGTTCATTTCAAACCCGACGCCACCATTTTCGAAGAAACGGTGTTTGATTTTGAGATTCTTCTGACCCGTATGAGAGAACAGGCATTTTTGAATGCGGGTGTTCATATCGTTCTTTGCGATAAGAGAGAAGATAAGGAAAGAGAAGAGGACCTTTGCTACGAAGGCGGTATCATCTCTTTCGTTGAATATCTCAACAACGAAAAGCGCGGCGCCCCCGTGCATCCCGACGTTATCTACATGAAAGGCGAGAAAAACGGCTCGATTGCCGAAGTCGCCATGCAGTATAACGACAGTTACAACGAAACAATCATTTCTTTTGCCAACAACATGTCGACGATTGAAGGCGGTACTCACGAGACGGGCTTTAAGACTGCACTGACCCGTGCCGTCAACGATTACGGCAAAAAGAGCGGAATTATCAAAGGGGACGACGCTCTGTCCGGCGACGACTGCCGCGAAGGCCTCGTTGCCATCATTTCCGTCAAACTCACCGACGCGCAATTTGAGAGCCAAACCAAAGCCAAACTCGGCAACTCCGAGATGAGAACTTTGGTCGACAGCATCGTTTACGCCAAACTCGCCGAGTATTTTGAAGAAAATCCCGCCTCCGCCAAACTCATTATCGAAAAAGCCATGGCGGCAAACAGAGCAAGAGAAGCGGCAAGAAAAGCAAGAGAACTCACAAGACGCAAAAACGTCCTCGAAGTCTCTACGCTACCCGGCAAACTTGCCGACTGCCAGGAAAAAGAAACGAGACTCACCGAAGTGTATCTTGTCGAGGGAGATTCCGCCGGCGGTTCCGCAAAAGACGGACGCGACAGCCGTTATCAGGCGATTTTGCCTTTGCGCGGTAAAGTCTTGAACGTGGAAAAATCCCGTCTTGACAAGGTGTATTCCAACCAGTCGTTGATTCCCATCATTCAGGCACTCGGTTGCGGTATCGGCGACGATTTCGATATCAACAAACTCCGCTACGGCAAAATCATTCTGATGGCCGATGCCGACGTTGACGGTTCGCATATCCGTATTCTTCTTTTGACCTTCTTCTTCCGCCATATGAGACC
>DCHY01000028.1:28932-52138 GCA_002315715.1 Clostridiales bacterium UBA1740 | reverse complement strand
AAATATATCGAACAGCTCGGCACAAACGGTGTCGAAGCCGAGAGATACAAAGGTCTTGGTGAAATGGACCCCGAACAGCTTTGGGAAACCACCATGGACCCCGAGACGAGAACGCTTTTGAAAGTCGACATCAACGATGCTATCGCCTGCGACGAAATGTTCTCGGTACTCATGGGCGATATGGTCGAACCGAGACGTGAATTTATTGAGAAAAACGCCAAATTCGTCGAGAATTTGGATATCTGATGAAAGGAGGAGAAAGCGATGGAACATCAGTATCAAAGCTCCGATATAGAGTTTCCCTTACAAAAAATTGAAAATAAAGACATCGAAAAAGAAGTTAAAAGCGCCTTTATCGAATATTCGATGAGCGTTATCACTTCCCGTGCTCTCCCCGACGTCAGAGACGGTATGAAACCCGGTCAGCGCCGTATCCTTTACGCTATGTACGAGGATCATCTGACCTACGACAAACCTTTCCGCAAATCCGCGACCACCGTCGGTAACGTGCTTGGCCGTTATCATCCGCACGGTGACTCCGCCGTTTACCAGGCCATGGTTCGTATGGCACAGAATTTCTCTTTGCGTTATCCTTTGGTCGAAGGCCACGGCAACTTCGGTAACGTGGACGGTGACGGCGCCGCCGCTTACCGTTATACCGAAGCGAGAATGAGCAAAATCGCCGACCTCATGATGAGCGACATTGAAAAACGTGTCGTTCCCATGACGAAAAACTTTGATAACACGAGAGACGAGCCGATCGTTTTGCCCTCCCGTTTCCCCAACCTCTTGGTCAACGGTTCCGTCGGTATTGCCGTCGGTATGGCGACCAACATTCCGCCTCACAACTTGACGGAAGTGACGGATTGCATCATCTACCGTATGGAAAACCCGGAATGCACCACGGCGGACATGATGGAAATTCTCCACGGTCCCGATTTTCCGACCGCCGCTCTTATCTACGGCACCCGCGGCATCCGCGATGCCTATGAAACGGGCAAAGGCAAGATTTACGTCCGTGCGAGAGCCAAAATGGAGGAAGAGCACAGACGCATCGTCTTTACCGAAATTCCCTACATGGTCAACAAGGCTATGCTCATTGAAAGCATCGCCAACCTCGTCAAAGAAAAGAAGATCGAGGGTATCACGGGACTTCGCGACGAGTCCGGCCGTGCCGGCATGCGCATCGTCATTGAATATAAGAAAGACGCCAACGCCGAAGTCATCCTCAATCAGCTGTATAAATTCACACAGTTGCAGGACACTTGCTCCGTCAACATGCTCGTCATCGACGGCGGAGAACCCAAGATTTTACCTCTGTCCGGCATTCTTGACAAGTACATTGCTTTCCAGGAATCCGTCATCACCAACCGCACGAAGTTCGACCTTGATAAGGCGCTCCACGAACTCCATATTCTAGAAGGATACAAGATTGCCGCCGAGAATATCGACGAGGTGATTGCCATCATCAAGAAGAGCGGTTCCGTTCCCGAAGCCAAACAGAACCTTTCCGCACGCTTCGGTCTTTCCGACGAACAGGCACAGGCCATCGTCGAAATGGCACTCGGTAAACTGTCCGGACTCGAGCGTCAGAAGGTGCTCGACCGTATGGAAAAACTCGAAGGTCTCGTCACCGAATACCGCAAGATTCTCTCCGACGAAAACGAAGTCAAGAGAATTCTCAAAGAGGAACTCTTGGCGATTCGCGACAAGTTCGGCGATAAACGCCGCACCGAAATCGTCGAGGCGACCGAAGAGATCGACCTTGAGGATTTGATTGAAAGACACACCTGCGTTATCACCATGACGCACACGGGTTATATCAAACGTCAGAGAGCCGATACGTACGTCGCACAGAACCGCGGCGGAAAAGGCATCATCGGCATGACGACAAAAGAAGACGACTACGTCGAAAAAGTCATGGTCGCCGACAGCCATTCTTACATCCTCTTCTTTACCAACCGCGGTAAAGTTTATATGAAGAAAGCCTACCGTATCCCCGAGGCGTCGAGAACCGCCAAAGGCACCTATATGGCAAACCTTCTCGAACTCGAAAAGGACGAAAAAGTCACCGCCATCGTATCGCTTCTTGCCTTTGCCGAGGGTGAATACCTCACCATGGTGACGAGAAACGGTATCATCAAGAGAACCGCACTTACCGACTTCTCCTATCACAGAAAAGGCGGTAAAATCGCCATTCGTCTTGACGAAGGCGACGAACTTCTGTTCGTTCGTCACACCAAGGGAACCGATTGCCTCATCATGGCAAGCAAAGAAGGCAACGCCGTTAAGTTTGACGAAGAAAACGTCCGCTGCATGGGTCGTACCGCCAGAGGCGTACGCGGCATGACGCTTTCGGCAGGCGACCAAATCATCGGCGTCGTTCCGACCGAGGACGAAAAAATGCTCTTGACCGTCACCGAAAACGGTCTTGCCAAGAGAACGCCGTTTGACGACTTCCGTCTGATGAAGCACAGAGGCGGCCGCGGCGTCACCGTTCATAATATCACCGACAAGACCGGCAAACTCTGTGCTGTTATCTCCGTCAGCGAAAACGACGACGTCATGCTGATTACGGCAGACGGCACCATCATCCGTACCGCCGTTGCCGGCATCAACGTATATTCGAGAACCGCCTCCGGCGTTATCGTCATGCGTCTGTCCGAAGGTGACAGCGTCATCAACGTGGCTCCCATCGAGAGAGAAGAAGAAATCGAAAAAGAGTCCGACGAAATTACGAAGCAGGCAGAACTCATCCCCGTAGATACCGAGGATGAAGAACTCGTCGCCGCCGAAGACGATAAGGACGAAAGAGAAGTGCCCGAAGAGGACGAATCGGAAGAAACGGATTCGGACGAAGAATGAAAAAATTCATCCTGCTCTTTTTAACCTTGTGTTTTGCCGTTTGTGCCTTCGGGTGTGACAAAGGCAAAGTCAAAAACCGCACTTACGACGAAGCCGAGGTCTTGGCAGCCGCGGAGGCTTTGATTGCCAAATCCGTTTTGTTCAATCAAATCTATTACGGCGCGGGTATTCCGCAAAAGGCGGATAATCCCAAAACCGTCGGCGGCTACGTCGAAGCGGATCCCGCTTTTCTTTCGGAACACCAAATCTCCTCGCTCGAAAGTCTAAAAGCCAAGACGGCGGAGGTTTATACCGAGGGGGAGTGTGCGTATCTTTTTAGGACGGTGCTCGGCGTGATTTATGACGGCGACACCATCGTCGGCTACAAACGGTATATAGAAGACGCCGGCACGCTCTACGTTCGCAGCGGCGCGGAAAATCTTTTGCCAGACGACGTCACCTACCGCTTTGACACCTTGGCGGTGAGCGGCGTTGAGGGAGAAACGATTTTCGTTTCCATCACTGCCACCGTAAAGACGGCGGAGGGAAAAACGCAGGACAACACCCTGCGCGTTAGGCTCTTGGAAGAAGAAAGCGGATTTCGGCTTGATTCCATGACCTACTCTACGTATTATGAAAAACAATAAAAGAAATAAAAACCAAAAGAAAGGAATCCTACGATGAAATTCAGCGAAAAAATCGTAATCCTCAGAAAGAAGTACGGTCTTTCTCAGACCAAGTTTGCCAACGGCATCGGCGTTTCCCGTCAGGCCGTTTACAAGTGGGAAGCAGGTCAGTCCTATCCCGAAGTGGCAAAACTTCTCGAAATCAAGTTGCAATACAACATCAGTCTCGACCAGCTTCTTGACGACACTTACGACATTCCGCTTCCCGAGAAGAAGAGAAAGAAGAGAATCTCGAAAGCCGTCCTCGCCGAACTTGAAGAGAACGTAAGACGCGAAGAGGGCGTCGAAGCGCCCGTCGAGGAAGTGAAAGCCGAAGAGACGGTTGCTCCCAAAGAAGAGCCGTTACCCGTTGCCAAAGAAGCTCCGAAAGCCACACCGGCTCCCAAGGCAGAACCCGCTCCTAAGGCAGAGCCCGCACCGAAAGCCGCACCTGCACCCAAGGCAGAAACCGTTGTAAAAGAAGAAGCTGTAGCCGACGAAGAATCCAAGGGCGCAAAATCGAGCCTCTTCGACCGCTTGTTCGGAAAACACTGAATTTTGTAAATAATTATTTGCAAAAACACGCGTTTTTGCAAAGAATAACGTCGAATGGAAGCATTGCCGTCCGACAATCTTACTTTTCGCCTTTTTGACGAAAACGCAAAAGACGGCATGGCTTCCCATCCATGAAACAGTAAATATGATAAAAGAAAAAGAAAAAGAAATACAAAAAAAGGACGCATCCGAGAAAAAGAAGCGCCCTTTTTACCGTCGCTATCCGAAGCCGACGGCCAATCATGACAAAGGCGCCAAAAACGGCGTCGCTATTGATAAAATCATTGAGTCGGTAAACGCCAAAACACAGGGCAAAAAAGAAAACTTCGTCAGCGCGATAAAGCAAGGCGAAAAATCCGATCCGAAGAAAAACACCCCCGTTTCGACCAAGAAGCCTTCGACCGAAAAATCCGGCGAAAGAGAAGGAGGGGTAGTTTTGCCCGAACAAGGAAAAAAAGAATTCGTTCCCCAAAAGACGGGGAATCGTCAAAACAAGAAAAACGGCAACCGTCAGCCGTCACGTCCCACGCCCCCGAAGAACGTCGAGGGAGGACAAAAGACCGACAAGAAAAACGTGCCGCCGAACAAGGGCGCCAAGAGCAGTAAGAAAATGCTCTCGACCAATACGCCCTCGCAAAAGAACGTAAAAATGCGACATGCCGGCACGCAGTTCCCGAAAGTTATCGGCGGTGCGAAAATCCGCGTTATTTCTCTTGGCGGTTTGCAGGAAATCGGCAAGAACATGACCGTCATCGAATGCGGTGACGATATCGTCGTCGTCGACTGCGGCATGGCGTTCCCCGACGAAGAAATGCCCGGCATCGACTACGTGATTCCCGACATTTCTTATCTCGTGAAAAACGCGGATAAAGTCCGCGGTATATTGATTACCCACGGTCACGAAGACCACATCGGAGCCGTCGGCTACGTGCTTTCGCAAATCCGCGTTCCCATTTACGGCACGCGCCTGTCTCTTGGCATCATCGCCGCGAGACTCGAAGAAAGCCCCCTGCCTTTTACCCCCGAACTTTGTACGGTGGAAGCCGGTGACGTCGTCACCCTCGGCGGTATGTCCGCGGAGTTTATCCACGTCAACCACTCCATTGCCGACGCCTGCGCCATTGCGATTCGCACGGCGGGCGGTCTTGTCTTCCACACCGGCGATTTCAAATTGGACGTATCCCCGATCGACGGCAAAATCATGGATCTGCAACGCATCAGCGAGATAGGAAAAGAGGGCGTCACCCTGCTTCTTTGCGAATCCACCAACGCCGAGCGTCCCGGTTTTACCCCTTCGGAAAAAACGGTCGGCAGTTCGCTCGAACGTATCTTTTTGCAGTACACCGATCGCCGTATCATTATTGCGACGTTTTCTTCCAACGTTCACCGTGTTCAGCAAATCATCAACGCCAGCCGTAAGCACGGCAGAAAAGTGGCGATTCTCGGCCGCAGCATGGTCAATGTTGTCGGCGCGGCGTCCGAACTCGGCTATATCGACCTTTCGGACGACGTTTTGATTGACGTGGACGACATGAAACGCTATAAACCCGAGCAAATCACCTTGATTACCACCGGCAGCCAAGGTGAGCCGATGTCGGCTTTGTACCGCATCGCTTTTGACGAACACGAAAAGGTGAAACTCACCTCTCGCGACGTCGTTATTCTCAGTTCCAGCGCCATTCCCGGCAATGAAAGAACCGTCGGAAACATCATCAATGCCCTTGTGAAAAACGGCGTCAAAGTCGTCAACGACGCGGTGGAAGAAGTCCACGTGTCGGGACACGCCTGCCGCGAGGAACTCAAACTGATGATGGCGCTGACCAAACCCAAATTTTTGATGCCGATTCACGGAGAATACCGTCATCTGTATGCCAACAAGGAAATCGGCGAATTTATGGGCATTCCGTCACAGAACATTTTCGTTGCGGAACTCGGTAAAGTGTTGGAAGTCAGCGGCAATTACGCCAAATTTTTGAATGCACCCGTCACCTCGGGCAAAGTCCTCGTTGACGGTTCCGGCGTCGGTGACGTCGGCAATATCGTTTTGCGCGACCGCAAGCACCTGTCGGAAGACGGCCTTGTCGTCGTCGTTGCCACCGTCGACTTGTTGTCGGGACTTTTGGTTTCCGGACCCGATATCGTTTCGCGCGGATTCGTCTACGTGAAAGAAGCCGAGAACTTGATGGACGGGGTGAAGCGCGTTGCCACGGCGGCACTCGAAAAGTCCCTCGGTTCCAATCACGCGGATTTCAACCAAATCAAAACCGATTTGCGCGACGCCATCGCCAAGTATCTTTATAAAGAAACCAAGAGAAAACCGATGGTGCTTCCCGTCCTTATGGACATATAAAATACAGCAAAGGAAAGGCGTTTTTTCTTTGAAAAACAGCCGAATTGACAATAACTATTGTCAAAAATCGTATGATAGACGTTTACTATATGACAGTGGATGCCTTGTCTTCCCCTCAAAAAGAATCCATGCTTTCGGCGCTTTCGGAAGCCGAGCGTGACCATTGTCGCAAGATGAAAAAGGAGCGGGATTTTCTTCTTTCCCTTTGCGGTCACTATATGATGCAAAGTGTGACGGGGAAAAAAGACGTTCTATATTCCAAAGTCGGTAAACCTTATTATAAGGACGGACCTTTCGTTTCGCTTTCACACGACGAAAACACCGTCGTGCTTGCCGTTTGCGACCGTCCCGTCGGCGTGGATATCCTTTATGCGACCGAAGCGCGCAAAGCTAAAATTGCTCAGGTTGTGGGACGGTTTGTTCACGACATCTATAAGGGACTCTCTCTTCCCACGGATGCGGTTTGCGTTCGTCGCATGGAATTTTCGGGTGTGGATAGCCAAACGGTTCTAACCCCCACGCTTCCCATTTCCGACGATGCCGAGGAGTACGTTTGTGCCCGCGCCTTTACCAAAGCCGAAGCTCTGATGAAATGCGACGGCGGCGGTTTTGCCGCAATCACGCTTTTGTGTCAACTCAAGCAGACGATGCAAACGCTTTCGCTGTCGCTTCCCGAACTGCCGCAAAGCGTCGTGACGGTTGCCCGCTTGTTGCCTTCCGATGCGAAAGCGGAACCGTAGTTTAATTAAAAAAAGAAAAATCCGCGATAGCGAAACGCTATCACGGATTTTCTTTTATTTTTTGAAGAGTTTTTTGAAGAAACCGGCTGTTTTTTTGTTGTTGGATTCACCGAGCGACGCGGCAAACGCCTCAAGCAGTTCTTTCTGTTTTTGCGACAGATTCTGCGGCGTGTCGATGATGACGGTTACGATTTCGTCTCCGCGGCGTTTTGTGTTGATGTCGGCGATACCTTTTCCGCGCAGCGTGAAACTCGTACCGGTGCAGGTGCCTTCGGGAATCTTGAACTTGTCGGTTTTACCGTCCAAAGTGGGAATCGAAATCTCGGCGCCAAGGGTAGCCTGGGCAAAGGTGACGGGAACGTCGCAGTAAATGTTGTTTCCTTCGCGCGTGAAGAACTCGTGCTCTTTGACACGCACCTCAATGACGAGGTCACCGTTTTGACCGCCGTTGCGTCCGGCGGAACCTTGACCGCGCAGGACGATTCTTTGATTGGAATCGATGCCGGCGGGAATGGTGACGTCTAGTTTTTTATTGATTTTTATGTAGCCTTTACCGTTGCAGTTCTTACAAGGCGTTTTGACGATTTTGCCGGTGCCGCGGCAGTTCTGGCAGGGACGCTGCGTCTGCATATAGCCGAGCATCGTTTGCTGCTGTACCGTTACTCTGCCGGTGCCGTGGCAGGCAGGACAGGTCTCGGGCTTCGTACCTTTGGCAGCACCCGTAGCGCCGCATTCGGCACAAGCCTCCACACGGCTGAAGGATACTTCTTTTTTGCAGCCGAACGCCGCTTCCTCAAAGGTGATAGTGACGCGTGCGAGAATATCGTCGCCGTCAACCGCCATCGTGGTACGGGAACGAGACGTTCCGCCTCCTCCGAAGAAGGACGAGAAAATGTCGCCGAAATCGAAGCCTTCGCCACCGAATCCGCCAAAACCGCCGAATCCCGAACCGCCGCCGGCGGAAGGATCGAATGCGGCGTGACCGTACTGGTCGTATTTGGCACGTTTGTCGGCGTCCGAAAGCACGGCGTACGCTTCGTTGACTTCCTTAAATTTGGCTTCCGCTTCCTTATCGCCCGGGTTCATATCCGGGTGATATTTTTTGGCGAGGGTGCGGTATGCCTTTTTAATGGCGTCGTCCGTTGCGTTCTTCTCCACGCCGAGGACTTCATAATAATCGCGTTTAGTATCTGCCATAATATCTCCAAGCCAATGGTTGGCTTCTTTTCCTTAAAGAAGGCAAAATGCAAAGGATGGTTTGCATTTTGCCGTGAATTTCTTTACTGTTGAGTCTTATCTTCGAAATCTGCGCCGTAGTAATTGCCGTTAGCGTCAGTGCCTGCCTGTGCGTTATCGGCGCCTGCGCCGGGGTTAGCGCCGGCGGCCTGCTGATCTTTGTAGATCTTTTCGGCAATGGGATAGAAGGCTTTTTCGAGCGCTTCGGTGTCTGCCTTGATTTCTTCGGTCGAGCCGTTTTTCAAGGTTTCTTTGAGTTTGTTAATAGCCTCGTTTACGGGTGCTTTATCGGCGTCGGTAATCTTGTCGCCGAGCTCGTTCATGCTCTTTTCAAGCTGGAAGATGGTGGATTCCGCATGGTTCTTCACTTCAACGGCTTCTTTCATCTTCTTATCTTCCTCGGCGAATTTCTCCGCCTCGTGAACGGCCTTTTCGATATCGTCTTTGGACATGTTGGTGGAAGAGGTGATGGTGATATGCTGTTCTTTACCGGTGCCTTTGTCCTTTGCGGTAACGTTTACGATACCGTTGGCGTCGATATCAAAGGTGACTTCGATCTGAGGAATGCCACGGGGAGCGGCGGGAATGCCGTCAAGGATGAATCTGCCGAGGGTGGTATTGCCGGCAGCCATTTCACGTTCGCCCTGAAGCACGTGAATTTCAACCGAGGTCTGACCGTCTGCGGCGGTGGAGTAAACCTGGCTCTTTTTTACGGGAATGGTGGTGTTTCTGTCGATGATTTTGTTGAAGACACCGCCGAGAGTTTCGATACCGAGGGACAGAGGCGTTACGTCAAGAAGGAGGACGTCTTTGACGTCACCGCCGAGGACACCGCCCTGAATAGCGGCGCCGATAGCGACGCATTCGTCGGGGTTAATGCCCTTGAAAGGCTCTTTGCCCATAAAGTTCTTAACGGCTTCCTGCACGGCGGGAATTCTCGTCGAACCGCCGACCAAAAGAACCTTGTTGACTTCGGATGCGGAAATACCGGCGTCTGTCAAAACCTTTTTCGTCGGGCCCATGGTGGCATCGACGAGGTCTCTTGTCAGTTCGTTGAATTTAGAACGGGTGAGAGTGGCTTCAAAGTGTTTGGGACCGGTAGCGTCTGCCGTAATGAAGGGAAGAGAAATCTCGGTGGACTGCACGCCGGAAAGTTCGATTTTGGCTTTTTCGGCAGCGTCTTTGAGTCTCTGGGTTGCCATCTTGTCGTTCAAAAGGTTGATACCGCCGTTTTCGGCCGCAAAGGTATCTGCCATCCATTTCATGATACGGGCATCAAAGTCGTCGCCGCCGAGACGGTTGTTACCGGCAGTTGCCAAAACTTCGAAAACGCCGTCGGAAATGTCGAGAAGGGATACGTCGAACGTACCGCCGCCAAGGTCAAAGACCATGATTTTCTGGGCGTTCTCTTTATCCATACCGTAAGCCAAAGCGGCTGCCGTCGGCTCGTTAATGATACGTTTGACTTCAAGACCCGCGATTTTGCCGGCGTCTTTGGTTGCCTGACGCTGTGCATCGGTGAAGTATGCGGGCACGGTGATGACGGCGTCGGTGACTTTCGCACCGAGGTAAGCTTCGGCGTCTGCCTTCAGTTTCTGAAGAATCATAGCCGAGATTTCCTGCGGCGTGTAGGACTTGTCGTCGATTTTGACTTTGTAATCGGAGCCCATCTCACGTTTGATGGAGCTGATGGTTTTGTCGGGGTTGGCAACAGCCTGGCGCTTTGCTACCTGGCCGACGAGACGTTCACCCGATTTAGCAAACGCAACGACGGAAGGCGTCGTTCTCGCGCCTTCGGGGTTGGTGATAACAGTAGGTTCGCCGCCTTCAAATACGGCGACACAAGAGTTGGTTGTACCAAGGTCGATACCAATAATTTTTCCCATAATAAATTACCTCCGGGATATATATAGTTTTTTTATTATCTGATTTAGAATATGGAAACGAAGGGTTTTAGTTCACGGTTTTTACCATAGCGAAGCGGATAACTTTATCGCCTTTTTTGTAACCCTTTTGGAAAACGTCAACGATTTCGCCTTCCCCTTTTTCCGGGTTTTCTTCGTGCATAACCGCATTGTGAAGGGCAGGATTAAAGGTTTCTCCGACCGCACCGAACGCCTCGACACGAAGGTCGGAAAGCACGGTTGCCGTCGTTTTTAAGGTCATTTGTAAACCTTCCTTTACTTTTTCACCATCATCGAAGGCTACGGCTCTTTCCAAATTATCAATCATCGGCAAAAGTTTTTTCACCGTATCGGAAAGGGCGTTGTCGTAAACCGCGTCTTTTTCGGCGGAAGATCTTTTGCGGAAGTTGTCGTATTCGGCAGCCATGCGAAGGTATCTGTCGTCTTTTTCTTTCAGTTCCGCTTTGAGTTTTTCAATTTCGCTTTTCAGCTTTTCTACGTCTTCTTTGGGCTTTTCATCGAATTCCGCTTTGAGTTTTTCTTCAAGCGGTTCTTCGTTTTTTTCTTCGGTTTTCGGATCTTTGCCTTTGGCTTTTTTCATTTCTTCTGACATGATGTTCCTCAACGTTCTTTATTTTCGCCGTCCAAGCGGTAGAGCATCGGCAAACTGTGCCCGTCGTTAAACAGGCGGTCAATGCCGGATGCCAGGGAGTTTATCATACCGATGACTTTTGTGTAGTTCATACGCTTCGGTCCTATGACACCAACCGACAGTTTTTTGCCGCCTATGTTGATATTTTTATAGATAACCGTCGTTTTACTCATCGCGCCGTCGTCGCTTTCCTTGCCGATGAAGATGTGCAAATCGTTGTCGGATTCTTCGTCGTTCGAGGTGATGGTATCCACGAGGGTGTTCTTTTCCTCAATCATGCTGATAAGGTCGCGCAGATTGTCGACGTCCGCATATTCGGGATACTGCAACAGCTTATTGACACCGTCGATTTTGATATCCGCGGTATCCATTTCGTTCATGCACTCGTAAATCACTTTGATGGCGGGGTGCACCATGGCGCTTTGCGCGCCCATGACGGCTTCCATTCTCATGATGACCGGCATGGAAATCTCCCGGCTCGTCAAATTGACGAGGAAAGTGTTGAGCGCTTCCGAGAATCGGGAGAGATCTTCCGGCTCCAAGGGGAAATTCAGTCTGACGGTCTTGGCTTTCACCACGTCGTCCGAGAACATCATAACGAGCAAGAACTCACGCGGCGAGATATACACCGTTTCGTACTTGCGCACGCGGATGGAACCCGAGCCGGTTTTGAAAGCAATGCCGGTATAGTCGGTGAAATTGGCGGCAAGATGGGACACTTCTTCCAAAATGGCGTCCATTTCACTCAGTTTGTTGCGCAATTTCTCGTTGATTTCATCAATTTCACTGCGCGTGGCACTGTATTGACGGATCAGCGAGTCGGCATAGAAGCGATACGCCAACTCGGACGGTACGCGCCCTGCCGAGGTGTGAGGCTGTGTCAGATACCCCATGTCCTCGAGATCCGCCATCTCGTTGCGAATGGTGGCAGGGGAACAGGTGATATTGCCGTCTTGGGAAAGAAACTTTGAGCCGACCGGCTCTCCGTTGTTGATGTGCGCATCAACGATGGCGTACAAAATTTGTCTTTTTCGCGGTGTCAGGCGATTATCTTCCAAAACGATCCCTCCTCACATGAATTTAGCACTTGCATATAACGAGTGCTAACAAACTTGCTTATAATATACTCCTATTTTAGGGTTCTGTCAAGGTTTTTACACAAAAATTTTTGATTTTTTAAAAAAATTTAAGACCTTCCCGACACAAGTGCTAAAAATCTTTGAAAAGCGCGCGCTGCTTTTGGCGTTTTGACAAAAAGAAAAGGACGAATTTTTCGTCCTTTACGGAATCCTTGTTCTTTTTTCGGGGTAGAGGGCATCAAAGTCTTCTTTGAGCAATCGGTGATAGTGGACGCCGCCCGGCTCGTAAGAAAGGCAGTAGCAAAAGTCGTCGAAATGTGCAAAACAAAGCACTTCGTCGTACTCCCCGTCGACGCCTTCCCATCGATATACCGTGTCGAACTTTTCAAACAGCGCGCGCACGGTTTGAAAAGTTGCCGATGTATCTGCCGACAAAGCGACAAGACCTAAAAGAAACTCGTCTTTTTTCGTTTTCGGCAGGCTGCAGATTTTTCGGACGGCGGCACCGTCAACCGTCACGACAACGAGATCTTTGAAGGGGAGAAAAGACAGACCGCCATACGGAAACGCGGCTTTTGCATGCTCTTCTGCCGCCGACAATTCCTCTTGCGTCATGGTTCTATTGCCGAACAGCGACTTTATTGTCTGCGGCGGAAAATTGAGCGAAATGTCGCAACCGTCATCCCCGATTTTCAAAACCGACTCCTTGACGTAATCACATATCGCCGCGATAAACGCTTCCATCTTTTACCTCCCTTTTTTTATCTAATTCTTATTTATCTTATATTGTAATATTGTACATCTATATTGTGGCGACGTTTTTGCCTCTGCAACGCTGATACGCCGGCCGGATTTTGGGTCTTTTTGCCGTTCGCTTTTACGGGCGCATGGCTCGATTCAATAATTGCCATTTTCTCCATAAAAAAACAGGAAAAGTGCTGTCAAATCCCGTTCAAACCGTGAAAACCCGCGTCAAAGAGGGTTCAAACGGCTGACGGAGAAAGAAAAACGGCGCGTTTATTCTTCTAAGGACGTGACCATATCCTGCTTTTTGAGTTCGCTGTCTTCCGAGTAAATAATCGGCTTAAAACATCCGTTTTCATACGAAACGACGGAATACGATGCGTTGGTCGGGAAGTGGAGCGCAAGGCCTAAATCTTTCGGTAAAATGCCCGAAACCATACCGTAGAAGGAGCGAATGACACCGGCGTGTGCCGTAATCAAAACGGCTTCTCCCGGATGCTTTTTTGCGATTTCTTCGACTGCGCCATAGAATCTTTTGCCGCCATCAAGGATGCTTTCTCCGCCGGGGGCTGTTGCTTCACCGAAATCGTGATACCATAATTCGGGGAACAAATCGGGATAGTTTTCGGCTATTTTATCGTATGAAACGCCCTCCCATTCCCCACAGTAAATTTCGCGCAGTCCGTCAATTACCGCGACGGGCAAATGCAAAAGAGAGGAGAAGGGTTCCGCTGTTTTACGTGCGCGGGAGAGCGGAGAAGAATAAATGGCAACAATCGGTGCTTTGGAAAGGACCCTTGCCGTTATTTGTGCCTGCTTGATGCCGCGCTCGGTTAATAAATATTCGGCGGAACCGGCGAAAACGCCTTGAATATTGGCTTCGCTCTCTCCGTGTCTGACTAAGTAAATGATGGTTTTCATAAGTGCTCCTTATCTTTCCACTATTATACTCGGATGAGACGAAAAAAGCAAGATAACGTTTTTCTTTTCGCCGATTTATAAGACATTTTTGTAAAAATACAACGCAGAAACGGCAGAAACGCAGGATAAAACACGGCAGAATGACGGAATATCTGTTTAACTGAAAAACGCTTCGCAAAAATGCGTTAAAGGGTGACATTTTGAGGGAGAAATGACACGTATTTTTGGTGTTTTTGGGATAAATAATACAGATAAATTAAAAAACAGCACATGGCGATAAAAATACGTTGTTGAATCGTATTTGCCGCATCTATTCAATCCAAATGTATTTATCTCGTAAATAACACCTTTTTGCCTTTTTATGCCCGGTTTATGCTTATTGCGAAAAACGGGAAAACGTGCATTAAAACTGTGATAAAATGCCCGAATTTGTATGTTTCACGTGAAACAATGCTGTTTTTTTACAATAAAATTACATTTTTTGGAGTTTTGACTGAAAAATCCTGCTTTTTTCACCTTGCTTGCTTCTTTGCGAACTGTTTCACGTGAAACACCTCTAAAATGCCATTTTGGGGCGTTTTACCAAATAACAGAACCATGTTTCACGTGAAACATCCAAAAAACGCGCGTTTTAGCGGTTTTGAACTAAAAACATCTCGTGTTTCACGTGAAACAATGGTTGTGGGGTAAACTAAACAATATTTGTTGACAGAATAACGTGAATGTGCTATAATATGGATGTCAATTTGTAATAATTGGTCGAAAACTGTTACATTTTTGGTTTTCGGCGTAAAAACGGTTCTTATATGTACAGAAAGAAGCAAAGGAGACTCTTATGGGCAAAATTGTCGCTTTCTCTAATCAAAAAGGAGGCGTCGGAAAAACAACCTCCTGTGTCAATATAGCCGCTGCAGTCGCTAAAAAAGGAAAAAAAGTACTCGTTGTCGATATGGACCCACAAGGAAATGCCACGAGCGGTCTCGGTATTTATAAAATTCCCGACAAAAAAACGATTTACCAAGTCGTTTTAGGCGAATGCCCGATGAAAGATGCGGTTTTGAATACCAAATTTCAAAACTTGTCGCTCGTTCCCTCCGGAATTGACCTTGCAGCAGCCGAAATAGAACTCCACGACATGGAATCCGAGGAAAATTACACCAAAGCGGCTTTTGATAGCGTGAAAAACGACTACGATTACATTTTTATAGACTGTCCGCCGTCTCTCGGTATGCTGACGGTTGAGGCTTTGACCGCCTCGGATGGCGTCGTTGTTCCTATGCAATGTGAGTTTTATTCGCTTGAAGGTATCACGCAACTCATGAATACTATTAAACGTATCCGTCAAAACCGTAATCCTTCCCTCGTTTTGGTTGGCATTCTCTTAACTATGTATAATGCCAGATTGACCTTAACCGGGCAAGTTGTGGCGGAACTTAAGAAATATTATGATGAAAAGCTCTTCAAAGTGCCGATTTCCCGTTCTGTACGCCTCTCGGAGGCTCCGGGATTTGGGGAACCCATCTGCTACCACGATCCCTACGGCAAAGGTTCGCTTGAATACGCCGCGGTGGCTAAGGAATTGATGATTCGCATCTAAAAATGGAAGAATATGGAAATACCGTGCTTTTAAAATCTCTTTTTCGAAGGGTTTCTCATGCATTCCATGTGGATAATCGGTGAAGAAGACGAAGAAAAAAGGCGGCTTTTCGGTGGAAAAATCATATTCGATTTCCGTTTTTTGAAAATTCCAATGAAAAAATCCATCAAAATAACACTCTCCACAGCAAAAATGTGGAAAACTCAATTCATAACGTGTCGACACCATAAAAATAACGCCTAAATACGCAAAGAAACGTCGAAAACGGGCAAAATGACAGCCTTTCGGCTTGGAGGATAGTATGAAAAAAATGAGCGGCCTCGGAAGAGGTCTTGACGCGATCTTTTTGGACAATGAAATGGATAAAAAAGACGAAGGCGGCGTAAAAAATCTGCGCCTTTCGATGATCGATCCGCGTGCCGATCAGCCAAGAAAGTCCTTTGATAAAGAAGCGCTGGAATCTTTGGCGCAATCAATTCGTGCCAACGGGTTGTTTCAGCCGATTTTGGTACGTGAAATGCCGTCGGGGCGTTACGAGATTATCGCCGGAGAACGCCGTTTTCGCGCATCGAAACTTGCCGAAATGAGTGAAATTCCCGCTATCATCTTGGATAAAGACGACAGAAAGACGGCGGAGATTGCACTTGTCGAAAACATTCAAAGAGAAGATCTCAACCCGATGGAAGAGGCCGCAGGGTATAAAGCGCTTGCCGACGAATACGGTCTGACGCAGGAAGAACTGTCGGCTACCGTCGGAAAGAGCCGCAGTGCCATTGCCAACGCTATGCGTCTTTTGGATTTGCCGGCAGAGGTCATTTCCATGGTTATCGCGAAAGAACTGTCCGCAGGACACGCAAGAGCCCTCTTGGCGCTTCCTACCGCGGAGGATATGCTGGCGCTTGCGGAGAAATGCAAACTTGAAAATCTTTCGGTTCGAGACGTGGAAGCCGCCGTTAAAAAGTTCGGAAAAAAGAAGCCGACGGAGAAGCCCGAAAAGGCTTTGCCGATTGTCGATTACTTCCGTGAACTCGAAAGAAAAATCGAAAGAAACCTCGGCCGTCAGGTTAAAATCGAGTCGAAGGGCAAACAAAAATCTTTGACGCTTTATTATGAAGACAACGACGATTTGCAGGATCTTCTCGTACAACTTTGCGGCAAAGAATTTATTGACGAATAAATCAAATTGACTTCAAGCAAAGCAAAAATGCAAACAATAGTAGTCAATATCGCTATGCTGCGATAATTTTTGCCACCAAAACGGTCATATCATCCTCTTTGGTCGTATGCTTTTTTGCTTCTTCCAATATGCTCTCGGCGTAACGGGATAACGACGGGGGAACCTCTCCCGACAAAAAACCGGAAAGCCACGGGGCGTCCTCGGGCGAGGTGCTTATCCCGTCCGAGAACATGATAATCAAATCTCCCTCTTTTGTTTCTACGTGAATTTTTTCGGTGTCGGGTGTCGGCAAAATGCCGATGGGCACCGTTTCCGAGCGGACGCGGTAGACTTTGTCTTTTCTCTTGAGAAACGACGGTGCCGCGCCGCTTTTATAAAAGGCGGATTGTCCCGAAAACAGATCAAATTCGCAGATATCCACCGTGGACGAACACTCCTCTTTTCGACTGCGAATCAAACTGTTCAAAAGGAAAAGGGACGAACTTTCGGTGCAACCGCACCCAAACATTTCGTGTAAAAATGAGGACACGAACGCCGAAACGTTTTTGGCCTGTGCGCCGGTGCCCATTCCGTCGGACAGAACAAGATAATAATACCCATCCTCGCTTTCGAAACACGACACGCTGTCACCCGACGGTTCGTTGCCGCATTTGTTATGGGTGGCGAGGGCGGTTTCTATTTGATATTTCTTTTTGGTTTGGCAGGTTAAAAGAACCGTTGCATTTTGCCGAAAAAACGACGGCGCGCCAAGGGGCGCCGATAGGATCTCTTCCATACATTTGAGAAGCATCGGCGAGGTGATTTTTCGACCGCTCGCATCCGTCGTTGCCGCAAAAACGGTTTTCGTCCGTTCTCCGTACACGCGCACCACGCTTCCCGGAAGCCCGTTTTCGTCCATCACTTTCGTGAGGGAAAGCGAAAGTCCGTCGATGGGCGACAGTTCGCCGTCTTCTTTTTCTTTTTCTTCCTCGAGTAGACGCGAAATTATTGAACAAACGTCAGATGGACAATCGCCCTTTTCTTCTTTTTGATAGTTCGCCGCCAAATCGGATAGACGCAGAGATAGATAGTAAAGCAGTTCTTCTTTTTCTTCGTCGTCTTTGTCGCAAAAGGATAAGTCCGATAAAGACAGACGCCCGGCACTTATGCTCTTTTCGGTTAACCCGCGCACGAGATTTTGAATGCCGGCGGTACCGCATAAATCCCGCTTGGGGCATTGATAACAAGCGTGAAGCAGTATCTCGCAAACGGCGGTTTTATAGGCTTCCTTGTCCGGGGCGGACGTCGATGCGTCCCATTTTCTTAAAAGCGGAACGATGCGGCGAAAGGCTTTTGCCACGGTGTCTTTTGCGCTTTTTCTCTTGACTTGATAGGAAAGCGCCATGGCGCCGACCATATCTTCCGCCGTTTTATCACTTGACGCTTCCTCATGTTTGGCAACTCCCGCAAGTTTGCGCCAGAGGGGAAACCCGAGCGTCGCCGCGAGTGCATATTCCGGAAAAACAGACAAAAACCCCGTCAAACCCTCATCATACCCGCTCCAAAGCACCAAAAGCGTCCCTCCGCCGAGCAAAGCGTAGAGAAAACCGAAGGAAAACAAAAAGCCGGACGCTGCTCCCGCGAGTGCGAATGCGACCGCCCCCGAGGTGCCGCCGACGATGCCGGTAAGAAATCCCGTCGCCGTCGCCCACACGCCGCCGAAACGCGCGGCGAAGTACAGTGTCACAAATCCTGCAAAGACGTAGGAAAGAGAAATACCGAGGGCGCTGACCGGCAACAGAGAATAGGAAACCGAGAACAAATAGACGTATAAACCGAGGGTAATTCCGATACCGTTTTTATGAAGCGGTATGGCAATGGACCCACCGCCCCAAAAGGACGAAGGAAAGTCCCCCGAAAACAAAAACGAAAAAACGAAAGCAAACCCGCCCGAGAACAACATCATGGCGGCAGCATACAAAACCGTCGGCAGGGAAAAACCGTAGAGGAGCACTTGATAACCTCCTGCAATAAACCCCGAAATGACGGCAAAAGAACAGCGAAGCATGGGCGATTCCCGAAAACGGGAGGTGCTTTTTTCCTCCGCGTCGGATTTTTTATCGTTGGCGGAAAGAAACAACCGCAAAAGCACCGTAATAGCGTCAATCAAGGCGTAAACGACGCCGCTCTTTCCCATGGAAAACGCCCCGACGATACAGCCGAGAAGCGACAGATAAACGCCAAAAGACACGGAAGACAAAAGGGCAATGCCCAAAGGATACGCCCCGAAGAGCAAATGCGTGCGAGAGAATAAAAATCCCGAGAGAAGATAAAACAAATCGAAAAGAAGCAACTTCGGATCCTCTTTTCGCTTTTTGGCTTCCCTCGACAGCCGGATTTTGATTTGATAGTGCTTGTCCCGAAAAAACGACACAGCGTCGGCGTTGCTTTTCATGTCAAACTCCTTTTTCGTTTCTTTCCATATTATAAGCAAACAACGATTTTTGCCATGTCGATTTTTATTTGTCGAAAGCAAACACAAAAAACAGAACGGAAAAGAACCAAAGGAAAAGAGCACGTATCCAAAGGCAAAAACACGGTTTTTGCCGCAAAATGCGATATATTTACAAACAATTATTTACAAAAACGGCATATTGGGAAGACAAGATGAAAAACGGAATCGTGATTTTAGACAAAGGACAGAATATGACTTCCTTCGCGGCGGTGCGTCGTGTGGGAAAACTTTTCGGTGCGACGAAAGCCGGCCATACCGGGACGCTCGACCCGATGGCGACGGGTGTGTTGCCCGTTTTGCTCGGTCGCGGCGTCAAGATTTCGGAATACTTGCTTTCGAGCGAAAAGCATTATCTTGCGACCCTACGACTCGGGTTGACTACCGATACCGAAGATACGACGGGAACTGTCCTTCAAACTTCCGACAACCTCCCGACCGAGGAGGAAGTTTATGCCGTCGCCAAAGAATTCGTCGGAGAACAGACCCAAATCCCCCCGATGTACTCCGCGTTGAAAGTCGGCGGAAAAAAACTCGTGGATTTGGCGCGTTCCGGGGTCAGCATCGACAGAGAACCGCGCCCCATCACCGTTTTTGCGCTCGACGTGAAAAAACTGTCCGCGTCGGACTATTCTCTCGACGTTCACTGTTCCAAAGGCACATACATTCGTTCGTTGTGCGCCGATATCGGCAAACGACTCGGCGTCGGCGGCGTTATGGCGTCCCTTCGCCGTATGAGCGCCGGCGGCTTTTCTATAATAGAGGCACATACCATCGAAGAAATCGAGGCAATGACCGAGGCGGAGCGCGAGGCGCTCGTTCTGCCGATGGAAAGTGTGTTTTTGTCGGATCCCAAGGTGGTTTTGCCTCCGTTTTTTGCCAAGCTCGCAAGAGCCGGGCAGTGTATTTATCAAAAGAAAATCGGCACCGATTTTCAAGAGAAAATCCGCGTCCGTCTGTATGACGGCGAGACGTTTTTTGCCCTCGGCGAGGTTGTAGAAACCGAAGAAGGCAGCGCTATCAAACCTGTCAAGCAACTGGAATTGTGAGGATGACTATGGGACTTACCAAAAAGCAGCAAATGGCATTGGACGTCAAAGACAGAACTCTCCTGCTTTCTGCCGGTGCCGGTTCCGGCAAGACGTCCACTTTGATTGCGAGAATTATAGAGACTTTGACGGACGGAAAAAATCCGTCGAACATAACGGAACTTTTGATCGTGACCTTTACCAACGCCGCGGTAGCCGAAATCAAATCGCGCGTTGAGAAGGCGCTGAACGCGGCGATTGCCGAAAATCCGAAAGATACGCATCTGCAAAAGCAGTTGCAACTTCTCCCCGCCGCCAATATCATGACGATAGACAGCCTGTGCCAAGAGTTCTTAAAGAAAAACGCCGAGGCGCTGGGACTTCTTCCCAATTATCGCGTTGCCGACACCGCGGAGGCGTCGCTTTTGGCATCGGACGTGATGGATCGGGTGCTCACCGGCTTCTATGAGGGAGCGTATGCCGACACGGTCAGTGAAAAAGATTTTTTGTCGCTTACGGATATGCTCGTCGGCGTCAAGGGTGCCGAAAAAGGCATCGGTGACGTGCTGATTTCGCTATACGATAAAATCGACAATCGCGAAAAGGGCGTCTTGGTTCTTTCCGATTACGCCGACAAATTCCCCGCAGCCAAAACGCCGGAAGAAACGCCCTTCGGCGCTTACGCCGTGGCACGGGTGAGGGAACTTTCGGGGATGCTTTTGCCGTCTTATCAAAAACGGCTTCGCTCGCTGGATCCGAAACATAAAAAAGAGGGCGCTTGGCTCCCCCGTTTGGAGGCGGAGTGTGCGTTCCTTACCCGTTTGCAAAAGGCGCAGACTTACGCCGAGATGCGGGAGGAATATCTTTCCTATCACGAGGAAGGCAAGGCGCCCGTCGTGACGACGGCAACCGCGACCGAAAACGAGTTTTTAGCCAAAAACCTGCGCGATTCCTTATTCAAAACCGTTTTTGACGACAATCTTGCCGCCGTTTTTGCTTGTTCCGAGACGGATTTTATGACGCTATACGACAAGACGCGCGACGCCGCCAAAACGACGTTCTCGGTGCTTTCCGCTTTTGATACGGCGTTCCGTGCCGAGAAAAAACGTCTCGGTGTTTGTGAGTACAACGACCTTGAGCGCTATTTCTACGAGAGCCTTTGGAAAGACGGAAAACGCACCCCGACTGCCGACATGATGAGAAGTCAGTACCGCATGATTTTCATCGACGAATACCAAGATATCAGCCCCATTCAGCACAAGATTTTCGAGGCGCTCGCCAAGGACGACAACCGTTTTATGGTCGGCGATATCAAGCAGAGCATCTACGGCTTCCGTTCGGCGGATCCGACGATCTTTGCCGCGATGAAACAGGCGTTTCCGCTTTGCGATCCCGACGCCCGGGACAAAGCCTCGACGATTTTTATGTCCGAAAACTTTCGCTGTGACGAAGGAATCGTCAGAACCGTCAATGAAATCTTTAACGTTCTCTTCGGTGCCGTTGCCGCAGGCATCGGGTATAACCAAGCCGAAGAAGAGATGATTTATCAAAAAGAAAATAAGTATAACGCCCCCCTGCGCAAAACGGAACTGTTGATAGCGCAGAGAAAAGAAACGGTGAAAAAGGGCGCTACCGAGGAAGAAAAAGCCTTGGCGGAAAGCCTCGGCGGAGCCGAAGCGGAAGCCCGTCTGATGGCAAAAAAAGTCAAAGAATTGCTTGGCGAAAAGAAAGATGACGGCACGCCGATTACCTACGGCGATATCGTTGTTTTGTTGCGTAATGCTACTCATATGCAAAGTATGGTTGACATTTTTGAGCAAAATGGCGTTCCTTGCCGCGGCCAATGCGATAAAGACTTCTTCAAAAATCCTTCCGTATTGTTAGCGCTTGCTCTTTTGAATACCATTGATAATCCCTACCGCGATATCTATCTGTGCGGCACGTTGATGTCGCCGCTGTTTGATTTCACCCCCGACGAGATGGCGGCGATTCGCCATCAAAAGAACGACGAGCCGCTTTACGTCTCGCTGGTTTCTTACGTGGAAGAACACCCGGATTTTCAAAAAGGCAGAAAGTTTTTGGACACCCTTGGTCTCTATCGCGCCATGTGCGTCGGCGGAAAACTCGAGGATCTGCTTTTCCGCCTATACCACGAAACGGGACTGTTGTCGCTTGCCGTGCGCAATCACGGGGACGATAACCTGTGGGTTCTTTACGAAAATGCGCGCAAGTTCGAACGTTCTTCCTATCAAGGCCTCGGCGCCTTCTTGCGTTACGTGACGCGCATTCTCGATAAGCGCGGCAAGTTTGACACGCCCGACAGCAATACCCCCGCCGAAAATGCGGTGCGATTTATGACCATCCACGCCTCCAAGGGACTGGAGTTCCCCGTCGTTTTCGTTCCCGAATGCGGAGCCGGCATCAGCGACAAGGATGCAAGGGAACCCGTTCTTTTCTCGGATGAGATGGGTTTTGCCTGCAATCTATACGACGAAACCGGCAACGTTCGTCTTGACACGCCGATGCGCAACGTCGTGAAAATGATGGCAAAGCGCAAACTGCTCGACGAGGAAATGCGCATCTTTTACGTGGCTTTGACGCGCGCCGCCGAGCGCTTGTATCTATTTGCCTCGACCTCGGATAAGGAATCCGAATGGTCATCTAAACTGTCGGTGGCAGCGGCACGCGAAGACAAGAATTTTGCCGTTCTCACCGCCACGTCGTATTTGTCGTGGACGATGCTGAGCGCCAAGAACACCGTTTCTTATCAGTACGTTCCGCTTTCCGAAACGGCAGAACCGACGAACGAATCGAGCGAAGCGTCGGAGGATGAACCGATAACGCCCTCCCCGAAAGAAGACGCGCCGGTCGATCAAGCCCTCGCCGACACCTTGGAGAAACGCTTTTCTTTTGAGTATCCCGATAAATCCACCCTCGGCGTCCCCGAAAAACTTTCGGTTTCCAAATTGTATCCGACGGTCCTCGACGGAACCGACGGCGAGAGCGCCGACTCGCTCGAAGCGCACTTTGAGGAGCCGAAACACAAAGAACCGCGTTTCTTGAGCGGTGTCATCGAGGACGAAGCCGCCAAACGCGGCATTGCCACCCACGCCTTTTTGCAGTTCTGCGATTTTGAAAAACTGAGTCTTTCGGGCGGTGTGGCAGAACTGTCGCGCTTAGCGGAAAAGCGGTTTCTGTCAAAAGAAGACGCGGCGCTCGTGCG
>DCHY01000028.1:11876-28806 GCA_002315715.1 Clostridiales bacterium UBA1740 | reverse complement strand
ATTTCACGGCGGACGAAGAAAAGAAAAAGAGCCTGCGCGGCAAGAAACTGTTGGTGCAAGGCGTTATGGACTGTGTGATGGAAAACGCGGACGGAACGCTGACACTCATCGACTATAAGACGGACAGACTTCCGTCTTTTGCCCTCGAAAACCCGAAAGCCGCCGCGACGATTCTTCGTGAAAAACATGAAAAACAACTTTCCTATTATAAGGAAGCGGTCAAACAAATCTTCGGGAAATATCCCGAAAGAACCGTAATTTATTCCTTGCATATGGGTATTTCCGTTGACTTATAAAAAAGAACCGAAGCCGTTTGGCTTCGGTTCTTTTCTTGTGTGGGTGCTTTCGCCTATGACAAAAGTACGAAAGGTATTACGCTCTTTTCCAAACGCGTTTGGAGAAGAGAACGAGAATGGGATAAATCTCAAGACGTCCGGCGAGCATATCGAAAACGAAGATGATTTTCGACACCGCGGAAAAGCCGGAAAAATTCGCCGTGGGGCCGACACCGGCAAGGCCGGGTCCGATATTGTTGAAGCAGGCAAGCACCGCGGTAAACGCCGTGGTGGGGTCGCCGTTTACGAACTTGTCAAGCGAAATCAGCAAGAAACTGACAACAATTATTGACATATACGCCACAAAATAGGCGTTTGTGTTCTCAACCGTCTTTTCTTCAACGGTCTTGTTATTGATACGAATCGTAGCCACTTTTTGCGGATGAAGCGCCTGCTTGAAATTGCGCGCGACTCCCTTGACGAGAATCAAAAGACGGGAACACTTAAGTCCGCCGCCGGTGGAACCGGCGCAGGCACCGATCACCATCAAGAAGAGCAATACGGCTTTGGAGAACGCCGGCCATAGGTTAAAGTCCGCGGTGGAATAACCCGTCGTCGAAACGATACTCGCCACCTGGAAGGCGGCGTCTTTGAGCGTTTCTCCGAATGACGTGTAACCCTTATCGGAAATAAGAAGGTTGGCGGTAATCATGGCAATGGAACCGAAGACGATGAACAGAAACACGCGGAGTTCTTCGTCTTTGAGGACGTTTTTAAATTTTCCGATCAAAACGAGATAGTAGCATCCGAAATTGATCGAAAACAGGAACATAAAGACGGTCGTCACGATTTGCACGTAATCGCCGTAGCCGGCGATGCTGTCGTTTTTGACGCCGAATCCGCCGGTGCCGGCGGTGCCCATGGCGGTGCAAAGCGCTTCAAAAGCCGGCATACCGAAGAGCAGGAAAATGAAGTTTATCACCGTCAAAATAACGTAGGTAGCGTAGAGAATCGAGGCGGTTTTTTTGATTTTCGGCACGAGTTTTCCGACCGAAGGTCCCGGCGTTTCCGCACGCATTAAGTGCATGGCAAAGCCTTGTTTTTTTCCTTCCGACGGGATGACGGCAAGCAGGAAAACCAGAATACCCATACCGCCCAGCCAATGGCTGAAGCTTCGCCAGTAGAGAATGCCGCGCGGCAGACTTTCAACGTCGGCAATGACCGACGCGCCGGTCGTCGAAAAGCCGGATGCCATTTCAAAGAGGGCGTCGACGTAGGTAGGAACGCACCCGGAGATGAAAAGCGGCAGGGCGCTGATGATACTGATCAGTATCCAAGCAACGCCGACACACACGAATCCTTCCTTGGCAAAAAAGCCTTGGGCGGCGTCTTTGCAAAACAGAAACAAACCGCCTGCCACCGCGGCACAGCCGAGAAGGACGTATAGGAACGAAAGCCCCGCGGTTTTGTCGCCGTCGGCAAAGCACAGAATCATGGCAGGAACCATGAAAACGGCAATGGCGCCGAACAGCATCGCTTGGAAACGCCCCATCAGTTTATAGTTCATAATTACCTCTTTTAATCGGCAAAGATATCGTTCAGTTCCAAAATGACGCCGTCTCTGCCCGAGACCACGACGACGGTGTCGCCGACCTCAAATTTGGAATGTCCGTCGGGAATCTCGATTCTGTCGTCTTTCATGATGCCTGCCAAAAGAAGGCCCGGCTTCATTTTGATTTGCGAAAGTTCTTCTCCGACGTGATGGGTGGCGGCGTCTACGATAAACTCCGTCGCTTCTGCCTCTCCGTCGGCGATTTTGTGTACCGAAATGGCGGCGCCCGTCTTTTGACGCATGGCGCGGACGTAACGCACGATGTTGTTACAGCAAAGTTTTTTCGGCGTCACGATAGAGCCGATAGGCAAACTGTCGGTGACTTTGCCGTCTTCGATACGGGAGAGTTTGGTGATGATTTGCGGCACCTTGACGCTGTCTGCGTAAAGTGAGAGAAGAATGTTGAGTTCGTCAAGGTCGGTCATGGTGATGACGGCGTCAGAGGCGTCCATGCCTTCGCTCTCCAGAAGAGAGGTCTGCGTCGCATCGGCGCAGATAATATCCACGTCGGGGGGCAAAACGTCGGCGAGTTCTTCACAGCGCTCTTTGCTGCGG
This sequence comes from Clostridiales bacterium UBA1740, assembly GCA_002315715.1. GTDB lineage: Bacteria > Bacillota > Clostridia > Oscillospirales > CAG-272 > UBA1740. The sequence goes on along the minus strand of DCHY01000028.1, from coordinate 26,364 downwards.
TCAACGAGTTTGACACCGACTCCGCGCGCCGAGAGCATTTTGGCAAGGTAAAACGCAATGCGGCTGCCGCCGATAATGAAAACGCGGTGGGCTTTCTTGGTCACGATGCCGAATTCTTTCAAAAGCACCGAAAGGTCGGCGGCATCGGCGGTAACGAAGACGCGGTCGCCTTCTTCCAACACGAAATTGCCGTCGGGCGTGTAAGAAACGCCGTCACGTACAACCGCGCAAACGAGGACGCGGCATTTGGTTTTTTCGGAAAGAGAGTAGAGTTTCGTTCCGCAGAAAGGGTTGCCTTCTTCGAGTTTCAGTTCCACGATTTCCAAGCGGCCTTTGGCAAAGGTGTCTCGCTTTAAGAATCCCGGGTATTTGAGAAGACGGTCGATTTCCACCGCCGCCTGTCTGTCGGGGTTGAAAACCATAGAGAGCGAGAAGGTGTCGCGCATCTTGTAAATCTGCCCCGTATATTCGGGATTGCGGATTCTCGCAATGGTGTGAAGCTTGGGGTTGAGACTGTGCGCCGTGGCGCTGCAAAGAAGGTTGACTTCGTCGGAATCGGTGACCGCGATCAAAAGATCGGTGTCCTTGATGCCGGCTTCTTCCAAAACTTCCATAGAGGCGCAGTTGCCGTTGAGGGTGATAACGTCAAAACTCTCGACGATATTGTCAAGGGTGGATTTGTCCTCGTCGATGACGGTGACGTCGTATCCTTCCGCCGAGAGAATCGCCGTCAAAGATTCGCCGACTTTTCCGCAACCTGCAATCGTAATTTTCATAAATAACACTCCGAAGCCGCAAGGCGGCTATTCGTATTTGCTCATGAAGCGAGTCTATTATATCATATTTTGCGCGCAAATGCAAGTTTGACTCGGATGGCAGGGAAAAAGCGGGACTTTTTTCTTGACATCTATCGCTTCTTAGTATAGAATAATGAGGAAAGAAAATTTGCCTAGGCGGGTATCGGTCGAGCGGTGCTCGGCCTATGCTTGGCTTTTATTTTATCCGCCGTCGGCGGAACTTGGGAGGTCTCTTATGCTCAACGACCAAAAAATCGTCTTTTCCGGCGTACAACCGTCCGGCAATCTGACGATTGGAAACTACCTCGGCGCCATCAAAAACTTCACGCGGTTTTCCGAGGAATATAAAACGTTCTATTGCGTGGTGGATTTGCACGCCATCACGGTGCGACAGGTTCCGGCGGAACTCAGACGCCGTACCTACGAAACGCTTGCGCTCTATATGGCGGCAGGCTTGGATCCCAAAAAGAACACGCTTTTCGTACAGTCTCACGTGCCGGCGCACGCGGAACTCGGCTGGATCCTCGATTGCTACACCATGTTCGGCGAACTGTCGAGAATGACGCAGTTTAAGGATAAAAGCGCGAAAAACGCGCAAAATATCAATGCCGGTCTATTCACCTATCCTTCACTGATGGCGGCGGATATTCTCTTGTATCAGACCGACGTCGTGCCCGTCGGTATCGACCAGAAACAGCATATCGAACTGGCGCGCGACGTGGCGCTTCGCTTTAACCAGGTTTACGGCGACACCTTCACGGTGCCGGAGGGATTTATCCCGACCGATACGATGAAAATCATGTCGCTTGCCGAACCGACTTTGAAAATGTCCAAATCGGATGAAAACGCCAACGCCGTCGTTTATATTCTCGACCGCAAAGACGATATCATGCGCAAGTTCAAAAGAGCCGTCACCGACTCCGACTCCGTCGTTCGTTATGCCGAGGGCAAAGACGGTATCAACAACCTCATGAACATTTACAGGGCCTTTACCGGTAAATCCTACGAAGAAATCGAGCGCGAATTTGACGGCAAAGGATACGGCGATTTCAAGATGGCAGTCGGCGAAGCGTGTGCCGACGGATTGGCAGGCGTGCAGGCGGAATACGACCGTTTGATTGCCGACAAAGCCTTCCTCGAAGCCACTATGAAAGCCGGCGCAGACGAAGCCGCATACTATGCGCGTAAAACGCTGTCGAAAGTTCGCCGCAAGGTCGGATTCGTCAACTGACGGGGAAACCCCTCTCAAAACCGCGCGAAAACCCCTACATAAGCCATAGAGAGACGACTTTTGTTGTCTCTCTTTCTTTTTCGGAGGGGATATGTGGTTTTCACTTGCGTGTGCGTTTCTCTTTTCTTTGACGGTTTCGTTTCTGTTGATGCGCATAGGGCGGCAGACGGCGTTTGTCGACGTTCCCGACGGGGTGTTGAAAAAGCACGGGGCGCCGACGCCGCGCATCGGCGGCGTTGCAGTCGCCATAGGCTTGACGGTCGGGTTGCTTGTCGTCGGATATCTTGGTGACGAAACGGTGCTTTCTTACTATTTGCCGTTTCTGTTCTTTTTGGCGTTCGGTCTGCTCGACGATGCCGCGGGGCTTTCGCCTTTTTGGAAGTTTTCTTTTGAGGCGGCGGGATTTCTATTTTACTTGCTTTTGTCAAAAGCACCTGCCGCGCCGTTGACATTTTTCGGATTATTTCTCGGTTTGTTTTTGATAAACGCATTTAACTTCACGGACGGCGCCGACGGAATTGCCACCGCTTACGCTTTGCCGATGCTTTTTGGGTTGTTTGTCTGTTTTCTGTTTTCGGTAAGCGTCGGGGAATTGCTGCTGTCGCTGTTTTGTGCCGCGTCGTTGCTTGGATTTTTGCCTTTCAACCTTCCGCGTGCCAAACTGTTCTTAGGGGACTCGGGCTCTTTGTCGGTCGGATTTTTACTAAGCGCGCTTTCTTTGCGTGCGGCAGACAGGACGCCTTGGGTGTTGCTTATGTTTGTTCTCCCTGCCATTGACGCCTGCCGCGTGACCGTTTTGCGCATCAAGGAAAGAAGAAAACCGTGGCGCGGCGACCGACGGCATTTGCATCACTTGTTATTCGATAAAGGCGTCAGCCCGACCGCCCTGTTTTTTCTGTATCTTTTTCTATCCTTTTCGTTGTCGGTCGGCGCGGTTTTTCTTTTCTTTTTCACATAACAAAAACGGCGGACTGTCAAATCCGCCGTTTTTGTAAATAATTATTTACTTTTTCGTGTTATCTTGCTCGGTTTTCAGTTCTTCGACAGGTTTTTCTACGACTTTTTCTTCACTTGTTTTTTCGAAAGACACGGCGTTTTTTGCGCGTCTTTTGCGGATGAAGTGACGGACAAGGAAGAAGGCGCCGACGAGAATGCCGCACCACAGTACGATTTCCACGATGTTACCGAAAAACCAAACGAGCACGTCGCCGGCGTTCTCGGCGAGGTTGCCGACCGATTCCCTGAAAGTATCGCCGATGCGTTTGAAGATAGAGTCTTTCACGACCGCCGCTTCGGATTTTACCTCGTCAAGATTGAGGTAAATCGTCGAGAAAGTCACTTTGTCGGTCAGCGTATCCAAGGTTTTTTGAATTCTTGCGAGGTCGGTCATACTGTCGTAGTAAGCTTCGGTGAGCGAAACGACCGTCTCGGTCTTTGCCGAACCGTCAAGGGCGTCGAGCATGTCTTTGTATTTCGCCACTTTTTGCTCGAGCATTTCTTTTTTGGCTAACGTCTCTGCGTAGGACGTCGTGACGTCGTCAACGTTCGCGGAAAGGGAAGTGACAACGCCGTAGGACGAAAACTCGCCGGTAAACGTTGCGTATTTTTCAACGGGGATGCGGATGGTCAGCGTTGCGCTCCTCGGTTCGTAACCGTTGTACTGTTCGCTGTCGATGCGACCGCCGAGTTCTTCGATTCGCTCTTGGAGTTTTGTGACTGCCGTTTCGTAATTTTCGGTTTTGATCGTCGCATAGGCGGTTTTGACGAGTTTCGAGCCGTCCGTCACCGTCGAGTCGGAAAGAGAAGTGCCGACGTCGGAAGACCCGCTTGCGAGGCTGATTTTCTTGGAACTGTTAAGACTGAAACTGCTGTCGGATGCTAAGTAGGATTCCCCGCTGCCGGATGCGTATCCGGCGTCGGCGTCCGATGCGCCGTAATTGCCGCACCCTGCCAAGGTCAAAAGAAGAAGCGTGAGGATAAGAACTATCCCGAATATTCTGTTTTTCATAACGACCTCCTGTTTGTTTTTCTGAAATCAGTATAACATACGACGGCCTTTTTTGCAACTTTCTTTTATTATGGATTTACAAAGCCGCCGATATGTGGTAAGATGAAAAAAGAAAGGTTGGTATTATGGAAAGAAAGAATTTTGCACCCGGCGCCTTGACGGCACCGTTGCCTCCGGCGCTTGTCACCGTGGGAGAAGGAGAGGAAGAAAACGTATTGACGGTCGCGTGGACCGGCATTCTGTCTTCCACCCCGCCGAGGACGTATATTTCGGTGCGTCCAACGCGCCATTCCCACGCGCTGCTTCAAAAATATAAGGAGTTCGTTTTGCACCTCCCCCCCGACACGTTGGCAAAGACGGTGGACTATTGCGGTGTGTTCACGGGCGCGAAAGTCAACAAATTCGAAAAATGTCGTCTGACGCGCGTCAAGAGCGAAAAGGTCGGCGCACCGACGATTGCCGAATGCCCCATCGCCATTGAATGCCGCGTCACCGACGTGCAGAACAGCGGTTCGCACGATATCTTTTTCGCCGACATCGTCAACATTTCCACCGACGCGTCCATCCTCGACGAAAAAGGGAAAATCCGCTACGACAAAGCGCACCTGTGCGCCTATGCACACGGTGAGTATTACACCATCGGCAAGAAAATCGGAACCTTCGGCTTCAGTGCCGCCAAGAAAAGAAAACCGCACCCCGCCAAAGGTGCGGTGACGGCAACGACGGCGCACAAACCGAATCCCCAAAGACGGAAAGGAGAAAAGAAGTGACCGAAAACGACCGCGTCAAAGAAAAACTTCTCCTTTTGATTGAAACGGAATATCCGAGCGACGCCGCCTTCGAGCGCGTCATGGGCTTAAAACCGAAGACGGTGGACAATTGGCGCCGCGACAAGTCGCGTTCTTACTTAAAAATGCTTCCCGAACTGTCGGCGCTGTTTCATATTTCCCTCGAAGCGTTGATGAATATTCCCTTGCAGCGAATAGCGACGGATCTGTCGGACGACGAGTACGAAATGCTTTCGCTGTATCGCGAAACCAGCGTTTTGCCGAAAGCGCAAAGAGAGGCGCTCAAAGAAACGCTCGAAACTACGATGCGCCTGTATCTTGAACTCAAAAACAAATCCAAGAGAACGCGCTCCTGACGCGCAACCAAAGAAAGAGGCTGTTAGTTTTCTAACAGCCTCTTGTGTTTTTTTAGAACACTTGGTTCCTCGTCAAATCATCGAGCGACTCGCGCTCCACGGCGATATATTCTTGTTTTTCGCCTAAAATGACAACTGACGGTTTGCAAAGTGCATTATAATTCGACGCCATAGAGTAATTGTAGGCGCCTGTCGTGAGCACGGCGAGAAGGTCGCCGCGCTTCGGTTCGGGAATGAGAAAATCCTCGCCGATGAGGTCGCCGCTTTCACAGCAACGCCCGGCAACGGTACAGCGATAGATGGCGGGGGCTGCCGCTTTGTTGGCGAGAAGAACGGTGTATTTTGCCTCGTAAAGGGCAAAGCGGGGGTTGTCCGCCATGCCGCCGTCCACCGAAACGTAATTCTTATAGCCTTGGATTTCTTTTTTGCCGCCGACGGTGTAAAGCGTCATGCCGGCGTCGGCAACGATGCTTCGTCCGGGTTCCATGAGGACCGTCGGCTTTTCCATGCCGAGCGCTTGGCAGGTTGCCGATAGATGCCGTCCGATTTCTCGGATATTGGCGGCGTAGTCAACGGGCGAGTCCACGTCGGTATAGGGAACGCCCATACCGCCGCCGAGATTCAATACCGATGCGGAAAAACCGAAATCGGCTTTTACCTCGGCGATAAAACGCAGCATGATGTCCGCGGCGTCAAGATAGGGTTGACAGTCAAAAATTTGGGAACCGATGTGACAGTGAAACCCTTCGAGTTCCACGTTCTTTTGGGAGAGTGCAAGCGCCGTCAAGGCACGGGCCTGTCCCGTTTCAATTGCCGCGCCGAATTTGGAGTCCACCTTTCCCGTCGCGATTTTAGCGTGGGTGTGAGGATCGATGCCGGGGGTCAATCGCAAAAGCACCTTTTGACGGATGCCGCGTTTTTTCGCCTCGGCGTCAATGGCGAGCAGTTCGTCTTCGTTGTCGCAAACGAAGTGTCCGACCTCCTTTTCCATCGCGAAAGCGATGTCGGCATCGGTCTTGTTGTTTCCGTGAAAATAGGCGCGTTCCATGGGGAAGCCAGCCTTTGCCGCGGTGTGAATTTCTCCGGCAGACACGACGTCGATGCCCATATTTTCTTCCTTCATCACGCGATAAAGCGCCCCGATGCAAAGGGCTTTTCCGGCGTAAAGCGGCAACGCGTCACCGCCGAACGCCGCTTTCATGGCAGAGCGGTAGAGACGGCAGCGGTTGAGGATTTTTTCTTCGTCGAGAAGATAGAGCGGCGTCTTGTAGGTTTCCGCCAAGCGGACGGTATCGCGTCCGGCGAAATACAGATGGCCGTTATCGCCGACTTTCAAATTGTCGTAAATCATAGGAACCTCACTCAGAGCAAATGGGAGCGCAAAGCGGCACCGTCGTCGGGCACAAGCCACACCGGCGCGATATCCAATACCGTCTTCGCACCGCTCTCTCCCATGGCGGAGAGTTTAGAAGCGGCACGGGCGAATGCCAAAAGAACGCTGCCCGTAAATTCGGGGTTCGAGTCGAGCTTCAGACGAAATTCCGCCGTGTGCCCGTTTTCGAGGTGCATTCCCGTTTTGCCGTTGCGGATGACGGAACCGCCGTGGGGGATACCCATGTGCTTTTCTTTGAGTTCTTCCATCGAGATGAAGGTCACGTTCGTATTGTAATCGGCAAAATAGTTGGGCATCGTTTTGATTGCGCGCTCGATTTTTTCAAGGTCGGCGCCCTCCTTCGCCACGACGTAGCATTCTCTTTTGTGTTTTTCCCGTGTCGTGAAGGTCGGTGTTTGCCCGGCTCTGACTTTTGCCATGGCGTCCTCGACGGGAACGGTGTATTGACGGGCGTCAAGTACCCCGTCGATGCGGCGAATGGCGTCGGAATGGCCTTGGCTGACGCCGCGTCCCCAAAAGGTATAATCGGCGCCGACGGGAAGCACGGCGCATCCGTAAAGACGCGCCAAAGAGAACAGTCCCGGGTCCCAACCGACGGAAATCACGCCGATTTTGCCCGATGCTTTGGCGGCGGCGTTGACGGCGTCAAAGTGCGCGGGAATTTTCGCGTGGGTGTCAAAACTGTCAATGACGTTGAAAAGCGACGCGATATAGGGCGTCGTTTCGGGCAGGTCGGTGGCACTGCCGCCGCAGTTGACGATGACGTCGATTTTATCCCGATACTCCGATAGGGCGGAATAGGAAACGACGGGCACGCCCGGGGTGTTCGTCGTGACCCCCGACGGGTCGCGCCTTGTGAAAACGGCGACGAGTTGCATATCGGGCGCGTTTTTGACGGCGGCTTCCACGCCTTTGCCGAGATTGCCGTAACCGCAAATGCCGATTCTTATCATGCTTTTTCTTCTTTCTTCACAAGACTGTTCATATCGTATAAACCGGGTTGCTGTTTCACGATGAATGAGGCGGCGGCAAGCGCGCCTTCGGCAAACAGGGCACGGGAGTGTGCCTCGTGCTTGAGGGTGACGGTTTCGTTGTCGGTGGACACCATCACTTCGTGAATGCCGACGATATTGCCCATGCGGACCGAATGAATGCCGATTTCGTTTTTCTCGCGCGGAGCTTTTCCGCTTCGTCCGCATTTCAAAAACGCCTTGTCGCGGATTTTTTGAAGAGCGTTTGCCAACATCAAAGCCGTGCCGCTCGGGGCGTCAAGTTTTCGGTTGTGGTGGGTTTCGACGATTTCGATATCGGCGTTTGTCATCACCGCCGCCGTCTTTTGCGCCAACTCCAAAAGCAGGGCAACGCCGAGAGACATATTGGCGGAGTGAAAGAGGGGAATCTTCTTTGACGCGTCTTCTATTCTTTCGTTTTCTTCCTCCGTATGCCCGGTCGTCGCGAGCATCAAGGGTATGTTTCTTTTGACAGCATATGAAAGCAAAGCGTCGGTTGCCAAATGGTTGGAAAAGTCGATAATCACGTCGGCTTGTCCACTAAAGTTAGCAATATCGGTATAAATACCGTCTTCGGCCGCCATTCTGTCGACTTTTGCGACGATTTCAAAATCGCCGTTTTTTTCGATTTGGGATTCGACTTCGCGCCCCATTCTGCCGAGAGCGCCGTTTAGGATAACACGAATCATACCGTTACACTTTCAGCCCTTCCGCACGCATGAGGGCAAGCAGTTTTTCTTTGTGCGCCGGCTCCATCGGGGTGAGGGGAAGACGCAGATAGTCTTCACAATAACCGAGCGCCGCCATCGCCGCTTTGACGGGAATGGGGTTGACTTCCGAGAAGAGCGCGTTGATGAGGGGAAGATAGCGGCACTGTTGTGCCATCGCTCCCTTGAGATCGCCGCGGAAGAAGGTGTTGCACATTTCCATGGTTTCGGTGGGCAGGACGTTGGAAAGCACCGAAATGACACCTTTGCCGCCCATCGCCAAGATGGGAACGATCTGGTCGTCGTTGCCGGAATATATGTCGAGTCTGTCGCCGACGATTTTTACCGTCTCGACGATTTTCGACAGATTGCCGTTGGCTTCCTTGATGGAAGTGATCATCGGGTGGTCTGCCAAAGCGCCGTAGGTTTCGGGTTCGATGTTGACGCCCGTTCTCGACGGAACGTTGTAGAGAATACAGGGTTTCGTGCTTTCGTCCGCAATGGCGGTAAAAGTCTTGACAAGACCGTTTTGCGTCGCTTTATTATAGTACGGCGTCACGAGCAACATGCCGTCGTAGCCGATATCACAGGCGTATTTCGTCAGGTCGATGGCGTAGGCGGTATCGTTGGAGCCGGTGCCGGCGATGAGACAGGTCTTGCCGGCGGCGCGTTTAGCCGCGTAGTCGAGGACGGCTCTGTGTTCCGCATCGCTGAGGGTCGAACCTTCGCCGGTCGTGCCGCAGATGACGAGCGCGTTAATGCCTTTTTCAATTTGCCAGTCAATGACTTTGCCAAGACGGTCAAAGTCCACGCCGTCTTTGGTGAGAGGGGTAATGAGGGCGGTTGCCACGCCGGTAAAAAGAGTCGGTTTTTTCATGTTGTTCTCCTTATCATCCTATCGTTGCATACGAAATCGGTATACCCAAGAATAAAAAAATAGCCGATAGAAGTCGGCTACCAAAAACAAAAACTTTCCCCAAAGAGAAAATTGATGAAAATTGGATAGCTCTCCGCAAAAAGCGACAGTAGGGAGGATATTGTCCTCGCCACCAGGTCCAACCTTGGCAGGGTTGCCTTCGGCACCGATTCCTTTCGCAAAAACCGAACCTTGCCGCGGTTCATGGGTTTTTTGCTACTCTTAATAAGTGCGCCTCTATCTTCTGTTTCATTGTATCATACCGTTTTTCAAAATGCAACACAATTCGTCATTTTTCGGAAAAATGATAAAGAAAGCGCAAAGAAAAGCGGAAAAACCGTCACAATCCGACAAAAAACCGCCCGGTTTTCGCCGGGCGGTTTTTCTTTTTACACTATCAATAGTTTTCTTTGCGAACTTCGAAGAAGCTCTGCGGATGTGCGCAAACGGGGCAAACGGCAGGTGCTTTGACGCCCATGACGAGGTGACCGCAGTTGCGGCATTCCCACATGGTCATTTCGCCTTTTTCAAAGACTTTCTGCATTTCCACGTTGGAGAGGAGGGCGCGGTAACGCTCTTCGTGTGCTTTTTCGATGGCGGCAACGGCACGGAACTGATAAGCCAAAACCTTAAAGCCTTCTTCTTCGGCGTCTTTGGCAAACTGTTCGTACATTTCGGTCCATTCGTAGTTTTCGCCGGCAGCGGCGGCAGCGAGGTTTTCGGCGGTGGTGCCGAGTTCGCCGAGCGCTTTGAACCAGAGTTTTGCGTGCTCTTTTTCGTTGTTAGCGGTCTTGTCGAAGATTTCGGCAATCTGTTCGTAGCCTTCCTTCTTGGCTACGGAAGAAAAGTAGGTGTACTTGTTTCTCGCCTGAGATTCTCCGGCAAAAGCCGTCATCAGGTTTTTCTCTGTTTTCGATCCTTTGAGTTCCATAGGTAATCTCCTTATACGTTTTATTTTTTGCATTTTTTGCAGATGCGCTGAATGGAAAGGGTGTAGGGAACGTCATCTCCGAAAGTTTCGCCGATGACGCGGCTGACCTCCGGGACAAAAACGTCTTCCCACTTGCCGCAAACGGGGCAAACCGCGTGGGCGTGGGTAATGACGGTGGTGTCGTAAACGGCGGTTGCGTCGTCCGAGACGATTTTGCTGAGTTTTCCTTCCTCCACCAAAATGGGGAGCGTGTTATAAACCGTGGCACGGGACAAGGCGGGGTATTCGTCTTTCGCGAGGGCAAAAATCTCTGCCGCCGTATAGTGGCCGGGGTGTTTCGTCAAACAGGTCAAAATGGCGATTCGTTGTCTTGTCATGCGAACTCCTTTTAGACTGAATCTAATTTTCTTATAGCCATTATAGCAAACGGACGTAGATTTGTCAATCTGTTTTTAGAATAATTCTAAAACTTTGGGAAAGCAATTTCATTTGGCATGTCGTCGGTGTGCTCCGTGCGGCGGTGCCGTTTTACGGTATGAAAAGACGGCGTTTTTTATGTCGACTGCCGTAATTCCCCGAAAATGTAAAGATTTATTTGCCTCTGTTCGTTAAATATTTAACGATATTAACATGCGCGAAAAGGGTTGAAAAAAGAGAGGGAGTATGATAAAATAATTCTGTATTACAAAAAATAAAGAAAATTTTGGAAATTTTAGGTTTCCGAAATCGCAAGAAAACTTGCAGGAAGGGAATACGATGTTTCATTTTCTCGGGAAAACACACATTCCTCACGAAAAGCATACGGCAGGTATGCCCGCCGTGCGTATGCCGTCCCCGGCGGAAGTTTTGATTCCGCTGTCCCAGCACATCGGCGCCCCGGCGACCGCACTCGTCAAAGCCGGTGATGCCGTCAAAGTCGGACAGAAAATCGCCGAGGCAGGCGGTTTCGTTTCGTCACCGATCTACGCGCCGATCTCCGGCACGGTCGGAAAGGACGAGTCGGTTTTGATTTCCGCAGGACGGAAAGTGCCGGCGATTCGCATCGTCTCCGACGGTCAAATGGCAGTTGCCGAGACGGTGACCCCACCCGATATTCACGATTTTGATTCCTTCCGCCGCGCGGTACAGGAGTCGGGCCTTGTCGGTCTCGGCGGTGCCGGATTCCCGACGGCGGTTAAACTCGACGCCGAGAAGAAGGGACTTCTCAACACCGTCGTCATCAACGGCGCCGAGTGCGAACCTTACATCACCTCGGACACCCGTACCATGATTGACAGAGCCGAGGACGTCAAAGCCGGCGTGGAACTTCTCATGAAACACCTTTCCGCCGACCGCTACGTCATCGGTATTGAAAAGAACAAACCCGAAGCCATCGCCAAGATGCAAGAAACCTTTGCCGACAACGACAAATTCTCGGTGGCGGTGCTTCCCGATACTTATCCGCAGGGCGGCGAAAAAATACTGATTTACAACACCACGGGACGCGTCGTGCCGAAGGGCAAACTTCCTGCCGACGTCGGGGTTCTCGTTATCAACGTCACCTCCCTTGCTTTCCTCGGTCAGTACGCAAAGACGGGTATGCCGCTCGTTGAAAAATGCGTGACGGTGGACGGTCCTGCCGTGGCAGATCCGAAAAACGTCATCGTGCCGATCGGTACGCCGATTATCGACGTTTTGAATTTCGTCGGCGTAGAGGAAGGAAAAATCGCCAAGATTCTTTACGGCGGCCCCATGATGGGCGTCAGCGTTTACAGCGCGAAAGACCCCGTCCTCAAAACCACCAACGCCTTGACCGTCTTTGACCGCAAGAGCGTGAAAAACGCCGAAACCGTCGCTTGTATCCACTGCGGCAGATGCGTGGAGCACTGCCCGATGGGCTTGACGCCGACGCTTTTCACCACCTTTATGGAAAAAGACAATAAGGATGAAAGAGCAAAACTTTTGGACGCCGAGAACATCAACCTTTGCATGGAATGCGGCTGCTGTTCCTTCGTTTGTCCCTCCAAACGTCCCTTGGTTCAAAACAATCGCCTTGCCAAAGCGGAAGTGCGTGAATACAACGCCCGCCAGGCAACGCTGAAAGGATGAGTATGGAAAAACTGATTATTTCGTCATCGCCCCACGTCAAATCCACTTTGACGACACGGCGCATCATGCTCGACGTCGTGATTTCGCTTCTTCCTGCCTGCATCGCCGGATGTATTATCTTCGGCTGGCGCGCACTCCTCGTCCTTGCGGTTTGCACCGTTTCTTCCGTTTTGGCGGAAGCCGGTTTCAATCTGCTTGCCAAGAAAAAACAGACGGTCGGTGATTTTTCCGCCGTCGTCACGGGACTTTTGCTCGGAATGAACCTGCCGGTTGAGATTGCCGTTTGGCAATGCGTCATCGGTTCCGTCTTTGCCATCGTCGTCGTCAAATGTCTCTTCGGCGGCCTCGGTTGCAACTTCGCCAATCCGGCGATTACCGGCCGTGTCTTTATGCTCATCGCCTTTACTCAGACGGCGGGCATCGCTTTCCCGACCATCGTCGACGTCACGGCAAGCGCCACGCCTTTGGAACTCATCGGCAAAGAAAACGCCGTTTTGCCTTCGCTTCTTGATATGTTCCTCGGTGTCCGCGGCGGCGCCATCGGCGAAACCTGTATTTTGGCACTGCTCGTCGGCGGCATTTACCTTATCGCCCGCGGCATTATCAAACCCTATATTCCTCTCGTCTTTATCGCTACCGTCTTCCTCTTCAGCTGGATGTATCTCGGTTCTTTGAATCTCGCACTTTACGAGATTTTGGCGGGCGGTCTTGTCATCGGCGCCTTCTTTATGGCGACCGACTACGTCACCATTCCGATTACCCCGGTCGGCAAACTCGTCTTTGCCTTCGGTTGCGGCCTTGTCACCTGCCTTATCCGTTTCTTCGGAAATTACCCCGAGGGCGTTTCCTTTGCTATCCTTCTTATGAATATCGTTTCTCCTTATATTGAAAAGTGGACGAAAGTCCGCGCGTTGGGAGGTGCGGCAAAATGAAGAAAGTCAAGTTTGAAAACGTGAAACCCGCCTTGGTACTCGGCATTATCTGTCTTGTCGTTGCCGCACTGCTCGCGGGCGTTAACCTTCTGACGAAGGACGTTATCGAAAAAGTCTCTTACGAAAGAAAGATGGCGTCCCTCTCGGACGTTCTTCCGGGCGGCAACTTTGAGGAAATCACCCCGACGGGTGAAAACGAAACCGTCAAGGCGGTTTACATCGACACGAACAGCGGCGTTTACGTCATGCTGATGTCCACCAAATCCAAGTTTACCTCCTCCGGTCAGTCGCTCGACGCCACCGTTGCCATCGGCAGTGACGGCAAGATCCAAAACGTCAAAGTGACCTCCTACGCCGAAACCAAGAATTTCGGTGACTACTACAAACAGTTCGTCGGCATGGATAAAACGGATGCCGAGGGCGCCGATTTGTGCGCCGGCATTACCTTTTCTTCCACCGCGTTCCGCTCTATGATGAAGGACGCTGCGGCGGAAGCCGAAACTTTGGGAGGTGCGATGAAATGAAACTGAAAAACAGTAAACTTTTGATCGTCCTCAAGGGATTGATTTTGGAAAACCCCGTTCTCGTCTTGGTGCTCGGCACCTGCCCGACCTTGGCACAGACGGGTTCCGTCATTTCCGCGCTCGGTATGGGTATCGCCGCGACGCTCGTCCTCGTGTGCTCCAACATGGCGATTTCCGCCCTTAGAAAAGTCATTCCCGATACCGTCAGAATCCCCTGCTATATCGTCGTGATCGCCGGCTTCGTGTCCGTCGTTCAGATGTTGATGCACGCGTACCTGCCCGACATTTACGATATGATGGGCGTGTATCTCGCTCTTATCGTCGTCAACTGTATCATCCTCGGCAGAGCCGAGATGTATGCGAGAAAGAATACGGTCCTCGACTCCGCTCTTGACGGTCTCGGCATGGGACTCGGTTTCCTCCTTGCCCTTCTTATCATGGCGACTATTCGCGAAGTTTTCGGCAACGCCAGCTTTGCCGGTATCTCTTTGAAGTTCTTTGAACCCTACAAAATCGCTATTTTGACGCAGGCACCCGGCGGCTTCTTGGTCTTCGGTTTGATGATTGCCGCGATGAACAAGATAATGGAAAAACAGGGCGGTGTCAAACGCAAGAGCTTCTCTTGCGAAGGCTGTCCCACTGCCGCTACCTGTAACAAACGCAACTGCTCCGAAATGTCGGAAATCGCCGATCTTTCGCAAGAGAAGGAGGAAGCCTAATGGATATCAAGTCTTTGATTCTCATTTTGATGGGCGGCGTGCTCATCAACAACTACGTCCTTCAGCGTTTCCTCGGCATCTGTCCCTT
>DCHY01000028.1:0-11773 GCA_002315715.1 Clostridiales bacterium UBA1740 | reverse complement strand
CAAACCTATCTGCTTACCCCGAACAAACTCGACTATTTGCAAACGATTGTTTTCATTTTGGTGATTGCGGCGCTCGTTCAGTTCGTTGAAATCGTTCTGAAGAAGTTCTTGCCCGCCCTTCATAAATCTCTCGGCGTGTATCTGCCTCTTATCACCACCAACTGTGCCGTTCTCGGTGTGACCATCAACAACATCTCGGACGGTTATAATTTCCTGCAGTCGATGATTTCCTCTCTCGGTGTCGGCCTCGGCTTCCTCTTTGCGATGGTGCTCTTCGCCGGCGTTCGTTCCCGTATCGAACACGTCCCGACGCCCAAATGTTTCCAAGGCGTGCCGATTACCCTCATCGCCGCTTCCATCGTTTCGCTTGCATTCTTCGGTTTCGCCGGTGTCGTCGAAACCCTTCTGAAGTGAGGTGGCTGACATGAGTGAAATCTTACTTCCGATTCTTATTTTGGGCGGCGCCGCCGTCCTTTGCGCCGTTCTTTTGACGGTTGCCGCCGTTTTCCTTTCGGTGAAAGAAAACGAAAAGTTTGCCCCCGTCCGTGACTGCTTGCCCGGTGCCAACTGCGGCGCCTGCGGTTACAGCGGTTGCGATAGCTACGCTTCGGCTCTTGCCGAAGGCAAAGAGCAGAAAACCAACCTCTGCGTGCCCGGCGGTGACGTCGCGGCAAAGAGCATTGCCGACGTGCTCGGCGTGTCTGCCGAAGACGTGGTGGAAAAGGTTGCGTACGTCGCCTGCAGCGGTACTTGTTCCGGCGATGAAACGAGAAAGTTCATCTACGACGGACCCAAAAACTGCAAAGCCGCCAATATGTACTATCAGGGCGACCGTTTCTGTTCCTACGCCTGCCTCGGCTACGGCGACTGTGCCGCCGTTTGTCCCCGCGGTGCCATTTCCGTCAAAAACGGCATTGCCCACGTCGAACCCTCCCTTTGCATCGGTTGCGGCATTTGCGAGCGCGAGTGCCCGAACCATATTATCAAAGTCGTGCCCGATACCGTCCGCGTGACGGTCAACTGCTCCAACCACGATATGGGCGCCCTCGTGCGCAAGACCTGTATCAAGGGTTGCATCGGTTGCGGAAAATGCGTGAAAACCTGCCCCGAAGGCGCGATTTCCCTCGACAACAACTTGGCAAAAATCGATTACGACAAGTGCGTCGGATGCGGTAAATGCCACGAAGCCTGCCCCGTCGGCGCGATTCACACCGGCAACTTCCGCTGTGCCGCTCACGAGGAGTAAGAAAGGAATTTTCCCAACATGGCAGATAAGCCTCAAAGCCGAAATACGAACAAGAAAACGCTTCTTCGCGACGTTCTCTTGGCGGTATTTTTGCTTGCACTTGGCTTGTCTGCCTTTTTTATCGTCCAATCCAACCGCAAGGGCGGTGCGACCGTCGAGGTCTATCACGACGGCGAAAAAATCGCCGCCTATTCTCTTTTGCAAAACGCGACTTACGAAATCAACGGCGGCACCCACACCCTCGTGATCGAAAACGGGGCAGCCTACGTAAAGGACGCCGATTGCCCGACGCATATTTGCGAAAAGCGCGGAAAAATCAAAAACGTCGGCGAGAGCATCGTGTGCCTGCCCAACCGTGTGGAAGTCCGCGTCGTCGGAGCATCCGACGTCGACCTATCCCTAAACTGAAAGGAGCCAAAGTGAAAACCAAAAAACTCGTCACGCTGTCGCTCCTTTTGGCGATAGCCTTGGTGCTCTCGTATCTCGAGCACCTCTTGCCGCCCCTGTTCGTTGCCGTCCCCGGTATCAAGATGGGGCTTGCCAACATCGCCGTGATATACGCCCTCTTCGCCTTTGGCGAAAAAGAGGCGGCGGCGGTCTCCTTCCTCCGCGTATTTCTCGCATCGCTCCTCTTTGGCGGGGTCACCGTCTTTCTATACAGCATCGCCGGCGCCGTCGTCAGCCTTGCCGTCATGATTCTCATCAAGCGCATGAAATTTTTCGGCACCGTAGGCGTCAGCATTCTCGGCGGCGTTTCCCATAACGCCGCGCAAATCGGCGTGGCTGCCGTCGTCTTCCGCACCGGCGCCATGTTCTCGTATCTGCCCATCCTCGCCGTCGCCGGCACCGTCGCCGGCATCCTCGTCGGCACCGCCGGCGCCTTGCTTGTGGCAAAAGTGAAACTCCACTAAAAAAGACCTTCCCGGGGGAAGGTCTTTTTGTTTCTCAACGCGATTTGATGGTGGTCACGCACGGATTTTCTTAGGGTATATATCGCAGGTGTTTTTCTTGCGAACTTCTAAGTTTATTGCTTTTCCGAGATGACGAAAAAACAAAGAAAAACCTCCGCTTTTGGCGGAGGTTTTTCTCATGTAGGGAAGGATTCAATGAAAAATTCTTCCGCGAGTTTTTTGAACGCGGGCAGGGAGCGTTTGATCATCTCCGTCGAGACGCAATAGGCGATACGGACGTAGCCGGTGCAGCCGAAACTGTCGGACGGAACGAGCAAAAGCTCGTACTTTTTGGCGGCTTCGCAGAAGGCGACGGCGTCGGGAATCGGCGATTTCATAAAGAGATAGAAAGCGCCGTCGGGATATACGCAAGTAAAGCCGTAGGCGGAAAGCGCCTCAAAAAGTAAATTGCGGTTTATATTATAGACGTTTTTGTCGGATGTTTTGCCAAGACAACGCGAAACGACGCGTTGCATCATGCTCGGCGCGCATACGTAGCCGAGGGCGCGTCCGGCGCCGCAAACGGCGGCAAACACGTCGGCGTGCTCTTCCATCTTCGGCGAGACGACGATATAGCCGATACGCTCGCCCGGCAGGGAGAGCGACTTGCTGAACGAGTAGCAAACGAGGGTGCGCGCATAGAGGTTAACAAGATACGGCACGACGGTCTTTTCGTCGTACACGAGTTCGCGGTAGGGTTCGTCCGAGATGAGATAAATCGCGGTGCCGAACTCTTTTTCTTTGACGCGAAGCAGGTCGCAAAGACGCAAAAGCGTCGCTTCGGTCAGCACCGCGCCCGAAGGGTTGTTCGGGGAGTTGATGATAACCGCTTTGGTATTTTTCGTGATGAGCGCTTCGCACGCTTCAAAGTTGATTTGAAAATCATCGGCGGCGGGCACCGTCACGAACTTTGCCCCTGCCGCTTCGGCAAAGACGCGGTATTCGGGGAAGAACGGCGCAAAAGCGACGACTTCGTCCCCCTCGCAGACGAGGGCGTTCAGCGAAACGGTGAGCGACGCGGCGGCGCCGCAGGTCATATAAATATCGGTTTTGTCGATACCGGCGCCGAAACGGTCGTTGATATCCTTGGCGATTGCCTCTCTGACGGCATTGTCACCGACGGCGGAGGTGTATCCGTGCAGCGCCACCGAACCGAAGTTGTCGACGAGGTCGACGATGGCGTCGTGCACTTCCGTCGGCGCCTCGGTCGAGGGATTGCCAAGCGAGAAATCAAAGACGTTTTCTCTGCCGATTTCGGCGGCACGGCGGTTGCCGTATTCAAAGAGATTGCGGATAGCGGAGGGCTTTTTGCCGAGCGCCTCCATTTTTTCGTTTACGTTTGCCATATTATACCCCCGCGACGTCTTCGTCGTTCAAGACGCGGTAGCCGGCTTCCGTGAGAAGTTTCTCGGCGACGTCGTTATCGGCGACGCGGATGACGATATAGGCGGATTTGACGCTGCCGGTGATGAGGGAGTACATATATTCGGTATTGACGTCGTGGTCGGCGAGCAGACGCAGAACTTTCGAAAGTCCGCCGGGCTCATCCGGCACTTCAAAGCAGACGACTTTGCGGAGTTTAGCAAGGACCTTGGCTTCGCCAAGCGCACAAAGCGCACGGTCGGCGTCGTCGGCGATGAGGCGCAAAATGCCGAAATTGTCGGTATCCGCGACGTTCATGGCGTGCAGATTGACGTTGGCTTTTGCCAAAACTTCGGTGATGTCGGCGATGCTGCCTTTGTTGTTGCCTACGAAAACGGTTAATTGCGAAATAGCCATAATGATTCCTCCTTAATCGTGCAGTTTGCGTTTGTCGACGACGCGGACGGCTTTTCCGTCGGAGCGGTCGATGGTCTTGGGCGCAACGAGATGCACCTTCGGCGAGATGCCGATCATGGTGTGGATGGCGCCCTCGAGGAATCTCTCCATCGCGGAGATTTCTCTGACGGTATCGGTAAACTGTTCGGGCGTCAGTTCCACGTAAATATCAAAGGTGTCGGAGTTGTTGACACGGTCGAGTTCAATGCGGTAGTTGGTGGAATAGCCGCGCTTGACGAGTACGGCTTCGATCTGAGACGGGAAGACGTTGACGCCGCGGATAATCATCATATCGTCGGAACGCCCCATCGGCTTTCTCATCTTGATATGCGTTCTGCCGCAGGGGCAGGGCTCGCTCGACAAAATGCAAATGTCGCGGGTGCGGTAGCGCAAAAGCGGAAACGCCTCTTTGTCAAGACAGGTGAAGACGAGTTCGCCTTCGCTTCCTTCGGGGAGTACCTCGCCGGTTTGCGGGTCGATGATTTCGGCGATAAAGTGGTCCTCGTTGATGTGCATACCCGACTGTGCTTCGCACTCAAAGGCGACGCCGGGGCCGGACATTTCGGTCAAGCCGTAAATGTCGTAAGCCTTGATGCCGAGGCTTTTTTCGATGCTCTCGCGCATTTCACGCGTCCAGGGTTCGGCACCGAAGATGCCGGCTTTGAGAGGAATCTTGTCGGGGGTGTAGCCCATTTCCTTGAGGGTTTCGGCAATATACGCGGCGTAGGACGGGGTACAGCAAAGCACCGACGCCTCGAGGTCCATCATAAACTGAATCTGCCTTTCGGTATTGCCGGAGGACATCGGCAAAGTCATACAGCCGACCTTGTGGGAACCGCCGTGAAGTCCCATACCGCCGGTGAACAGACCATAACCGTAGCAAATCTGAAGGGTATCGCCTTTGTCGGCGCCTGCCGCCGTGATGGCACGGGCACAGCAATCTTCCCAAAGGTCGATATCGTGTTGGGTGTAGTAGGCGATCACGCGCTTGCCGGTCGTGCCGGAGGTGGAATGGACGCGCACGCACCGTTCTTTCGGCACTGCCAAAAAGCCCGTCGGATACGCTTCGCGCAGGTCGTATTTGGAGATGAAAGGCAAAAGATGAAGGTCTTCGATGCCGTGGATATCCTCGGGTTTCACCCCGGCTTTATCCATCAAATCACGATAGTAAGCGACGTTTTCGTACACGTGTTTTACCTGCTTGCAAAGTTTCTCGCTTTGGAGTTTTTGCAGAGCTTCGCGCGGCATCGTTTCGATTTCGGGCTGATAATACTTTTTCATCGGCAGTCACGTCCCAAAGCAAATGCTTTCTTGTTCATTTCCACGAATTTCGGGGCGACGGTCGCTTCGATGGCCGCCATCCATTTTTCGGTGGGAATGTCAAAATAGTTGGAGAGTCTGCCCATCAACACGAGGTTGACGGCTTTGCTGCTTCCGGCTTCAAGAGCCAAGGAAAGCGCGTCAATAGCGTCGATTTTGACGCCTTTTGTTTGCAATTTATCAAGAATATCGGTGGGATAAACGGCGGCGCCGGTGATAACCGGCATCGGGTCTATCTGCTGACTGTTGGTCACGACCGTGCCACCGACTTTCAGGCAGGATACGTAGCGCGCCGCCTCGAGCTTTTCAAAAGACACGATAAAATCGGCTTCGCCTTTGTCGATAATCGGGGAATAGACGCGTTCGCCGCAACGCACGTAGGTCACGACGCTGCCGCCTCTTTGGCTCATACCGTGGACCTCGGAGACTTTGACTTCAAAGCCTTCTTCCGCCATGATTTTGCCGAGAAGTTTCGAGGCGAGAAGCGATCCTTGACCGCCGACGCCGACGATCATAACGTCAAGTGTTTTCATCAGTCTTCTCCTTTCATCGCGCCGAACGGGCAAAGCTGAACGCAAACGCCGCAGCCGGTGCAAAGGGTGGTGTCGATTGCCGCTTTTCCGTCTCTTTGCACGACGGCGGGACAACCGATCTTCATACATTTTTTACAGCTCTTGCAGGCTTCTTTATCCACCGTGACGGGCGCTTTATGTTTCACGTATTTGAGAAGCGCGCAGGGACGGCGGGAGATGATGACCGAGGGGGCGTCCACGGCGAGTTCTTCCATGATTGCCTTTTCGGTTTCTTCAAGATTGTAGGGATCGCACACACGCACACGCTCAATGCCGAGTGCGTGACAGAGGGCTTCGAGGTCGATTTTCGTCGCCGGGTCGCCCTTGATGTTATAACCCGTCGTCGGGTTTTGTTGGTGTCCCGTCATACCCGTGATGGAGTTGTCGACGATGATAACGGTGGCGTTGGAGCCGTTGTAGGCGATGTTGCAAAGACCCGTCATGCCGGAATGCATGAAGGTGGAGTCGCCGATGACGGCGACGGTTTTGCCGTCCCATTTGCCGCCCATGGCTTTGGAAAAGCCGTGAACGCCGGAGACCGACGCGCCCATGCAAAGCACCGAGTCGATGGCGGACAGGGGCGCCGCCGAACCGAGGGTGTAACAGCCGATATCGCCGAGCACCGTGATTTTATGTTTGGAAAGAGAGTAGAAAAGACCTCTGTGAGGGCATCCGGCGCACATGACGGGGGGACGCACCGGCACCGGTTCGTCGAGGGTGACGAAATCCTTGTCGGACATGCCGAACGCCTTGGCGATGATGCGCTGTGAAAATTCGCCGGTGATGGGTAAAATATTCTTGCCGTCTGCGGAAATGCCGAGTGCTTTGCAGGCGTTTTCGATGACGGGATCGAGTTCCTCCACCACCACGACGCGTTTGACGCCGGCGGCGAAAGATTTGATTTTTTCGGTCGGCAGGGGATTGACCATACCGAGTTTCAAGACGGGATACCGATCGCCGAACACTTCTTTGACGTACTGATACGACGTGCCCGACGTGATGATACCCATAGCGTTTTCCTTGCCTTCGTCAACAAAGTTGACCTCTGCCGTCTCGGCGTACTCCGCGAGGGCTTTGAGTCTTTCTTCCACGAACGGATGACGGCGGATGGCGTTGGCAGGGGACATGATGAATTTCGCGGGGTTTTTCTCGTAGGGTTTGTTCTCGCGCGCTTCTCTGTCGCAAAGCTCGACGGCACACTGCGCGTGAGCGATACGGGTGCACATGCGCAGAAGCACCGGCGTGTCGTACTTTTCGGAGAGTTCATAGGCGAGTTTGGCAAAATCCTTGGCTTCCTTGGCGTCTGCCGGCTCGAGCATCGGGATTTTCGCGGCAATCGCGTAATGTCTTGAATCCTGCTCGTTTTGCGAGGAGTGCATACCGGGGTCGTCGGCGACGCAGATGACCATACCGCCGTTCACGCCCGTGTAGGAGAGGGTGAAAAGCGGGTCTGCCGCGACGTTGAGTCCGACGTGCTTCATGGCACAGGCAGAGCGCGCCCCGGCGAGAGAAGCGCCGAAAGCGACTTCCGTCGCGACCTTTTCGTTGGGTGCCCATTCACAGTAAATGTCGTTGTATTTTGCCGCGTATTCCGTGATTTCGGTAGACGGCGTTCCGGGATAAGCGGAGACGACGGTGACGCCGGCCTCGTAAAGACCTCTCGCGACCGCTTCGTTTCCAAGCATCATTTTTTTCATAGTGTATCTCCAAGATTGTATTGTTTATTCTTCTTCGAGGGAATGATCGGCGTGAACCAAGACTTTGACGTCGTAGCAGGCGAATTTTTCGTCCACACCCGCGGGAATTTGCTTTTTCGTAAAGGCGCTGACGACGATGACGGCGACGGTGCCGAGCACCATTGCAAAGACGCCGCTGACGAGCGAATTCTTAAAGAGGAAGAAAGAGACGGGGATTTTAAAAACCGAGATGACAAGTTGCGCCGTCATCACGGCAACGCCGAGGATAAAGGAGGTCCAAACGGCGGGCTTTGACACTTTCTTCGAGTAAAGGCCGAGCAAGAACGGGCCGAGAAAGGCACCGGCAAGAGCGCCCCAGGAAATGCCCATCATTTGCGCGATGAACACCGAGCCCGACCAAAGGGTGTCTTTGAGAATGGCGATGACCGCCGAAACGACGATAAAGAAACAGATGAAAAGGCGCACGGTCAAAAGTTTGCTTTTCTCGGTTTTGATTTTCGTCTTGGGAACGACGAGATCAAGCGCCAGGGTCGACGCCGAGGTCAAAACGAGAGAAGAGAGGGTGGACATCGAGGCGGCAAGTACCAACACGATGACGACGGCGATGATAATAGGCGCAAGTTCTTTGAGCATCGAAGGGACGATGATATCAAAACCTTTGGCGGCTACCTCGTCCGCCGAAACGAACAAACGGCCGAAACTGCCGAGGAAGTAACATCCCCCCGCCACCACGATGGCGAAGAAGGTCGAAATGAGGGTGCCTTTTTTGATGGCGTCTTCATTCTTGACGGCGTAAAATTTGCCGACCATCTGGGGAAGGCCCCAAGTGCCGAGAGAGGTCAGAAGCACGACCGACAGAAGCGAGAGGGGATCCGGCCCGAGGAAGGATGCATACGCCCAACCGCCGTTTTCGGAGGTGGCGAGGGCTTCCAAGGAACCCATAAGACCGCCGTTTTGATTCAGCACGGCGACGATGACGGCAAAGATGCCGACGAGCATGATGATGCCTTGAATAAAATCGTTGACGGCGGTGGCAAGATAGCCGCCGAAGAGAACGTAAATCCCCGTCAGAACCGCCATCACGATGATGCAGACGGTATAAGGTACGTCAAACGCGATGCCGAACAGGCTCGAAAGACCGTTGTAAAGCGACGCGGTGTAGGGGATGAGAAAGACGAAAACGATAATAGAGGCAAACTGCTTGAGACTTTCGCTCTCAAAACGCTTGCCGAAGAAATCCGGCATGGTACGGGAGCCGAGGTGCTGCGTCAAAAGACGCGTGCGCCTGCCGAGAATGTTCCAGGCGAGAAGCGACCCGATAAAGGCGTTTCCAAGCCCGATCCAAGTCGCGGCGACGCCGAAGTTCCAACCGAACTGTCCGGCATAGCCGACGAAGATAACGGCGGAGAAGTAGGACGTGCCGTAGGCAAAGGCGGTCAGCCACGGTCCGACGCCGCGTCCGCCGAGGACGAAGCCGTCTACGTCCTGTGCCTTACGGCGACAGGCAAAACCGCCGCCGAGCATGACGGCAAAGAACAAAAGGACAAACAGTCCCGTTAAAACACTTGCTTGCATAAAAACTCCTTAGGCTTTGGTTTGCGCCTCCACCAAACGCTCTCCGCAGTACATGGCGCGGAGTTTCGGCTTTTCGATCTTGCCGGTGGGATTGCGCGGGATTTTGGCAAAGATGATAACCTTCGGGCGCTTGTAACGGGGAAGACCGAGGCAAAACTCGTTGATTTCTTCTTCGGTACAGTCAAAGCCGTCTTTGATTTCGATAACGGCGGCGGCGATTTCGCCGAGACGTCTGTCGGGAAGACCGATGACGGCGGCGTCTTTGATTTTGTCGTAAGCACGAAGAAAGTCTTCGATTTGCACGGGGTAGAGGTTTTCGCCTCCGCTGATGATGACGTCTTTTTTGCGGTCAACGAGGTAGATAAAGCCGTCCTCGTCTTCCTTCGCCATATCGCCCGTCAAGAGCCATTCGCCCTTCAAAATTTCTTCGGTGGCTTGGGGATTTTTGTAATAGCATTTCATGACGCCGGGACCGGCAACGGCAAGTTCGCCGACCTCGCCTTGCTTCACGGGATTGCCGGCTTCGTCGACAATCTTGGTTTTCCAAAGATAGCCGGCTTTGCCGATGGCGCCGACTTTGTCGATGTTTTCCACGCCGAGATGTACACAGCCGGGGCCGATGGATTCGGAAAGACCGTAGTTGGTGTCGTATTGATGGTTCGGAAATACCGTTTTCCATCTCTTGATAAGAGAGGGAGGAACGGGTTGTGCGCCGACGTGCATGAGACGCCAACGCTCGAGATGGTAATCCGAGAGTTTGATATCGCCGCGGTCAAGCGCGTCGAGAATATCCTGTACCCACGGTACGAGCAG
This sequence comes from Clostridiales bacterium UBA1740, assembly GCA_002315715.1. Classification (GTDB taxonomy): domain Bacteria; phylum Bacillota; class Clostridia; order Oscillospirales; family CAG-272; genus UBA1740. The sequence goes on along the minus strand of DCHY01000028.1, from coordinate 1,782 downwards.
CCAAACGATGGTGGCACGCTCGGAGGACGCGACCTCCAAGACCCATTCGGGTTTGACACCGCGCAAAAGAACGGCTTTGCTACCCGAGATCAGACTGCCGAACCAGTGCATTTTGGCGCCGGTGTGATACAGAGGCGGAATGCAAAGAAAGACGTCGTCTTTCTTTTGACCGTGGTGTGCCTGCTCGGTGCGCGCCGAGTTGGTCAGGGAGGCGTGAGAATGCAAAATAGCCTTCGGGAAACCGGTGGTACCCGAGGAGAAATAGATGGCGGCGTCGTCCTCTTCGGTGAGGGCAACGGGGGGCACCTGCGTCGAGCAGAAGTTGATGAGTTCGGCGTAATTGCCGGCGTAGGAGGGCGTTTCTTCGGCTTTTCCGACGAAGAAGAAGTCCGTCACTTTCGGAATGTTTCCCTTGACGGCGTCGATGCGCTCGATGAATTCCGGTCCGAAGACGAGCATGCGAGCGTCGGCGAGGTCAAGACAGTATTGAATTTCGTCAAACGAATAGCGGAAGTTCATCGGCACGACGATGGCACCCGTCTTCAGTATGCCGAAATAGATGGGCAGCCATTCGAGGCAGTTCATCAGAAGAATGGCGACTTTGTCGCCTTTTTTGACACCGCGGGTGAAAAGCAGATTGGCAAAGCGGTTGGCTTTGAGGTCAAAATCTTTCCAGGTCATTTCGCGGCGGTACTTGTCCGACTCGGAAGCGAGTTCGATAAGGCTGTACTCGCGCCAGGTCGTGTTGCGCTCCGGCTGGTTGGCGGGGTTGATTTCCACGATGGCGGAATCGTTCGGATACACCTTCGCATTTCTTTCAAGAAAGTCGGTAATGGGCATGGGGATAATCCTTTCAAAAGACGTATTCCCGTTTTTCTTGACCGGGGGAAAAACAGAAAACCCCCTGTACATAATTGTACAGAGGGCGATAAAATCGCGGTACCACCTCAGTTTACGAAACCCTCACGAGTCTCGCCTCATCAGGCACAAACATGCCCTGCCGTTTTACGGTCGGTTTCCGTCGCCGTTTTGCGTACTTCGTACGGTTTACAGCGCAGCTCACGGGATGTATTCGGTTACCGATTGCTCACTGCCTCGCACCAAACGGCAGCTCTCTTTAAAGCCTATCGGACCTACTTGTTCTCGGTCATCGCTTTTGATATGAAAAGAGTATAGCACTAAGGGGAAAATCTGTCAAGCATTTTTTATAAATAATTCTTTTTTACGCTTGATTCTTTTGAAAATCAAGCGATATACCGCGTGGAAAAGCGCCGAGAAAGCGATACTGCCGAACAGAACCGGCAAAAGAAGCGCCTCGCCCGCAACGACGCGAAGCGAGAACATATCTCCCAAAAGATAAACCGAGATAGGCACGAGAGCGGCGAGCGCCGCGCCCATCAGCGTCACCACGACGGCGCGCCACTTGGTGTAGGGAATGCACAGAAAACACAGATTGACAAAGCCGGCGGCAGTCATGGCGGTCATACAAAGGGTGTTGCGCAGTTCCACGGAACCGAACTCCCCGAAGCGGAAGCACAACAGCAGCGTCAAAACCGGCATAAACAGCGTCACGGCGTTGGGGATGCTTTGCAAAATAACGCTCTTGATGAACGCCCCTTCAATACGGCGTTTGTTGGGCTCTAAAGCCAAGAGAACGGCGGCAATGCCGATGACGAAGGTTTCGAGAGGGACGGTGTGGCGCGGCTCAAACGGGTAAAGCGTGCCCGCCGCCACGGCGAAGACGGACAAAAGCAACGTCAAAAGCGTCTTCATCAAAAACAG
>DCHY01000026.1 GCA_002315715.1 Clostridiales bacterium UBA1740 | reverse complement strand
AGATACGCACTACGTAACTGCCGATGCGGAAGGCAAACGCGTATGCTTCACTTACGTTTACGAACTGGAAAACGGCAACGTCTTCTTCCTTATCAGAACCGACGACAAGACCGCCGCCGAGATCAAAGCCGAACACCCTGCTTTGGCTCATTCGGCATTCCCGAAGAGTGCAAAACACGATTGGTATACTCTCGTCGTTGACAGTTCCTTCCAAGCACAGCGCGAAGTGCTCGACGTTTTGGGGCTTGTGGTTAAACGCGCAACGGGCGATGATATCCCGACAGAGCAAGAGCCCGTCGGTCTCACCTTGAAAGAAAGTATCGCCGCTGCCACCGAAACCGTGGCACAGCCCGATATTACGCTTAGCAAGGCGACAGTCGCAAGTTACCTCAACGAAACCTTCGACAGCAAAGTCGAAACCAATTGCCGTATCAATTACACGGTCACCGGCTTGCCTTTGGCAGATACGCACTACGTAACTGCCGATACGGAAGGCAAACGCGTATGCTTCACTTACGTTTACGAACTGGAAAACGGCAACGTCTTCTTCCTTATCAGAACCGACGACAAGACCGCCGCCGAGATCAAAGCCGAACATCCTGCTTTGGCTCATTCGGCATTCCCGAAGAGTGCAAAACACGATTGGTATACTCTCGTCGTTGACAGTTCCTTCCAAGCACAGCGCGAAGTACTCGACGTTTTGGAACTCGTGGTTAAACGCGCTATCGGTGACGGGCCGGCTCCTACAGAGCCGACCACGCCCCCGGCAGACGCCTTCGTAACGGTCGAAACCGAAACCGCGATCGAAGAAGCGCCCGTAGCAGAAAAAACAACCGTAGAAGAGCAAGCCTCTGAAGAAGAGGAAACCCCCGTGGCAGAGCAATCCCCTGTAAAAGAAGAAACTTCCGTTGTAGAAGAAATCTCCGTCGAGGATGTTGCCGAAGCCGAGGAACCCGCCGAAACGGAAGAAATCACCGAAGCGGAAGAAACCGCCACGGAAGAACTTCCGAGCAAGGATACAACCCTCGAAGAACCGGATGAGATTAAAAACGAGGAAGTATCCAAAGACGAGGCACCCGTCGTAGCAGAAACGATTACGCTCAACGAGGCACGCGAAATTTTCGACGACGAAGAAATTATCCAAATCGTTGAAAATGAAACCAAAGCCGAAGCCGATAGCACGAAAATCGTTCTGTACACGGCAGGCGGAAAAGAAGCCATCGTCAACATCAACACCCTCTCGGATGCTTTTGAAAACGGCGACGTCGTCGATTTCTTCGAGATGAAGCGCAAGGGCCTCATCCCGGCAAACGCAAAGCGCGTTAAGATTTTGGCAAAAGGAGTTTTGACGAAGCGTCTTACCGTCTATGCCGACGCTTACTCCGCAGACGCTGCTAAGATGATAGTCGCCATTGGCGGCAAACTCATCGTCGGCCGTCCATCCAAAAAGTAATGAAAAAACAGCCCAAGCGCTTCGGCGTTTGGGCTGTTTTGTTATCTTTTGTTGGCAATTATATGGTTTTTTCGGTTTTTTCGAAAGTTGACACGATATGAAGAACAATATTTTAGATTAAGATACAGCGCAAAGCTGTATTCCTTACGGCCTTTCTTCTCTAATCAAGGCCTTTTCGACAAACGACAGAAAAAGAGGGATAAACGCAAGGTTTACCCCTCTGTTTTCAGTCCTATTGGGTTTAGTTTCGCTTTTGATTCTATCCCCCATAACCTTATCTGTTAACAATAAACAAAACATTGAAAAAACGCGTGAAAAAAGACAACCTGCCCGTCGGCTTTATTCTATGACCGGGATTGTGCTGTTGCCCCTTTCCGAAGATCCGTCCTTTAAATGATATCCCGGTTGGCTTCGTATATTTCCGAAATCTCGTCAAAATGTTCGACAAATTTATCAACCACTTCGGGAGAAAACTGTGTTCCTCTGCCTTTAACGATCTCGGCGTAAGCCTGTTCTTTGGGCCATGCATCTTTATAACATCTCTTCGACGTGAGTGCGTCAAAAACGTCCACGACGCTCATCATACAGCTGACTCGGTCTATTTCATCGCCCTTCAGTCCGTGATATCCCTGCCCATCCCAACGCTCATGGTGTTGGTCGGCAATCATTGCAGCAATTTCCAAAACTTGATTGGACGAGTTACTAAGTAATTGTTTGCCGTAAGCTGCGTGCTTTTTAACCTCTTCGAATTCCTCCCCAGTCAGTTTTGCGGGTTTGGATAGTATTTTTTCATCCACACCGAGTTTTCCGACGTCGTGAAGCATAGCCGCCAAGGAAATGTCATAGCACTCATCGGCGGTGTATCCGAAATGATATGCCAAAACGTACATATAATTAAAAACTCTTGAAATATGCTCTCCGATATCATTTGATTTGTTTTCCGAAACCGTTGCAAGGTTTTTGACTATTTCATAGTTCGTATTCTTTTGGGATTGGATAAGGTCTTCTGCCTTTTGGGCATAATCATATCCGCCTTTTACCATTTTTGAACTGATTTGAATAAACAGATAAACGGCAAGACAAGTCAATACGTATTCGCAAAATCTCGGAACAAATCCGAAAACCAAAGCGTGATACATACTTTGTACGAACGGATCGTCAAAGACGATCGACAAAGAGTAGCTGAGAATATGACCGATGAGCATGGCAACCGCCGTCTCCAGTGCCTCAAAAATGAACAAACGCTTGTCAAAATATAAACAAGATACAATGATGGGGAAAAGCAACAGAAGCACAACGTGCATACTCAAAAACATGAATAAAATCATAATCGTCATGCAAACGCAAGACAGTGTGAAATATTTAACCCACTGCTTTTCAATTTTGGCAATTACCGTAATCGCAAACGACGACATAGAAAACGGAAGCATACAGCCAACGGCAAAAAACACCTTTGACGTATCTAGAATAAACAGCCCAACATAATTAAGCAATAGGATAATAAATCCCGAAATCTGCGTTGCAAGCGCAAGATAGCCGGTCAAACGGTTTACTCTATATTCATTTTGCTGTTTTGTCAGCGAATAATAGTTGAGAATAGCTAGCCCCGATTCGCTGTTTCGTCTTTTTCTGACGTTCATATTTTCCTCCGCTTAATAAAGAAAAAAGTTGCAAAATTTACCTCAAACGAAGTAAATAATTGCAACTGGCTGACTGAATATCAGTCCCTATAGCTTTGCGTCGTAGCCTCGCGGCCACTTTGCCAAATATGATTTTATTATAAGGTAACATTCATTTTTGTCTTTGTCAAGAGTTTTTTGAATTATTTTCGTTTTTTCCGACTTGCCAAGATTTTTCGACATCGCTATAGAAAAAAGCAAACTTCGCCAAGGGACACGTCCCCGGGCTGTCGGTGCTCATCCGCATTGCGGAGGCGCTCGAGGTGGCAACCGACTGGATTCTGCGAGCCGAAGTGCCCGGCACCTACGCCGTCGCCAACAAGGAAATCGGGAAACTACTCGGGGACTGTTCCAACGCCGAAATGCAGGATTTTCTGCAAATCTTAGATACTGTGAAAAAAGCGATACGGCGATACAAAAAATGAAAATAACGGATTTGAGGGGCGTTTGTCGGCGGGGCGGGCAAATACCCCTCCCACCCAAAGAAAGGCGGTTGTAGGCGATTTGTGAGCCGAAAAACCGCCTTTCTACATCCAAATATGAGCGTGCTCACGAAACAAGAAAAAGCGGTTCACCCGAGAAGGATGAACCGCTTTTCAATTAGTTGGCAAGGAGCGACGAAAGCAGCTTATCTTCGATAAAATCCACGCGGTCAAACACCGTCGGCTTGAAATAGGATGCCACCGAAACCACGGTTTTTATTTCGGGGTTCACATAGATGACGTTTCCGCTGTTGCCGATGGCGGCGTAAATCTTCTTCTCGGGGTGAATGATCCACCAAAGGTAGCCGTAGGACATTCCGCGAAAGTTGCCGTCCTCTATCCCCCGGGACACGGTCATCTCCCGGAGCCATTCGGCAGATACAATCTGACGTCCGTTATATTTTCCGCCGTCAAGACAGCACTGACCGATTTTCGCCATATCCCGGGCGCTCATACACAAGCCGTAACCCGGCGTTCCGAGTCCCTCCGGATCGGAAAACCACACGTTGCCCTTGGGGGCTTTGTCCAGCGTAAAGTCTTTGTGTTCCTCGGCGGTTTCGGCGTAGAAGTTTTCATGTTCCGCGATGCCGAGGGGACGGAATAACACCTCGTTGGCAAAGTCCACGGTCTTCATGCCCGTCGCGCGATAGAGGATTCCCGAGAGAATATGGAGGCAAACCGTGCGATAGTCAAATACGTCGGTAATGCCGTTCTTTCCGCCGAGAAAATCGAGCGAGGAAAACGTCCAATTATCCGAGGAGCAGACCTTCGTCCACGGATCGCCCTTGCCCTTGTAGGGGGCGCGCATGGTCAAAAGGTGACGGACCGTCACGTCGTAAATCGTCTTTTCTCCGCGCTTGACAGGATAATCGGGAAAATAGGAAAGCACCTTGTCGTCTACACTGCCGATCAATCCTTTGTCAACGGCAATACCGACGAGCAGGGAGACAATGCTTTTGGTCGCCGACATAATGTGAACGCAGTCGGTCGGTCGATAGCCGTTCCACGTGTCGGAATAAATCTCTTTTCCGTCTTGCAGAACGCAAATTCCGCAGATATTGGGTTGCGTTTCTTCCACGAGCGAATGCAATTCGTTCTTTGTCAAGGTACCACCTCTTTCGTGTTTCTAATCGCTATTATACATCCAAATCGGCATTTTTTCAAGATTCAAAAATTGCGATGCAAAACAATGAAGAAACTCCCGGCGCGAATTTATCAAAAACTATTGACAAAACGTCAAAACAGCAGTATAATAAAACCAAAGGTTTCGTATATACAAAGTGGAGGCAAAAATGAGAGTCTTCGATTCTGAAAAGCTCGAGAAAATGGAAAAATTCATCCATGATTATATGAGGGGAAGCAACGGCAAAGTGCCGAAACTCCCGGAAATCATGGAATATATGGAGATGTCAAAAGCGACGGCGTATCGGTATATCGTAAAGTTGAGCAACGACGGCAAGGTGGAGTATAACGGAAAAGGGACGATGAAGCCTGCCGAAGCGAGCAACTACACGCGCAAATATAAGAGCGTCAAAGTTCCGATATACGGCTCGATTATCTGCGGTACTCCGGAGGATGAGGAGCAGTACAACGAGGGCTATCTCGCCATTCCCGAAGAGTGGGTGGACGGCGAGTGCTTCCTCCTCCGTGCCAAGGGCGACTCGATGGTGGATATCGGCGTGAACGAAGGTGACCTCGTCCTCGTCAAGAAAACCAATACGGCTCTTGAAGGTCAAGTTGTCGTTGCTCTGACCGAGGACGGCAATACCCTCAAACGCCTCGGCTACGAAGGCAAAAAGCCGGTGCTCTACGCGGAGAATAAATCCTATCCCGCCGAAAAGCAAGTCATCCGCCCGAAAAAACTCGAAATCCAAGGCGTGGCGACAAAGATTATGAAAGATATACGGTAAAGGAGAGCAAAATGAAACTGACAAAATCTCTTCGTAACATCAATTGGAAGCTGTTCTTTGCCCTTTTGGTGATGGGGTTATGTCCTGCCGTTTGGACAACCGTGCGCACCTTTTTCATCGGTCAACTTCCGGGGGAGTGGTCGTATTCCATCGCGGGGCAACTCTCGTGGGTGAATCTGCTCTATGAAATCGTCAACGAGGCCATCATTCTCCCGCTGTTCTTCTTCGTCGGCAAGGTGGTGGACGACAAAAAAGAGTTCACCAACCGACTGAAAACGGGACTCATTCTGTCGCTCGGCATTTATACCGTCTTTTCTGCCATTGTGATGATTTTTGCAGAACCGCTTCTCAGTGCTATGGCGACCGATGCCGCCATCATCAAAGAGTCGGCAACCTACATCCGCATTGAAAGCGTCGCCAACATCTTCGGCATTCTGTTCAGCTTCGTCTGCGTGGCGCTCGTTTCGCTCGGACGGGATAAACTCGTTTACCTGTTGACGGTTGCCAAACTCGCGCTGTGCCTCGTCTGCGATAAAGGCCAACCGGTAAAAGCCGCA
>DCHY01000004.1:17096-46282 GCA_002315715.1 Clostridiales bacterium UBA1740 | reverse complement strand
TCGCGGCTCTGCCGTGTATCTCATCAAAGCCTGCGGTTTGGCATCTCATCGCGGCTCTGCCGTGTATCTCATCCAAGCCTACGGCTTGGCATCTCATCGCGGCTTCGCCGTGTATCTCATCCAAGCCTGCGGCTTGGCATATCATCCGCGCTGCGCGGTATCTCATCAGCGCTTGCGCTGTATTTCTCCCGCTCTGTGTCCTCCGATCATTTCGTTTCTGTCGCGCAGCGTGGCGCACGGCTCAAAATCACGCGCACGCACTACGCTGTTTTTGCCGTAACGGTCGTGCAGTTTGACGATAGCGCGCATCATGGAGCGCTCCTTTTCCTGCGCCATAGGGGAACGAAACATTTCGATTTGCCCTCCGCCCTCTGCCGTCAGTTTCCCCATAGAGATACCGAGACGGCGAATCGGCACGTTCTTTTGCGTAATCTGCCGATAGATGCTCTCAAAAAGAGCAGAAAGCGTTTTATACGACTGCGTCGGCGCACGTAGTTTGACGGATTTTCCCACCGGTTCCGAGCGGTCGGCGGAATAGCCGACGAAAAGACCGACAAGCTCCGTCTCCTGCCTGCGTCTGACAAGGTCAAGCGCCATCCCCTCCACCATTTCCAAAAGAATGATCAAAGCCTCGTCAAACGTGTAATCGCGAAAGAGGATTTGACTGTTGGATAGGGAGGTGCTCTTCGGCACGTACGCTTTGATTTCGGCAATGGTGCAGGATTCGCGCCCGTTGGCATGGTCGATGAGGAACCGCGCGTTTACACCGAACGCATGGTAAAGCGCTTCTTCCGGCAGCATTGCGACACCGTGCAAATCAAAAACGCCGAGATGGGAAAGCCTCTTTGCCGTGCCGGGACCGATATTCCATATGTCGGTAAGCGGCCTATGATACCAAAGCTTCTCTTTGAAACTCTCCTCGTCCAAAACACCGATATGGTCGGGCACGTGTTTGGCGACGATATCGAGAGCCACTTTTGAAAGAAAAAGATTGGTGCCGATCCCTGCCGTTGCACAAATCCCCGTCTGCTTGAAGACGGCGTCTCTAAGCATATTGGCAAAGCTTTTTTCGGTCGTTTTATAGAGAGAAAGATACGGCGTCGCATCAATGAAACATTCGTCAATCGAGTAGACGTGCATATCGTCGGGGCTGACAAATTGCAAATAGATGCTTACAATCTCGGCGGATTTTTGCAAATATAACTGCATCCTCGGCGGCGCCATGATATATTTGATACCTTTGGGAATCTCAAAAACGCGGCATCGTCCCGGCACACCGAGTGCCTTCATAGCCGGAGAAACGGCAAGGCAAATCGTCCCGTCTCCGCGCTCGGGATCGGCGACGACGAGATTGGTTTTGAAAGGGTCAAGCCCCCGCTCTACGCATTCGACCGAAGCGTAAAAACTCTTTAGGTCAATACACAAATAACTTTTCTTTTCCATACAAACAAAAAGGGTGAGGTCAAAACGCAAAGACGTCTGACACTCACCCGAAATCCCCGATTTCACAGCCGGGAGGATGGCTCACTTTTCTTTCTTGTAATAGTCATAGGCGAGTCTTGGGTCGCCGTTTAAGAGGTAGATGATACCTGCATAGGAAAAACCGAATTTGCCGACCGCTTTTTGCATAGGCAAATTGCACTCGTGGGTATCGATACGCAAATGCGGAATCTTCGCTTCACAAAAGCGAAAACAACAATCCGCAATGCCGCGGCATTTGCCGGACGAGGCAAGTCTGTGAATGGTGCCGTAGGGCAGGGAATAGTGCCACGCTCCGTCGATTTTACCGTAGGTCGGGTCCTCCCCGAGAATAAAGGCAAAGGCGCCGACGACCTCACCGTCTTCGATGAGCACGTATCCGTCACCGACTTCGATATCGTGCAAAATCAAAGAAATATCGGGGTTCGAATTTCCCCATTGATTGGGATTGCCGTGCGTTCTCATAAATTCCCGTGCTTTTTCGTAAACCGAAAGCACCGCCGGCAAATCTTCGCTTGTCGTTTTTCTGATAAACATGGTTTCTCCCGAATTTGTCTAATTAGTGTTAATCGCGATTGCTCCACAGAAGAAAATCTACTTTTTTTAAATCTGACAATTTGTCTCGATATTGTGAAAAAACATCATCGAATAATTGGACACAGCGTTTTCCGTCATTTGAAGAAAGAAATTGTGCGTACCAATCTTTAATGCTTTCGTATATTTGCACGGCAAAAACCATTCTTTTTTCCAAAGGCAGTTTCGCGCTCTTTTTCCATGTGCTGAGCAATCCTAAATTTTCCAAGACAAATTTATCCCATATTGGTTGCGTAGGGTTGACACTGGCGACCAATTTGCTTGCAAAAGAAACTTCGAGTTTTCCGCCCACTTCGTACAATTTGCGTAAAATATCCTGATAAGAATACGGCACGGCTAAGGCTTGCTCACCGAGAAGCCCGAAATAAGCCGCATACCATTCTTTGCTTCTTTGACGCACACGGTAAAAGCCGTTATATCGTTTTTGAAATTCGGGATTTTTGTGAAAATCCGTTTGCTTCAAGGATTCTTCAATCCAAATGTATTTTTCGATGCTTTTGCTTAGAGTTGGTGTGTTAGCGATAATTTTAGCAGCGTCAAAATCCATAAATCACCTCAAAGTATTCAATCAATTATCGGAATTGCCACAAAACCGTTTGCCGCTTTCGGCTTTTCCACGAGGGCGAGCATCGTTTTACACTTGGCGCACAGCACGGCCCTGCCGTGATAATCCGCCGTCACTTCGCGCAGTACAATTTCGGCTTTGTCTTTCGGATTGTCCGAATAAATGATTGCCCGTCCGCACTTCGGACATCTTGCCACGGGATATTTGTAACCGTTCACACGGACCACCTCTTGAGGTTCTTAGTAGTACTTTTCACATCCGCCGAAACCGACGATGCGCTTGCCTTCTTCCGTCTTTTTCAGAAAGACGTAAAGCCGCTTTTGAAATTCTGCGGGATTTTCGCGCGCAGCGTCAATGTGCGCGACGCGAATACGCCGATAGGACGGCGAAAATTCTTGAAAATGCGCGTAAACCGTCGGATTTTCTTTGATTTTTTCCATAATATCCGCAGGAAAAACAAATGGCGTCTCTAAAATTTCTTTGACGTTTTCTTTGATTTCGGGCAATAGCAACCCCTGCGCCTCCAACCATAAAAGTCGCTCGACGTTCGCCCTCGAATAGGCGCTGCCGGGCTTTCTCGGACCGAAACGGCGCGTCGTGTGATACGCGTCAATTTTGCCCGCCGTACTGTCAATCCAACCGAAACAAAGCGCCTCTTCCACCGCATCGTTATAGCAAACGGAATTTTCGCCTGCTTCTTTGGTGGGGAAGACAAGCCAAACTTCGCGCTCGGTCTTGTAATGCTCTTCGAGCCACGCACGCCAAAGCGCTCTGTCACTTGCCCGAAACGTCTTTTTTTCGTCCAAATTAACGTTATTATTTGTTGTTACGAGTGCATTCATTACATTCACCCAAATTGATATGATTGGGTCCTCCGTAAAAGCGAAATTCATCAATCGTTGCAATTTTTCCGCATATTTCGCACTTTATCCAACGGCGACCATATTGGTCGCAGACCTGTTTGCTTTGTTGGTCAAAGCTTGATAAGAAAGTTGGATGTAAAGTTTCTCGACTGATTGTTTGCTCTTGTTCGCTGACGTGTAGAAAATTCGTTTGTATTTGCTTTTGACGGTTCAATTGCTGAAGACAACGCGCTTCAAATTCAGTTTTTTCTTTGTCCCTTTGACGCTGCATTTCTTCCGCTTGCTTTTCTTCTTGTTTTCTCTTTTCTTCAAATTCCAAAAGCCTTTTTTGAAAGGCTTTTTCCTTTTCTTTTAACCAAAGTTGAAATCTATCTTGAAATCCTTTGATTGATAATTCTTCATCTTCTATATCGAGAGCGTCAAGGGTACTTGTCTCAAAATAAATGTCAGGGTAATTGAACCCGAAAAATGGATGCTGCTTTTTGTCTTCGATATATTGTGTCAATTCTGTTGCATCCCAGTTCAAGATAAGAACATCTTTATTTTTTGACTCGTTTAGTTGATAGCGCTTCATAAAGAAAGTTCCACTTTCTTTGACCGGCGTTTGCTCGTTACTGATAACAAGCCATTTAACTTGAACGCCTTTTTTCTCGTATGCTGATGTTAAATAATCCATTCTGTTGGCGGTTATTCTTTGTGTGCCAAGTTCAATAGCAATTTGCTTTTGATTGGGTAGGATTACAACAAGATGTGTGTAATGCTTATCAACAATTTTTGCGTCCATTTGGACATTATAACCGCGTGATCGAAAGTTTTCGTAAATTTTCAATTTTACGGCACGCATAAGTGAGGTGTTTTCTTTGTCAAAATTCGCATAATCGCATTGACAATTATTCAAATGCGCAAAGTAAGAAACTTTTTTTTCGCCGTGACAGTATCTAAGAATGGGATATTCACAATCGGGATCGGGACAGCAAAGTTCTTTATGCCCACTGGCTTTCCTAATTTCTTTTTCTTGCTTGTAATTCTTAGAAATTTCGGAAGCCACGACTGTTTTATTGTTCCAAATGGCGTTTTCCATGCTAACAACCCTTTCTGCTGTCAAATGGTCGCAGTGATAAATCAAAAATGAGTATGGTTTTACCGAATATCCTTAATGATTTTAGTGGCGATACCTTGAATCTCGAGTTTTTGGGGGCGGATAATCCGCTTTTCCGCGGGATACGTGCGATTTTCGGCGTGAAGCACCGGCGTGTTGCCTTCATAGCAAAGGCGCTTCAAGGTGTTGCCGTCTTCCGTCAGAGCGACGACGATTTGCCCGTCAAGCGCGGTATTCGCCTTTTTGACAAGCACAAGATCGCCGGGCGCTACCCCTACGTCCGCCATCGAATCGCCGCGGGCGCGGAGCAGAAAACAGTCGCCGTCCACCCACTCTTCGGGTACGGCGAGATACCCCTCGTTATACTGTTCTTCCTCTTCGGGTGTACCGCAGATGATCGTGCCGAAGATGGGAATGCGGATAGAGCGGTATTTTTTCTGTGAGTTGTTTTTGTCTTTGAGGTCGAGGGTGCCCTTGCCGTTATAACTGACGACGCCTTTTTCGTTCAAAAGGACGAGATAGCGGTACGCCGTCGCCTTGGACAGGTGCAACTCTTCCATGATTTGCGAAAGCCCCGGCATATCGCCGTTGTTTTCAAAGGCGTATTCTTGGATAAAATCCGCGAGTCTTTCGAGCTTTGTCAAATTAACCGGTTTCATGTCGGCTCCTTCCGTTGAAACTTGTGGTTTCATTATAACACGGCGTCGTTTTTTTGTCAAGAGAAAAAGAAAAAATAGGGACGAAAATCTTTCATCATCCCTATTTTTCGTATGAAACGGCATCCGCCGAACATCGGCAAAAACCATGAAAATCAAGCACTTTCGAGAATCAAAGCGGGCGTCCGAAGATTTCCGCTTCCTTGTCTTCTTTCCTTTGGGCGAGATACTTCTTGTGCACCTTCGTCAAGAACTTATGGACGAGGGGACTTTGGTAATCGCGATACGTCCAAGGGAATCTTTGCCAAGCGCCGCGGGCGTAGAAAAGTGTCATTTCGGTAAAAATACCGTCGGACAGTGGAATGCGGAAATAGGCAGGTTTCGTGGTGGCGAGCATCACGCGTCCGATGTTCATAAAGCCGGGGTCGAGGTTGATTTTTCTGTTTTCCCCGACCGAGAGTTTTTTCTCCATTTCGTTGGTCAGCGTTTTGATTTCCGCCTGCCTTGCGGCGTCGACGAGATTTTCAAAACTGTAAATGCGGCGAAGTCCTTCACCGCCGATTTCTTCGTCGTAATAGTTTGAAAATTCTTTGGAAAAAGAAAACTCCTCCGATACGAGATCAAAAGGGCCGAAAGCCTCCGTCAGCATGGAAAGCCCCGCTTCGAGAACGGCGGGATCGTGATAGATGACGCCGACAATCATTTTTTCTTTTTCAAATTCATGAAGTTTTCCCATTTTCAGACTCCTTAGAGAAAAAGCGCGACCGATAAAGCACCCGGTCCAAAACCGTGCCGAGCAACAGGGCACTGATACATTCTCCGATGAACACCGTGACGGCAAACGCCAAATACGCGCCGAAGGCAAACTGTGTTCCCGTCATCAGCAAAATGACGATGGGAATGAGCAGGGTGTTGGCAAAAACCGTCGGCAGCGGCAAGAGCAAGCGGCATTTGACTTTTCTCAAAAACCGAGTGCCGACGGCGCCTATAAAGGTCGCCAAACTGCCGAGAAGAATATCAAAAACGTTGCCGCCGATAAGATTGGCTAAAAGACAACCGATGAAAAGTCCCGGTATCGCCTCCGGCAAAAACGCCGGTAAAACGCACAGTGCTTCGGACAGGCGGCATTGTACGGCACCGCTCGACAGCCCGAAAAGCGACGACAAAAGCGTGAGTGCGAAATAGAGGGCGGCAATCAAAGCGCCGCGCGTGATGAATATTGTTTGTTTGCGATTCATAAAACATCCTTTAGTTTTGTTTTTGTTGCCTTGGTTTTGTTGCCGAAAGGCACGGTGAGGAAGGTCTCGAACTCACCGTTTGTGACAGAGTAAGAGAAAGACGATATAATGGGAAGATAAGGAGAGAGTATGCAGTTTCTTATCATTTCCGAACACAAGATGAAAATCACGCTTCAAAAAGCGGATATGGAAAAATACGGCATCGGCGTCGATACGGTCGATTACGACACCCCGAAGTGCCGCCGCATTTTCTGGCAAATCTTAGATGAAGCCAAGCAAAAGAAAAATTTTGACGTGGGGGAAGAGCGCGTGCTCTTGCAAATGTATCCGAAGCCCGACGGCGGCGGAGAACTGTTTGTGACGAAACTCGGAAAAATGGCGCCGAGCGGCGTCAAAAAAATCGAAGAAAGTGACAGGGTGACCACCCTCAAAAACGAGCGATTGACCTACCGTTTTCCCGACGGGCTTTCCCTTTCGGAAGCCGCACGGGCGGTGAGCGCCTTCGGCGGCAGGGTGGAAAGCGACGTGTATCTTGACGAGGACGGCGGTTATTACTTGACGATCTTAGAGCGCCCCGAGGGGAAGTCAAGGTATCTTTGCCTATGTGAATACGGCGATGCCGTGCCGAAATGCTTAGAAGGCTACGTCTTTGAACATACGACGAAACTCACGGACAAAAACGGCATTGAAACTTATAAAGAGGCGTAAGCGTTATGCGGCTTTCCCATTCTCTTTGGCAAGAAAAACGGCAATAGCCTGTACCGGGAAGAAAAACGCAAAAATCAGAACGAAAGAAATTCCCATGTACAAGACTTCCGAGAAGGAATAGGACGAAAAATGACGGGAAAGGAAAATCACCGTATGGATAATTTCTGCAATCAACGTGCCGAGGATATACCCCATATTCACGATGCCGACGGAAAACGGAATCTTTTGTCCGAAATCAAAGGGGGCGTAGCCTTCTTTCAAGGGGTGTCCCTTTTCGTACAGTGAAAGGATAGGGCGCAAAAGTAAAAGCACGACGAAAATCAAAAGACCGATTGCACCGGCGTAAAGAAGCGACAAAAGCAATCCGAAAAGCAGCGTGGCACCCGTCGAAAAGCCGTAATCGTAAAGTTCGAGATAGTACGAAAACAGCGTGTAAAAGACGTGTGGCAAGGACAAAAGCCAACTGCATAAAAGCAAACGGCGCGGCTTTTGCGAATAGACAAAGGGCAAGAGAAGCGCCGCCGTGGCGGCAGGGACAAGCAGTGTCACGAACCGATTAAAAAAGTCGAAAACGTAGAAGAAAAACCCGGAAACCGAAAGATACGGCAAAAGGAAAGCAAGAAAATATAAAACGGAAGAAATAATGACGAAAAGTGCCGTCGTTTTCTTTTTCATACGGTTCTCCTAACGCTTGGAATATCCCCATTGTATCACAAAAATACCGTATTTGCAAGAGCATTGGCGCGAACGGTTTTTTAAACATTCGGCGATAAAATATGAACAAATTGTAAATTTTGCGTTTTTACAACGATAAGTGATTGCAATACAACGCGCGATACTGTATAATACTGAAGTCCGCGTATGCGGAACACTAAATCTCACACAGCGTCTTGCTTTGTTGCCGGTGCTCACAAGAGTCGCAGCAATGGGCGTTGTGGCGGAAAAAACCAAGGAGGAACATTCAAAATGTTCGAAATCACAATCAAGCAGTTGCTTGAAGCAGGCGTTCACTTCGGCCATCCGACCAAGAAGTGGAACCCGAAGATGGCAGAGTACATCTTCACTCAGAGAAACGGTATTCATATCGTTGACCTTCAGAAAACCGTAAAGAAATTTGAGGAAGCGTTCAATTTCGTTTCTTCCGTTGCCGAAGAAAACGGCACCGTTCTTTTCATCGGTACGAAGAAACAGGCAGCCGACACCATCCGTGAAGAAGCACAGAGATGCGGCATGTACTACGTCAACGTACGTTGGCCGGGCGGTATGCTCACCAACTTCAATACCATCCGCAAGTCCATTAAGCGTCTCAAAGACCTTGAAAAAATGCAGCTTGACGGAACCTTTGATCTTCTTCCCAAGAAAGAAGTTGCAAAGAAACTCAAAGAAATCGCCGACCTTGAAAAAGCATACGGCGGTATCAAAGAAATGGACACTCTTCCTTCCTGCGTCTTCATCGTAGATACGCACAAAGAAAGAAACGCCGTTTTGGAAGCAAAGAAACTCGGTATTCCCGTTGTGGCTATCGTAGATACCAACTGCGATCCCGACGATGCCGATTACATCATCCCCGGTAACGACGACGCTATCCGCGCTATCAAACTCATCGCAGGCGCTCTTGCCGATGCTGTTATCGCAGCACACGGCGGTGTACAGGAAGAAGTTCCCGCTGCTGCTGAAGAAACCGCAGAAGAAGTCGTAGCCGACGCTGAATAATTGAAGGGAGAACGAAAATGGCTGAATTTTCCGCAAAAGACGTAGCCGAGCTCAGAAAACAGACCGGTTGCGGTATGATGGACTGCAAAAACGCTCTCAAAGATGCAAACGGTGATTTTGAAGCCGCTGTCAAAATCCTTCGCGAGAAGGGCATGGCAGCTACCGCTAAAAAGGCAAACCGTATTGCTGCCGAAGGTCTTGTTGATATCATGACCGTTGGCGACACCACCGCTATCATCGAAGTAAACTCCGAGACCGACTTCGTTGCTAAGAACGCAGTTTTCCAGGAGTTTGTTAAAGACATTCTGAAGACCGTTATCGCTTGCAAACCCGCTGACGTTGACGCTCTTATGGATTGCAAAATGGCAAACGGCGAAGGCACCGTGAAAGATGCTCTTGCCGAGAAAACCTACAAAATCGGTGAAAAACTTTCTATCCGTCGTTTCTCGATCGTAGAAGGCACCGTTTCCACCTATATTCACGGCTTGGGTCAGACCGGCGTTATCATTTCTTTTGATACCGACGTTGCCGGCAAAGACGGTTTTGCAGAAGCCGCTAAAAACGTAGCGCTTCAGACTGCCGCTATGCCCGTTCAGTACCTCAACCGTGAGTCCGTTCCCGCTTCCGTTCTTGCCGAAGAGAAAGACATTCTCGTAAAGCAGATGCAGCAGGATCCCAAAATGGCAGGCAAACCCGTACAGGTTCTTGAAAAGATCGTCGAAGGCAAACTCGGCAAATTCTATGAGACCAACTGCCTCATGGATCAGCTTTACGTCAAAGACGACTCCATGACCGTTTCCAAGTACGTGGCTTCCGTTGCCAAAGAGCTTGGCGGCAATATCAAAGTAACCGGTTACATCCGTTACGACAAGGGCGAAGGTCTTCAGAAGAGAGAAGAAGATTTCGCGGCAGAGATTGCCAAAATGGTTCAGGGCTAATCCCCAAAACGAACATAACAAAAGGGACAGAGAAATCTGTCCCTTTTTTCACGCTTTTTCTTTATATTCGGCTATTTTATTAACCAAAGCGCGGCCGGTATCCGCCATAAGCCGATAGGCGTCAAACGCTAAGCGTTTTTCTTTTTCCAAGCGGATAAACATATCTCCGTTGGCTTCAAAAGTCAAGTCGCCGTCGTAGTCGATATCCGCCAAAGCCTTCGTGATATTGTCCCAGTTCATCACGCCGAAATAGGGCAGAGTATGTTCGTCGGCTACGCCGTTATTGTCGTGAACATGGAGCGCGTGCAAACGGTCGTGACCGAGTGCGTGAACGGCATGCTCCGCCGCTTCGCCGATCAAACCGCAATGACCGAGGTCGAGGCAAACCGAAAAACGTTTGGGGTCAAGGGCGTCGTAATATTCGCCGAGTTGTTGACCGGTACTGCATACGTTCGGGACGATGTTCTTCGTTCCTTTGCCGTGCCCCCACATGTTTTCAAGCGCGATTTTGACACCGGCTTTTTCTGCCACTTCGGCAAAAGATTCAAAAATGCGGATGTTTTGCTCTTTTTGGTCGCCTCTGCCGAGAAAATCCACGGGATGAATGACGATTCGCTCGGTGCCGAGAATCCCCGCAAACAAAACGGCGTGCTCGATTTTTTCTCTTGCCTCTTTGTTGTATGCTTCATTACATAAATAGGGATTTCCGTCTCTGAATTTCATCGTCGGGAAGGGCGCGTGCGCTTGATTGAAAACCAAACCGTTTTTGTCGGCACAGTTTTTAAGCCTTTCGGCGTTTTTTTCGTAATTTTCTTCGTTATAATACTCGTAGGGGAGAAACGCAAGATTCATATCGAGCGCGTCAAACCCGACGTCTTTTGCCGCTTTGATGCCGTCCGTTTCGCCGAACGTGCAAAAAAGCGAAGAAGTGGTGGTGGATACTTTCATATTTTTACCTCGTTCTTATCGGCAACAGTATAGCAGAAAAGTGCCGATAAGTCAATGAAAACAGAGCGCTTTTCGTTGACAACCCTATATAAATATGGTAGAATATGAAAAAAGAAAGGAGAGGAAAATATGGACATGACTTTGTCAAAAGGCGCTATCCGCGTGTATGAAACGTTAGAGCGCGCAGGCTTCCGTGCCGACGTCGTTGGCGGTTCCGTCCGTGACTTTTTACTCGGCCTTTCTCCTAACGATTTTGATATGACGACCTCGGCAACGCCGGATGAAATGCTATCCGTTTTGTCGGAATTCCGTTTGATCCAAACGGGGGTGAAACACGGTACGGTAACGGTCATCGCCGACGGGGAATCCATCGAGGTGACAACCTATCGCACCGACGGCGGATATCTCGACCACCGCCACCCCGACAAAGTGACCTTCACCAAAGAACTCAAAGACGATTTGGCGCGCCGAGATTTTACGGTAAACGCCATGTGTTATCACCCGGTGTACGGCTTCACCGACGCGTTCGGCGGCAGAGAAGATTTGAAAAATCGCGTGATTCGCTGTGTCGGCGAACCCGCTTTGCGCTTTTCGGAGGATGCACTTCGCATCCTGCGCGCCCTCCGCTTTGCTTCCGCTCTCGGTTTTTCGGTGGAAGAGAAGACGGCAAAAGCCATTCACAAACTATATCCCCTTTTACGCGACGTTTCGGCGGAACGGGTATACGCCGAGTGGCGAAAACTCCTGTCGGGGCAAAACGCCGTCGCCGTTCTCAGTGAATTTTCCGACGTAACGGCTTTTCTTTTCCCCGGTGCCGAATTCTCGTTGCCAACGGCTTTTGCATCGAATGACTTTCGTCTATGTACGCTGCAACTGCTTTGGCAGGATCCAAACCGTGCCGCCCATTTTGAAGAAATGGCAAAGCGCCTCAAAACCGAGAAGAGTTTTCTCGATTACGGCGTTTCGATTTTATCACAGCAAAATGCCGAGCGCAACTTAAGAAGAGGCGAATATTTGCGCCTTTGCCACACCCTCGGCGTGGAAAACACCAAAGATTTTCTGTTCCTTTGCGACCTTTCGGACGGGGAGAACCGCACGGAGATTTTTGAGAAAATCATAGCGGAAAATCCCGTGACGAAAATTTCGGATTTGAGACTCAATGGCAACGATTTGCAAAAAGCAGGCTATAAAGGCGTCGCCATCGGCAGATTGCTCGAGGGTGCTTTGTATGCCGTTATGGACGGTAAAGTCGAAAACGAAAAATCCTCGCTTTTAGAGTATATTCAGTCAATTTGACAACGATTATTTACAAACAGTAGGTATAATATGGCATTTGATGCTTGTATGATGCGCGCTGTGCTTTCGGAGATCCAAAGGGATTTTGCCGATGCTCGCATCGAAAAAGTTTTGATGCCCGCAAACGACGAAGTTGACCTTTGCCTTCATGCGGGTAAAAAATCCGCCCGTCTCGTTTTTAACGTCGGGCCGAATGCGCCGAGGCTTCAACTCTCGAATTTGCAAAAAGACAATCCGAAAGTGCCCCCCATGTTTTGTATGCTTTTGCGCAAGCATTTGACCGGTGGAAGACTCACGGATATTCGTCAAGTCGGCTTTGACCGCATTGCTCGTTTTGCCTTTTCCGCCATGGACGACCTCGGTTATTCCGAGACGAAAATATTGTATTGCGAAATCATGGGCAAGTACGCCAACTTGATTTTGACGGATGCCAATGAAAAAATCATCTCGGCATTGAAACTTATCGACTTTTCCGACAGTACCATCCGACAGATTCTCCCCGGCCTTTCCTATACTGCGCCGGCGGCGCAGGGCAAAACTTCGCCGCTTACGGTCGACCGTGATTTCTTTATGCAGGCTTTTTCCGATTTCGGCGGAGAGCGGACGGTCGAAAAATTCATCACGTCCACCTATGGCGGTATCGCCACGCAGGTAGCGCACGAAATTTGTTTTTTGGCTACGGGAAAATGCGATACTCCGCTTTTGGAGATTTCACCCTCGTCTTTATACGTAACTTTCTCGGCTTGGCAAAAGGCTTTGATAGACGAAAACTATCAACCGACGGCGTTTTTGGATCAAGACGGCCATCCGAAAGACTATTGCTATATGCCGCTTTCGTACTTCGGTTATTCCGCCGTCGGTTATCCTTCTTTTGACCGGCTTTTCGACGCGTATTTCGAAGAAAAAGACCGTGTTGAACGTATCCGCCAACGCGGTCACGACCTCTTGCAACTTCTTTCAAACGCCGAATCCCGCACCGAGAAAAAACTGGCTCTGCAAAGGCAGGCGCTCCTTGACAGCGAACTCGGCGAGACCTATAAAAAACGCGGCGATTTGATCACCGCCAATCTGTACCGTCTCTCTCGCGGCATGACGTCGTTTACGACGCCCGATTATTACAGCGAAACAGCCGAGGAAATCGAAGTTCCCTTGGATGCCCGTCTTTCCCCCTCCGCCAACGCGCAGAGAATGTACAAACAGTACAACAAGTGCAAAAAAGCCAAGGAAGTCTTGTCGACTTGCATAGCCGAATGGGAAGCCGAACTTTCTTACCTCGCCTCGGTACGCGATTTTCTCTCCCGTGCCGAATCGGAGCAGGATCTGTTCGACATCCGTGACGAAATGTATCGCTCGGGTTACGCCTCGCGCATGAAAGATTATAAACCGCAAAAAGTATCTAAATGCAAACCGATTGAAGCCAAAACTTCGGGCGGCTATGAAGTGCTCATCGGCAGAAATAACACCCAAAACGATTATTTGACCTTCAAAATCGCCGAAAAAGGGGACATTTGGTTTCACGTTAAGGATATGCCGGGTTCTCACGTCATTTTGCGCGCCCACGGGGAAGAACCGAGCGACCTCGATTATACCGAGGCGGCCGCTCTTGCCGCTAAATATTCGCAAGCAAAAGGCTCTTCTGTTTCGGTCGATTATACCCGCGTGAAAAACATCAAGAAACCGGCAGGTGCCAAACCCGGTTTCGTTATTTATCACACCAACTACTCTTGCTACGTCACACCCGCCAAATAAGGAGAAATCATGGTTGATCTTTGCGGACTTCATAAACATTTTATTTTGGAACATTTGCACGTCGGCGAAACCGCGGTGGATTTCACCATGGGAAACGGCAACGACACCTGTTTTCTCTCCAAAGCCGTAGGTAAAGAGGGAAGAGTGTTTGCATTCGATATTCAGGGCGAGGCGCTCGATTCCACGAGAAAGCATCTGGAAGAAGAAAACGCTCCCCGCAATTACACCTTGATTTGCGCTTCCCATCACCGCGTCAAGGAGTTTGTCGAAGGACCTATCAAGGCAGGCATCTTCAACCTCGGATATTTGCCGCGTAGCGGCAAAAAAAGCGTCACTACGCTGCGAAAAACCACCATGCCGGCGGTAGAAGCGGCCATTGACCTTTTGGCGCCCGACGGCGTTTTAATCATCGCCATTTATCCCGGTCACGAGGAGGGCGCGCTTGAAGGCGATATGCTCCGCGAGTATTTCAAAACCCTCAGCCGTTTTCAAATATGCGCGTCGGAATTTCACATTCTCAACTCTCCGACGTCTCCCTATTTTTACTTAGTTGAAAAACATCCGTAAAGGAGGATCTCCTTTGCTTATTGAACAGTTAGACGATCAAAAAGTCAAAGCGCTCTTGCCGAAACGTCCCGATGACGCCAATAAAGGCAGGTTCGGAAAAGTGTTGCTCTTGACGGGCAGCGACGTCTATCGCGGTGCCGCAAGCCTTTCGGTGGAAGCCGCCCTGCGCAGCGGCGTCGGATACGTGTATTTTGCCTCCGAAAAACCGCTCGCCGACGTTCTTCTGTCGCGCTTTCCCGAGGTGATTTATCACGCGGTGCCGCGCGGTGACAAAGAAAAACTGTCGGCACTGTCCGTAAAAATGACGGCGACGATTTTCGGTTGCGGTTCGGGCAATACCGAAGAAACGAAAAAAACGGTACAAAGTTTGCTTTCGACGAAAGCGTCGCCTCTCGTTTTGGATGCCGATGCCCTCAACGCTTTGGGAACCGACGCCGAAAGTTTTCTTTCCTGCGCGAACAGAGCCGTGCTGCTAACGCCCCACCCTGGAGAATTTGCCACAATGACGGGACTGTCCGTCCCCGAAATTGAAGGCGATCGCATAGGCAACGCCGTCTCGTTTGCCGCAAAAACGCATACCGTCCTGCTTTTGAAAGGCAAAGAAACCGTTATCACAGACGGCGTGCGCGTTTTTATCAACAAAACGGGGGATACGTCTCTTGCCAAAGCCGGCAGCGGCGACGTCCTTGCGGGATTTATCGGTGGGCTTTGCGCTATGGGTGCCGAACCGCTTTTTGCGGCGGCTATCGGTGCGTATCTTCACGGCAAAGCCGGGCAAACTCTCGGCGCCGTGCTTTCCCCTTACGGCGTAACCGCATCGGATTTGCCCGTGGCAATCGCCAAAGAGATTCAAAAACTGCTAACAAAATAATTTACACCGCTTTCTTCACGGAAGGCGGTTTTTTCATATACTGATAGGGGGAAGGAATGCCGCCTGCGGCGGATGATATACCGCTTCGCGGATGAGATACACGGCAAAGCCGTGATGATATGCCGCTTCGCGGATGAGATACAACGCTGCGCGTTGATAAAAGGAACCCCCAATGAAAGAAGACAACATGGATAAAAATCTAAACGGATATCCGACGCCGCCTTGGCCGGTTGAGGACTTATCCGAAAACGAGTCGGATAAGAAAAACGCCTTCCAACTCGCTATGGTTTATGCGCCGATACAAGACTATCGCCATATGTATACTCCCGAAATCGCATTGGCACGCGGAACGCTTTTTTCAAAACTCGATAAGCCTCTCGTTTTGGGAGGAAAGAAGCCTTGAGCGAAAGAGAATTGATGAAGAAAATTCAAGAACTCGCTTTTGCCAAAGCCGAGATACAACTTTTTCTTTGCACCCACGAGGACAATGCGCAAGCCCTCGAAGATTATTACAAATTGCGAGAAGATCTCGCCGGTGCGACGGCGGATTACGAAAGAAAATACGGTCCCTTGACCGCCGATGCCGTAGTGGGCAGTCGCTATTCTTTTTCGGATATGCCGTGGCCTTGGCAAAATGAGAAAGGGGGCGGCCGATAATGTGGATTTACGAGAAAAAACTGCAATATCCCGTCAACATCAAAAGACCTTCCGCAAGGCTTGCGAGTTTGATCGTCTCCCAACTCGGCGGTCCCGACGGTGAAATGGGTGCCGCCACCCGCTATTTGAATCAGCGCTACGGCATGCCGAATGCAACGGCAATCGGAACCTTGACCGATATCGGTTCGGAGGAACTCGGCCATTGTGAAATGATAGGCGCTATTTTATATCAATTGACGCGAAATCTGACCCCCGAGCAAATTACCGACGGCGGTTTTGATAAATACTTCGTGGATCATACGACGGGCATTTATCCGACCGCGGCGGCAGGTGCGCCCTTTACCGCGGCGGCGATCGCCTGCAAGGGGGACCCCGTCGCCGATCTCAACGAAGATTTGGCGGCAGAACAAAAGGCGAGAGTGACCTACGACAACATTTTGCGGTTGTCGGACGATCCCGACGTGACCGATGTCATCCGCTTTTTGCGTCAGCGCGAAATCGTGCATTATCAGCGCTTCGGCGAGGTCCTTCGAAAAACGACGGAAGACCTGGACAGCCAAAACTATTACGCCTTCAACCCCGAATACAGAATGTAATGAAAAAACGCAAGTTTTTCCTTGGGAAGACTTGCGTTTTTTTTCGCCGTATAGTATAATAAATTATTATTTTTTGCGCGAGGCGATACGATGTATAAAATAGTCAATAAAGAGATACTCAATCCCACAGTCACCCTCATGGATATTGAAGCCCCCCTCGTAGCGGCAAAAGCCGAGCCCGGTCAGTTTATCATCCTGCGCGTGTCGGAGGACGGCGAGCGCATTCCCTTGACCGTTGCCGGTTACGACAGAGAGAAGGGCACGGTTCGCATCATTTTTCAACTGGTCGGTGCAACGACGATGTTGTTGGGCGCGAAAAACGTCGGTGATACCATCCCCGATTTCGCAGGGCCGCTCGGCGTACCGAGCAAACTCGACGGCTTGAAAAAAGTGTTGATTGTCGGCGGCGGCGTCGGTTGTGCCATCGCGCTTCCCATTGCCGAGAAACTCAAGGAGATGGGTGCTGATGTCACTTCCGTTATCGGTTTCCGCAGTCGTGATCTTTTGATTCTCGAAGACGAATTCAAAGCCGCTTCCACCCGTCTTTTCGTCATGACAGACGACGGTTCCTACGGCACGAAGGGCAACGTTTGTCAGCCGATTAACGAAATGCTCGCGGCAGGCGAAACCTTTGATGAAGTTATCACCATCGGTCCCCTTATCATGATGAAATTCGTGGTAGGCGCCGTGCGCCCCTACCGTATCCCCGTCACCGTTTCGATGAACCCCATCATGATTGACGGTACCGGCATGTGCGGCGGTTGCCGTTTGACACTGATAAAAGACGGTCAGCGCGTCACCCGTTTTGCCTGCGTTGACGGTCCCGATTTTAACGGCTATGAAGTCGATTTCGACGAAGCCATGCAGCGCGGCACCATGTACCGTGCTTTTGAAACCACCGCCAAAGAACACGTGTGCAACCTCTTGAAGGAGGGCAACTGATATGCCGAATATGAGTCTAATAAAGAACCCCATGCCGACCCAAGAACCGGCACTCCGTGCGCACAATTTCGAGGAAGTTGCCATCGGTTACGATGAAGCCGCCGCCCTTGACGAGGCACTCCGTTGCCTCAACTGCAAGAATATGCCTTGCGTCGGCGGTTGCCCCGTCAATATTCATATCCCCGCCTTTATCGCCAAAATCAAAGAGGGCGATTTTGAAGGCGCTTATCAAGTGATTTTGAAATCTTCGTCGCTTCCTGCCGTTTGCGGACGTGTCTGCCCACAGGAAACGCAGTGCGAATCAAAATGCGTCAGAGGCATCAAGGGCGAGCCCGTCGGTATCGGACGTCTCGAACGTTTCGTCGCCGATTACCATAATTCCCACGACACGGCAACCGTATCTCTTCCCGAAAAGACGGGACATAAGGTCGCCGTCATCGGTTCCGGTCCTTCCGGTCTTACCTGCGCCGGAGATTTGGCGAGAGCAGGGCACAGCGTCACGGTGTTTGAAGCCCTTCACAAGGCGGGCGGCGTTCTCGTGTACGGCATTCCCGAATTCCGTCTTCCCAAATCCATCGTGGCAAAGGAAGTCGAAAACCTTAAAAAACTCGGCGTTGAAATTGCGACGAATATGATCATCGGCAAAACCTTGACGATTGACGAACTTTTCGAGCGCGGCTACGAAGCCGTCTTTATCGGTTCGGGCGCCGGTCTTCCAAACTTTATGAACATTCCCGGCGAAAGCTATAAGGGCGTTTACTCCGCCAACGAATTTTTGACGAGAAGCAACCTCATGGGAGCCTTCAAAAACGATTCCGACACCCCGATTATGAGGGGCGGCAACGTCGTCGTGGTCGGCGGCGGAAACGTGGCTATGGACGCGGCGAGAACCGCTCTGCGTCTCGGTGCCGACTCGGTTTCCATCGTCTATCGCCGTTCCATGGAAGAACTCCCGGCGAGAAAAGAAGAAGTCGAACATGCACAAGAAGAGGGCATCCGTTTCTTGCTTCTCAACAATCCCGTCGAAATTCTCGGCTATGAGAATAAAGAAAATCCCCGTGATCCGAAAAACGGCTGTGTGACGGGCGTTCGTTGCATCCGTATGGAACTCGGAGAACCCGACGAACGCGGCCGTCGCCGTCCCGTTCCCGTTGCGGGCAGTGAGTTTTCTTTGGATGCCGATACCGTGATTATCGCCATCGGTACGTCTCCCAATCCCTTAATCAAATCCACGACGGCAGGGCTTGAAGTCAATCGTCACGGCGGTATTATCGTCGAGGAAGAAACCGGCCTTACCACCAAAGATGGCGTATACGCCGGCGGCGATGCCGTCACCGGTGCCGCTACCGTTATTTCCGCCATGGGAGCCGGAAAAACGGCAGCCAAAGCCATTCACGAGTACTTAATGAAGTAATCCTAACAAAAGCGTACAGATTTCGGTGTTTTGACCTCTGTACGCTTTTTCATCAAAAATGGAGAGCAAAAATGAAGACACTGTATTTGATAGGCGGCACGATGGGAGTCGGGAAAACGACCGTCTGCCAAGCCCTCAAAAAGAAACTCGATAAATGCGTGTTCCTCGACGGCGATTGGTGTTGGGATGCCGATCCCTTTGTCGTGACGGAAGAAACGAAGAAGATGGTTCTTCAAAATATCACGTTTCTTCTTTCGTCCTTTCTATCGGTTTCCGCTTATGAAAACGTCGTCTTTTGTTGGGTGATGCACGAGTCATCTATCATTGACGCCATATTATCTAAACTTGATACCGAAAACGTCCGAGTGATGAAAATTTCCCTCATGGCAACCCCTGAAACATTGACGGGAAGACTATCGGAAGATATTGCCGACGGCAAAAGACAGATAGACGTATTAGAGAGAAGTTTAGCCCGTTTGCCGCTGTATGAAAAACTCGACACCCTTCACGTCCATACGGATAACAAAACCAAAGAAGAGGTGGCAAACGAAATTGCCATGCTATGAAAAAAGCGGTCGTGTGACCGCTTTTTCTTATGCCGATAAACTGTTGGGATTTTCCCCGAGGGAGGCTTCTTTGGCACCGTCGGAGAGATAATCCAAAGGATTCACGGCGACGTCGTTGATCTTCATACCGAAATGAAGATGCGCTTCATCGGCAAGTTCTTTGAGGGAAGTATCCCCGACGTTGCCGATAAGATCGCCGCTTTTCACTTCCGTGCCGACGCCGATATTGCCGGCGAGGGTGGTTTGCAGATTCGAGTACACGGTCTTAAAATTATTGCTGTGCGTGATTTCGACCGTCGTTCCCATCAAGGGGTCTGCATAAACGGCGGAAACGATACCGGGTGCCGCGGCGTAAACGGGAGCGGCGTCTTCGGTGGCAATGTCAATGCCGCTGTGTACGCGCCATTCGCCGAGAGTGTCCGAGAAAACGGGAACCGTCAAACTGTGCTCGGTCATCACGCTGCCGATGCAGGGAGACACGAATGTGAGCGCTTCTTTTTGCGGCTGTTTTTCATCCTCCTTGTTATCGGTTTTGTTCGTGTCGGTATCGGTGTTATTTTTCGGGGATTCCATGACGATTGAATTGTCGCCAGCGGGTGTTTTATTCTTATTTTTGGCGGCAACGATACCGATGACGACGGCGCTGGCAACGAGAGTGAGCAGAACGACGGCGTAGACGATTTTGGTGGTGAGAGACGATTCACTGAAGGAGAATTTTTTGCTTTGATTTTCCATGACTTTTTCCTTTCTTCAAAAATACTGCTCCTATTCTTTTCCGAAAAAAGGTTTTTTATGCAAAAAAACGGCTCTTGCCCAAGCAAAAGCCGTTATCTTTATTAGGAAAATTAACCGAGAATAAACTTGGCAAAACTCTTTTTGCCGCGTTTGACGAGGACGCCTTTTTCAAGCGCCTCTTTGGCAACTTTCGCTTTCACGTCGGTAATTTTGACGTCGTCGACGGTCACGCCGCCCTGTTCGATGGCACGTCTGCCTTCGGAACGGGAGGGAACGAGTTTACCGAGGGTCAAAAGGGCGTTGACGTCAATGGCGCCTTCCACGAGGTCGGCTTCGCTGACGGTGATAGCCGGGGTGAGGTCGGAAGAACCGCCGGCAAACAGAGCACGGGCTGCGTCTTTTGCTTTTTGCGCTTCTGCTTCGCCGTGAACCATTTTCGTCAGTTCAAAGGCGAGGACTTCCTTGGCTTCGTTGAGTTTGGCACCTTCGTACTTGTCCATCTCGTCAATGACGTCAAGCGGAAGGAAAGTCAACATACGGATGCACTTCATAACGTCGGCGTCGTCCACGTTGCGCCAGTACTGATAGAAATCATAGGGCGATGTCTTGTTCGGGTCAAGCCAAACGGCGTTGCCGGCGGTCTTACCCATCTTCTTGCCGTTGGAGTCGGTCAAGAGGGTAATCGTCATGGCGTGTGCGTCTTTGCCGAGTTTCTTGCGGATGAGTTCCGTTCCGCCGAGCATGTTGCTCCACTGATCGTCTCCGCCGAACTGCATATTACAGCCGTAGTTCTTAAAGAGGTAGTAGAAGTCGTAAGACTGCATGATCATGTAGTTGAATTCGAGGAAGGAAAGACCTTTTTCCATTCTTTGCTTATAGCATTCGGCACGCAGCATGTTGTTGACCGAGAAGCAGGGACCGACGTCGCGCAAAAGTTCCACGTAATTGAGATTTAAGAGCCAGTCGGCGTTATTGATCATCATGGCTTTGCCTTCACCGAATTCGATGAAGCGTTCCATCTGTTTTTTGAAGCAATCGGCGTTATGCGCGATGTCTTCCTTGGTCAGCATTTTTCTCATGTCGGTACGTCCCGAGGGGTCGCCGATCATGGTCGTACCGCCGCCGATCAAGGCGATAGGTTTGTTGCCTGCCATTTGCAGACGTTTCATGAGCGTGAGCGCCATAAAGTGACCTGCGGTCAAACTGTCGGCGGTGCAGTCAAAGCCGATATAAAAGGTGGCTTTGCCTTCGTTTATCATCGTGCGGATTTCTTCTTCATTCGTCACCTGTGCGATGAGACCGCGCGCGACGAGTTCTTCGTAAATTTTCATTGTGGCTCCTTATGTATTGATAAAGTCAATTTTGTATACGGTAGTATGGCGGTACGTCTCGCCCTTGTCATAAAAACCGATGCCGTGGTGGATACAGTCGGGCTCGGTTTGGGTTTCCAGGCAGAACGCGCCGTTTTTGACGGATTTCTTTCCGCCGTGAAAATCGGGACCGTCGCCAAAGTGATTGGCGGTGTAGAATTGCACGCCCGGTTGGTCAGTGTAAACCGACATATGAAGATCCTCCCCCCACGCCTCGGCGGCGAGAGCGAGAGAGTAGCCCATCACGTCCGCGAAAACGTCACGGCGCAACACGAAGTTATGGTCGTATTCGATGAAAGAACCGTCGGGTGCCGTGCCGATTCTCCGTCTTTCGTTCAAATCAAACGGTCCACCGGCAACTTTCGGATGCTCACCCGTGGGAATCAGGGCTTCGTCCACGGCGGTATAGGTATCGGCAAGGATACGGATATCGTGGTCCATGGCGGTTTTTCCGAATCCGTTGAGGTTGAAGTAGGCGTGATTGGTCAAGGCTATCGGCGTCTTTCCGTCCGGCTTTGCAACGTAATCGAGAAGCAGGCTCGTCCCATCAAGACGGTAGGTTATTTCGACGAACAGATCGGAAGGGAAGCCTTCTTCGCCATCCTTCGATTCGTAAACCATCGAAATTCTGTCTTCGCGAAGTTCGGAAAGACGGAAAATGCGTTGGTCGAATCCGATACCGCCGTGCAGGCAGTTTTCGCCTTCGTTTTTCGGAACCGAGTAGGTTTGTCCGTCCATGGGGAACGACGCGTCGGCAATGCGGTTGGCAACGCGTCCGATAAGACCGCCGTGATGGCTGTCAACGTCGGCTAAATATCCGTCAAGGGTGTCGTAGCCGCCGATGATATCAAGACCTCGGATTTGGAAAGAAACGATAGCGGCGCCACGCGTCATGACTGACAGTTTGGCGTTTTCGTTTTCAATCGTATACAGGTCCACGGTTTCTCCCGATGGGAGTTTGCCGAATGTTTCTTTTTTCATGAACCGTTCCCGACCTTACTTGAGGCGAATGACTTCTTCGGCAATTTGAACCGCGTTGGTCGCTGCGCCTTTTCTGACTTGGTCGCCGCAGCAGAAGAGAGTAATGCCGTTTTCGAAAAGCAAATCTTTGCGGATTCTGCCGACGAAGACGATGTTCTGGTCGGAAGTATCAAGCGGCATCGGATATTTTTTATTCGCCGGGTCGTCCACGAGACGGCAGCCGTCCTCTTTGGCGATAGCGGCTTTGACATCTTCCACGGACAGTTTGTTTTCGGTATATACCGAAACGGCGATGGAGTGAGAGCGAACGACGGGAACGCGCACGCAGGTGCAGGTGACTTTGAGGTCTTGGTTGTGGAAGATCTTACGGCCTTCGTTTTGCATCTTCATTTCCTCGGTGGTATAACCGTCCTCGAGGAAGGAGCCGATTTGCGGAATCAAGTTCTGTGCAATCTGATAGGGGAAGGTCTTGCACTCGATAGCACCGCCGTTCAGAAGCGCCTCGTTTTGTGTGTGAAGTTCGATAGGACCTCCGGCACCGGCGCCGCTGACTGCCTGATACGTAGCGGCATTCATCGCGGTGATTTTCGAGAGTTTGTTAATGCCCTTAACCGCCATCAAGGTAATGATGGTAGAGCAGTTGGGGTTGGAGATGATACCCTTGTTGTATTTGACGTCTTCCGCGTTGATTTCGGGAATGACGAGCGGAACGTCGGGGTTCATACGGAAGGCAGAGGAGTTGTCAACGAAGACGGCACCTGCCGCCGTGATAAACGGCGCGAATTTCTTGGCAAGATCGTTAGATGCGGCACCGAGGACGATATCCATGCCGGCAAAGGAATTTTCGCCGGCTTCCTCCACCGTGACTTTGCGATCGCCGAATTCCATGACTTTTCCGACGCTTCTGGCAGAAGCCAAAAGGCGGAGTTCTCCGACGGGGAAGTTGCGCTCCTTCAAAATTTTGAGCATTTCGCGACCGACTTCGCCGGTAGCGCCGAGAATGGCAACGTTATATAATTTCATATGATACCTCATTAAGTAAAGCTTTCGTAGAGAGTGCGAATAGCGGTAGAGAAGTCGGCGTCCATGACACCGATAATGATATTGATTTCGTCGGAGCCTTGCTCAATCATGCGAATGTTAATGCCGTTGAGACCGAGCGTTGCGAAAATCTGACCGGAAACGCCGGTGGTGGCTGCCATGCGTCGTCCGACGACGGCAATCAGGGAAACGCCGTCGCAAACCTTGATACTGTCGGGATTGACGGTTTGCTGAATGTCGGAAAGCAAAAGGTGGAGAGAACCCGTCAGATGCTTGGTGGCAATGACAAGGCTGAAACTGTCGATGCTGCTCGGGATATGTTCGACGGGAATGTGATGTTTCTCGGTGATTTGAAGCACGCGGCGGATAAAACTCAAATCCTCGGTCATGCGGTTTTTGGAAATGGTGATGATGGAGTAGTGCTTCTTGCCGGTAATGCCGGTGATAAAACGCTGGCGTTCTTCCTCGATTTCGTCGGGAAAACTCTCCATGATCAGCGTGCCTTTTGCCGCAGGGTCCTGCGTGTTCTTAATATACAAAGGAATGTTGGCTTGACGAACCGGGAAAACGGTTTCTTCGTGCAACACTTCGGCACCCATGTAGGAAAGTTCGCGCAATTCGTTGAAGGTAATGCGCTGAATCGGCTTGGGACTGTCTACGATTTTGGGATCCGCCATCAAAATACCGCTGACGTCGGTGAAGTTTTCATAGCAGTCGGCAGAAAGCGCCGCGGCGGCAATGGCACCCGTGACGTCGGAACCGCCACGCGAGAAGGTGTGAATCTTGCCGTCCGGCAAAACGCCGTAGAAACCGGGAAGTACCATTTTGGGGTGGAGAAGGGAGATTCCTTTCAGAGCGGCATAGGTTTTTTCGTAATCCACTTTGCCGTCAAAATCAAAATACAGCCAATCCTTGGCATCAATGAAATCATAGCCGAGGTATTCCGCCATCAGCCTTGCGTTCATATATTCGCCGCGAGAGACGATTTCGTCGACCGAGGAGTGTCTTGTCATACCTGCGCGCACTTCGGAAAGTACGTCTTTGATATTGTCGGAAAGTCCGCAACCTTCGGCAATGTCGGTATACCGTTTGGCAATGTCGGCGAAAATGTCGTCAAACCCGACTTTGTACGTCAAATGAGCGTGACAAATATAAAGAAGGTCGGTGACCTTGGTATCTGCGCTATGGCGTTTGCCGGGGGCGGAAACGATGACGACCGTGCGTCCTTCGTCACTGTTGACGATATCTTTGACGCGGCGGAAATTTTCCGCGTTTGCCAGCGACGAACCGCCGAATTTTACAACTTTCATAGATTATTCCTCCGTGATTCCTGCCACGAAGGCGGCAGAATCGTTTGACTGTATTTCTTTCATGATATGATGAATCTTGGATACGGTGAGAGGGATTGTGATATACGCACCGTCAAGGCGGTGAGAGATAACGCGCTCGTCGAGCGCTTCGGTCGTGCGAACGTAATAAGGATGTTCTGTCAGTTCATGGGAAATTTCGACGTTTCCGAGCACCGTTTCGGTGACGGCTGACTTTTCGGCGATGTCGAGACAGTCCTCGGCAAGCGCCATGCCGGTCGGATCTTTTCCGGCGCCTTGCCCGATAAAGGAAAGACGCCCGACACGCTTGGCGGTCAGGGAAATCATGTTGAAATTGCTGCCGATAGCGGCGGTTTCAGACGCCTTGGGGATAAGAGTGGGTTCGACGTAAGCCGTAATCTTGTCACCGATTTTTTCGGCTTTGGCAAGAAGTTTACATACGTAACCCATTGCGGTAAAGCGGTCGGTGTCGATTTTCAAAATGTTGCGAATGCCGAAGGTCGGGACGTCGTCTTCGGTCAGTACCGCGCCGAAAGCCACCGAGGCGGAAATGGCGCATTTGCGTCTGACGTCAAGACCGTCGATATCGGCGGTGGGATCTGCCTCGGCATAGCCGAGTCTTTGTGCTTCCGAAAGGGCGGAAGAAAAATCCGCGCCCTTGTGCGTCATACCGTCAAGGATGTAATTCGTCGTGCCGTTCATAATGCCGGAAAGGGAAGTGACCTCGTCCAAGCGGACGGTGCGGCGAAGGTTGTAAAGCCAGGGAATACCGCCGCCGACGGCAGGGGTATAACGAAACTCCACGCCGTTTTCTTTGGCGAGAGTGTGTAATTCGCGGAAAAACGTGCAAACGAGATGCTTGTTGGCGGTGACGACACTTTTCTTGGCTTTCATCGCCGCGGTCAGAAATTCATAAGCGGGATGAAGTCCGCCGATAGCCTCCGCAACGATTTCGATTTCGGGGTCGGATAAAATCGATTGGTAATCGGTGGTGACGACGTCTTCATAGCCGGTAGGCACGCGAACATCCAGCACTTTCTTGACGGAAATGCCGGCGTTTTTTCGTGCTTGAATCGTTTCGTAGGCGCCTCTGCCGACGACACCAAACCCTAAAATCGCGATTTTTTTCATATTGACTCCGTTTTTCCCCGACAAAAAATATTGCAATCGGGACAAATGTGATGTATAATAAAAAAGTATATCATACACGCGCAAGAAAATCAATAGAGGGAAGTCAAAAAAATGCAGTTTTTCAGCACTCGAAACTACGATAAAACGGTGGATGCCCCAACGGCAATCACCGAGGGAATAGCCAAGGACGGCGGTTTGTACCTGCCCGTCTCTTTTCCGTCATTCCCGATGGAGCGTCTTTTGACGCTGGACAACGAGCAAGTCTCCCTGCAAACTCTGTCGCTTTTGTTCGACGAGTTTACCGAAGAAGAACTGAAAACCGCCATTCATAACGCTTATTCCGAGAATTTTGAAAACGGCGATATCTCTCCTTTGACACCGCTCGGCGATGCGTATTTGATGGAACTTTTCCACGGTCCGACTTGCGCCTTTAAGGACGTGGCACTTTGCCTTTTGCCGCATCTTCTTCGCCTTTCCGCCAAAAAACTCGGCATAGAGGACGATATTTGCATTTTGACTGCCACGAGCGGTGATACCGGCTCGGCGGCGCTCTTCGGATTCTCCGACGTTCCCGGCACGAAAATCATCGTATTTTATCCACACGGCGGCGTCAGCCCGATGCAGAGAAGACAGATGGTGACCTGCCCCGGTAAAAACACGACGGTTGCCGCCGTTAAAGGTAACTTCGACGATGCCCAAACGGGTGTGAAAAACATTTTTGCCAATCAACCGAACGTTAACGGCGTTCGTTTCTCAAGCGCCAATTCCATCAACATCGGTCGCTTGGCACCGCAAATCGCTTACTACTTCAAAGCCTATCGCGACCTTTGCAAAAACGGCAAAATCGCGATGGGAGATGCCGTCAATTTCGTCGTTCCCACCGGAAACTTCGGTGATATTCTCGCCGGCTATTTTGCCAAAAAAATGGGGCTTCCCGTCGGTCGCTTGATTTGTGCTTCCAACGAAAACCGCGTCTTGACCGATTTCTTTGAAACCGGCGTATACGACAAAAACCGTCCTTTCCACTTGACGGCGTCGGCGTCGATGGATATTTTGATTTCGTCGAACCTCGAGCGGTTGATTTCTCTTGTCGTCGGTCCCGAAAAAACCGCACAGTACATGAAAGAACTCAAAGAAAGCGGCAGGTATTCGCTCGACAAAGAAACGCACGAAAAACTGAACGCCGAATTCTTCGGCGCGAACGCAGATGACAAAGAAACCGCCGTTATCATTAAGAAAGTCTTTGAAAAATACCACTATGTGATGGATCCTCACACGGCTGTCGGCTATGCCGTCTATGAAAAATATAAGGCAGAAACCCCTAAAGACAAAAACGTGACGGTCATCCTTTCCACCGCCTCTCCCTACAAGTTTACAAGAGCCGTATTGCCGGCGCTCGGCACCGAAGTCTTCGATGACGAAACCGCCAATATGGAAACGCTTCGCATCATCTCCGGCACCGAAATGCCGAAGGCGCTGTTTGCCACCTTGCACGCCGAAGAATTGCA
Source organism: Clostridiales bacterium UBA1740 (assembly GCA_002315715.1). Classification (GTDB taxonomy): domain Bacteria; phylum Bacillota; class Clostridia; order Oscillospirales; family CAG-272; genus UBA1740. Next base: position 18,729 of record DCHY01000004.1, on the reverse strand, counting down.
CAAAGACGTTATCGAAATCGAGGATATGTCGGCATATGTCGAAAGAAAGGCGGCAAAACATGAATAAAGTGAAAGTTCTGGTCCCCGGTTCTTCCGCCAATATCGGTCCCGGCTTTGATTCTCTCGGCATCGCGCTTTCCATTTACAACGACTTTACTTTTTCTCTGTCCGATAAAACCACGGTGGACGGTTGCGACGCCGCCTATTGCGGGGAAGACAATCTCGCCCTCGTCGCTTTTCGCAAAGCCTGCGCTTTCCGCGGCGTTGTCGCCCCTGCTGTGCATTTGACCATCGGCGGTGACGTGCCCGTTTCCCGCGGACTCGGTTCTTCTTCCACGTTGTTTGTCGGCGGTATTCTCGCTGCCGACGCCCTGCTTGGTTTGCACCTCACGAAAGAAGAGATGCTCACCGTCGCCAATGACTTGGAGGGGCATCCCGACAACGTCGCTCCCGCCATCTTTGGCGGTTTGACCGCGGCACTTTTGTCCGACGGAAAACCGTATGCCATCCCTTGCGAGATTCATCCCTCCTTGCATTTTTGTGCGTTTATCCCCGATTTCGAGACCAAGACCCACGATGCCCGTGCCGTTTTACCCAAAACCGTTCCGTACGCCGACGCGGTGTTCAACGGCTCGCACGTAGCCGTTCTTCTTTCCGCACTCAAAAACGGCAATGTCGAATTGATTGAAAAATCCCTCCGCGATAAGCTTCACGAGCCGTATCGCAAATCGCTGATTTTTGAATTCGACCAAGTCGAAGCAGCGGCAAAGGAAGCGGGCGCAATCGCTTTCTTCATCAGCGGCAGCGGTTCCACTTTGATGGCGATTTATACCGATCCTTCGTTCCCCAAGAACGTAAAAAAGAATCTTGTCGGCCTGTCTCACAACTGGGTTGTAAAACCCTTGGAGCCGGATCAAATAGGCGCAAAAATCCTTTAATATTTCAGAGAACGTCGAGAAAACCTCGGCGTTCTTTTTTATCTCCTAAATAAATGTTACTTTTGCTTTGATCCTTTCAAGGTTTGTAAAAATGATAGAGAAATGTAAATAATTCTTTTCAATTATCTTTCTATATTCCAATAATAAAGGGACTCCCGAAAATCGGGAGCCCCAATTTTTGACCGGAAGGTCAAGAGAATTGTTTAGTTGTACTTGAGGATAACAGCCATACCGCCGGTGTGAACAGTCAGATAATCACCGCTCGAGAAGAACGCAGTGTCGGGATAATCTGTGTTATTGGTGGCGAATGCTGTAATCTCTGCATTAATAAAGTCTTTAAACTTCACAGCGGGATTCTTATCGGTTACAACGTAAAGAGTATTGCCATCCGTCCACATCAGATCGCCGTTACTGTTTTCCAGAATAACGACTTGCGCCGCTGCGGTTGATCCTATTTCAGTGACCAATGTAGCGCGAAGTGCAGCCACTCTTTCACCTGCCATGGTGGTGGAAACATCTGTATTACCGACGACGGTTTTGCCTTGCGCACCGTCCTTGGCAGTATCTACGGTAACTCCGTCGGACATCATAATATTGACAAAGTTCAGGTAATAGATTGAGGAATTGCCACCCTGTTTGATGTCGCTTTCAGCGGTTAGGATAGATTTCCTCGTGAAGTTAAAGTAGCTGAGTCC
>DCHY01000004.1:16780-16900 GCA_002315715.1 Clostridiales bacterium UBA1740 | reverse complement strand
GTCGGGGTCGTAATGTTCGAGGATAATCAGGGGACCGCCGGCACGCGTCAAAATGCTGCTATTGATGTTGATATAGCTGCCGCCCCAAACAAACATAGCAGACTGAAGCGAGTCGTAAAT
>DCHY01000004.1:0-16678 GCA_002315715.1 Clostridiales bacterium UBA1740 | reverse complement strand
CGTTGCGTTACAGTTGGTAAATTTCAAACCGATCATACCGCCGAGGTCGGGAATCAACTGCTGTAAATCGTTGGTACGCATAGCGTTACCGGTGATGGTGATATCCTGTACCAAAACGCTGTTGGTGCCGATACCGGCTTTGTTATCCATGGGGTTGTTGCCTTCAAACTTGAAGATATTGCAGTTGGAGTAGTCGTCGCCGTAACCCCAAGTGTGTCCGGCATCGTCATAGACGGAGTCTATGGCACTGATGTTGACGGAAAAACCGTTACCGTACATACAGAAGTTTTCGCCGTCTGCCAAAATGTGGTGATAAGCGTAGGTCCAGTCCTTGAGGTGACCGACGGCAAGACGCCGCTCGTCGTCTTCGGCATCGGTTACGAAGTATTCGGCGGGGAGGTCTGCATTCGTCAGGTTCAAAGAATTCTGAAGAACGATACCGCAAACCGGAGTTTCGTCAACGACGGTTTGAGAGTCGACGATTTTTGTGACGCCGTGGGAAAGTTTATAAGCGTTCCAAATGGCTTTTTCATTGACCGTGCTTCCGCTTTTGTTTACTTCAACTGTCCAGTTGGAGTTTGCCATTCTCGAAAGATCTGCGGCGGTGTAAACGTTCCAACCGTCAACGACTGTGAAACTGAAACTGATAGCCGGAATGGTTTCCGTTGTGTTGAGCGCTTGCACTTTCAAGGTGTAACTGTGTCCGACTGCCGCTTCGGTAAAGTCAAAGGTGTAGGTCTTCGGTGTATAGGATACGATGGCGGCAAGCGTGTCGCCCGTCAATTGCGTTCCGCTCTCCCAAAGTTCGAATGCCGTTTCAAACGTCGTGGGCGTGTAAATACCGCCTGCATTTTCGGCTTTGACAATGGGTTTGAAGACGAAGCCGTTGTCGTCACCGACGCGATACGTGATAGAGGAGAGATATCCTGCGTCCGTTGCGGAGGACACTTTGGAATTCGATTCGAAATCGGTCGCGAATGCGGGAAGACCGAAGGAAGTCATATCAATGGCGTCCATCGTATATACGACGTTATAGGATGCCGAATAGCCGTTATAGGAAACCGTGATGGGATACGTGCCGGGGAAGGTGGAATCTACTGCAGAAAGATCAACGGTGCAATCGGCAATAGCAACGGAAAGAGCAGGTGCATATGGACCGCGATTGAGGCTCACGAGGAGATTGTCAAGTGAGATGACTTCTTTCACCTTATAATCTTTATTCACGCTTGCCGTGTTGAGGGTGATACCGGCGACTTCGTAAACGCCGATTTCAAACGTGTCGGTGTAGCCTGCTTTTTCATTCAGAGTGACGGTGACGGTATATTTGCCGACGCCGTTTACGGTTTTGTCAACGGTGACGGTATACTTGTCGGAGGTCAAAGTCTGTTCGTTTTCCAGTTCTTTCTTGAGTTTTACGACAAGTCCCGTCGTATAGTCAATCGTGGAACCGTTTTCAAAATACTTGGTAACCGCGCTGTCGTCCACCGTAAAGGTTTCGATGAGGGCCTCGTTTACGGTAACCGAGAAAGTTGCGGTAAACGATTCGTTATAAGTGACGGTAACGGTCTTGGTACCGGCGGTATCCGTGTCGTTGCCACTGAAAGTTACGTTCGCCGTAACGTCAAATTCGGTTCCGTCGGAGCGAACCGCGGTAACCGTAAGACCGGTAGAACTGAAACTTTCGTGCTGCTTATAGGTCTTTTTCACCGAAGTGGTATCCAGAGTGATTTCGGTCACTTCGCGAATCGTGACGGTGAACGTCGCGGTAAAGTCGGTGTCTTCCTTCAAAGTAACCGTGACGGTGTAGTTCTTGGAATCACCGAAGGTATCGTGCGTCAAGGTATAGCCGTTGGTTTCGGCATTCAAGGTCAGAGTGGTATCTTGTTCGTTCTTTTTCTTGACTTTTACGACAATTCCGGAAAGGTCAACCGTCTCGCCTTTGTTATAAACGAGCGTGACACCGGTGGTATCGACCGTGATACCCTGGATGGAAGCTTTCGCCACGTTGATGGTAAATGTCGTCGTAAAGGTTCCGAACGTCGTATCCACATAAGTGACAGTTACGGTCTGCGTACCGAAAAGAGACGTGTCATAACCCGTAAGGGTGAAGTTGTTGCCGACGTCAAAGGAAGTTCTGTCGGAGCGAACAGCCGTCACGGCAAGTCCCGTAAAATCAACGGCTTCGTGTTGTTCGTAGTCAAGCTTCACACCGGTGGTGTTGACGGAAATGCTCGATACCTTACGTACCAAAACGGTAAAGGTCGCCGTGTAGGCGGTGTTTTCGTTGAGCGTAACGGTAATCGTGTTATTGCCGAGCTTCAAAGCGGTAAGAGAGGAAACCGTATATTCGGATGCGCTAAGCGCGCGTGCGGTTTCAAGTTCCTTCTTAAGGGTTACGACAAGACCCGAAAGATCGGGCGCCGTGCCTTGGTCAACCGTCACTTTGGTAAGGTTGATAGTGAAACTTTCAATCGCGGCAGCGGAGACGTTGATGGTGAAAGTCTTCGTAAAGGTGCCGTAACTGACATTGACGGTCTTCTGTCCTGCCGTCTCGGTATCACCGCCCGTGACGGTGTATTCGGTAGCGGCAAGAACTCTCGAACCGCCCCAGGTGTCGTTGACCGTAACGACGAGGTTGTTCGTCGTAAAGGTTTCGTGCTGTTTGTACTGCGTTTTCACGCTCTTGGTATTCAGAACGATGTCGGTTTCCGCAAAAGGAACTTTCACGTTGATATCGTAAGACTGCGTTTTTCCTTCGTAAGTAAAGGTGACGGTCTTTTCGCCAACGGTCTCGGTATCAAAGCCGCTCATCACGTCCGCCGGCGTCAGGGTTTCTTTTTTGCCGTCTGTCCATTCGGCGACGAGCAGAAGGCCGGTCGGGTCAAAGGCATCGCCCGTGATATATTCGGTCTTGGCATTTTGACCAACGGTCAAAGTGAGTTTGGAAACGACGATTTTTTCTTCCACGTAAACCATGAAAGTGGTTTTCATTTCGTCGTAAGTCACGTTGACGGTGTAAATGCCGACTTTCGAGGTGTCAACCTCGCCGACGGTGACGCCGTCGAGCGAAATTTCTTGCTCGCTGCCGTCACTGTAGGTGACAAACACCTTGAGTCCGTCGGTACTGAACGTATCGCCGGTGACGTAATTCGTTTTGACGTCTTGGGTATCTACGCGGATGCCGGTCGGCTTGGCACCGAGACCGGGAATTTCAAATTCACATCCTGTAAATAACACAAGGAGCAGAGTAAGCAGCAGACATAGAAGTAGTGTTCTTTGGGTTTTCATTGCAAATCTCCTTTTCAAAAAATCATAAGAGTTAAAATATATCACAATGAAGGGCGAACGCCCGTGATACCTTATTTCATAATGATTAAAATCTTTTGCTTGAGGGCGGCATCCTGATTGGAAGTAACGATAATGACGAAGGATTTCAAACCGCGGATATTTCCGTATTGGTTGATGACGACCGCGTGGTCAATCGTGATGACACCGGTTTCGGAGTCAACGTCGATTCCGCCGTACTGTTCCGCATTGGAAAGGGTATAGGTACAGTCGGCCTTGGCTTCTGCCGGGGTGACCGTCGGTAAAAGTTCGATGACGGTGCAGTTATCCTTGGCATTTCTGTCGAGCGTGAAAAATTCGTAATAATCGTAATCTTCGTCGTCATTCCGGAATGACTGCGTCAAGCCGGAATTAACACGGTATTTATCACAATCGATGCTCTCGGGATAAACCAAGTCGTCGTAAACGCTCTTGTATTTTAAGCCGAACAATCCGACGGCGACAATGGCGGCAATAAATACCACACAAATCAAAACCAAAAAAGATTTTTTCATAGAGAAGCCTTTCAAAAAGAGGCATTTTTTGCTGAGAAGTCAAAAAAACGTGCGCGTTTTATTTTTCTTTATAATACAGACGGATTCTTGAAAAATAACCGGCAACTTGGAAAGCGCAAAGGAACAAACCGATAAGAAACAGTTTTACCCATACGACGGCGCTGTTTTCTTTTAAAAGGAAAAAGAAAATAAACGATACGAGTACCGGAATCAAAATGGCAAATACGGAAGATAACGTTTCGTTGGGATTGTGTGAGTGCGTGCCCATCGAACCGTACTGTTCGGTTTGCGGATTCATAATATCCATCTGTGCGGAATGGAACAAGTGCGCGGTAGCAAAGAAGAAGAGCGCAAACCCGAGAAGAATCGCGCGCGGCAGCGTCAGATAGTCCGAGTTCTGATAAAATACGGTTACGGCGGCAATCGCGGTCAATCCTTGCACGAGAATTCTGATATACAGTTTTGACAAAAGAATCGAAAAGTAACGCGTCGGGGGAACTTTGTTAAAGTAAGCGGCTCTGCCTTCACGGCTGTATACCGAGGAGGTCATGACGTTGGAGGCAAGCATAAAGAGAAGCATCAAAAGGATATTAAACAGACAAATCATGTGCGCTCCGGCTTCACGAATATCCATGGCGCGGTACAGCCGGTTGAGAAGAAAGAGCATAAGGGGAAGTCCGAAGAGTTCCACGACGTTGGTATAGATTTCCGACGGAGTACGGAAGGCAAGCTTGGCTTCCTTCTTTGCCGCGGACAGAAAGCCCGGCAATACGTTGTTGGGAAGATTTTTGATGATATTGCGTTTGCGGTATTCAAAAGGCTGGCTCGCCATCTTGAAGAACAAGGGCTTTGCCAACAGATAACCGAGTGCGAAAAGTCCGAGCAAAAGCGCAACCATCACAAGGAAAATCAAGCCGGTGCCGGGAATCGTTCCATCACCGCGGAAAAGCAAAAGATGCGAGAAACCGCTCTTGCGTCCGGTAATCAAAAGTGTCAATAAATAGAGAGGGCGTAACTTGACTTCAAACCAAGCGAGCATGTTTTGGAAGGAAGCCGTCACGTTTTTCCATTCGGTAATCAAGTTGAGGTCTTCGGGAATCAGTAAAATCAAGGAATACAAACCCCAAACGGCAAAACCGATAACGGCGGCGTAAATGACAGCCTGGAGCCATCTGTATTGGCGCATCTGTTGATAAATCCACATGGCGGGAATCGACAAAAGCGCGCCTGCCAAAACCGGCAGCATGGAAACGAAAAGGAACATGAGGAGCATCCACGGGTAGAATAAAATCGGCAATCCCGTCACGATGCCGTAGGCCAAGAACAGCGGTACCATGAAAGAAACGTTGCGTTTCAACTCATAGAGATAGAAAACGAGCAATTTCGACACGTACAGCTCGGGCGCCGTCACAGGCAAAGTCAACAGCATATGGTTGTCCTTGGCAAAGTACAGCATATTCACAAGTCCGGCGGTACAGGACAGTGTCGAAAGAACGAACATAAAAGCGAAAACGATGGAGAGCACCGTCGGGGGGATAGAGCCGTTGAGAGAAAACAATTTTAAAGCGGAAGCCAAGAAGAAAAATCCGTAACAAACACCGCTGACGGCGACGAATCCGAGAATCGAAAAGACGATTTTCGTAATCGCTTTTTTCTTGGTCTGAAGGAACGACAGATCCGCTTTTTCCTTCAACTGCATACCGACGAGAGGGCAAAGGTCTCGCCACAGTTCGGCAAAATAAGTTCCGACGGCGACGGCCATTCGCTTGAGAAACGTCCACACCGCATCCAAAAACTTTGTCTTTTTAGTCACGTCGGCGGTCATTCTGCTTTCACCTCGACGATTTTACCGACGGGCGTTGCATCCATCGGAATTCCTTCTTCGTCGGCGGGAAGTTCGCCTCTGATGGTCTTCATATAGAATTCTTCGAGCGGCATGCCGGAAGCTTCAATTTCCGCCATGGTGCGGCGCACCAATATGTGACCTTTGCGAATGATGGCAATATGGTCGCAAAGACGCTCGACGACGTCGATAATATGCGAGGAGAAGAAGACGATGTTACCTCTGGCAGCGTGACGTTTCATGCACTCTTTGACTTGATAGATGGAGTCGGGGTCAAGACCGGTTAGGGGCTCGTCCAAAATCCAAACTTTCGGGTCGTGTACCAAAGCCGCCATAATGGCAATCTTTTGCTTCATACCGTGCGAATAAGTCTTCATCGGGTTATCGAAAGACCCCTTCATCTCGAAAAGATTCACCATTTCGGTGATTCTCGCGTCGCGGTCCTCTTTAGACACGCGGTAGAGGTCTGCCATATAGTTGATATATTCACGGCCGGTGAGATTTTCGTAAAGTTCGTAATGGTCGGGAACAAAACCGAGCTGGCGCTTTGCCGCTACCGGCTGACGCATAGCGTCAAAACCGCAAACCGAAATGGTGCCTTCGGAAATCGGCTGAATACCGACGATGGATTTGATAATGGTACTCTTGCCGGCGCCGTTCGGACCGAGGAAGCCGAAAATCTGTCCGCCTTTGACTTCGAGATTGGCGTCTTTCACGGCGTAAACGGAACTTGTTCCGTAACGCTTGGTTACGTGGCTGAGAATCAGTGTATCGGTGTTTTCCATATCGAGAGGTTCCTCCTCAGGTCGGCCGTCAAGCTCACAGAGCAGTGCCAATCTGTCACATTTAATTTTTTCTTTGCGGTTCGCCATATCCAAGTACAAGTCAAGAAGAGAAAATCCCTGTTCGTAGAGGAACCACATACCGAAGGTGAAAGCAATATAAGAGACGAAAAAGGCAGATTGATATACAGGATAAAAAATCAAAGATTTTCCGTCCTTGAGTGGCACGGTAAAGGTAAAATCACGAATATGTTTGCCCAGCTCGCCCGCTTTGTCGGTAATAAAGTCGGAGTTGATGAAGAAGAAGTCACAAGAACCGTAGTTGGTAAGCCACGCGTTCATGAAGAGAACCAATAAATAATATCCGGCAAACGCCGTCATCGCGTACCAAAATTGCTTGAGTTTCGGACGTTCAAACTCGTTAAGCGCCATCACGAGAAGCGGCATGAAGAACGCCATAAAGTGGTTGACCCAGAAAACGAACATGGAAGGATCCAAAAGTTCGCCCGTCTCGGAGTAGTTTGGCATCGTCATAGCAAAGAAGGCGCCGATAACGTTGATAAAAAATGTAAAATAATAAAGGCGCTTCAAGCGGAAGATAAGACACAGGGGAATTAAATACATGACCGTGTTGCAAAGGTGCAGAGGAATGGAAAGCGGCCAGAAACTCGAATTCAGATACGTATCGAGCGTATAGTCAATCGAGAAGGTGGTGAGGGTGGCAAGACAAATGAAAATCAGAGCGAAGTGGATGTCGTCCTGTTCTTCTTTGCGAAGAAGTAAATAGGTTAATACGGCAAATGCCACCCCAATATAAAGAACGATTCGGTGATCGAGTCGAAGATCCAGAATATATCCTGCGGTCATGGAACTTGCTTTTTGGAGGAACGGGATGACGGAAGAAAATGCCTGTACTAAGTAGGCAGGGAAAGAGATCGATAAACCGCCGAGGAAAAACAAAAACATTCTTTTCGTTTCTTTTCCCGCCATTTTAAGACGCAAGTCATCGAGCCAAACGAAACCGACGAGGGCTATCACGGCGCCGACGTAGAAAGCGAGGGCAATGACACGGCCGTTGTCGGGACCTTCCGGCGTCTCGGGACCGATAAGCGCGATGCCGAGATTTTGCAACCAAAGATATTGAATCAGTGCAAAGGGCGTTCCGATGTACCGAATGATGTTGGCAGCGTCCCTGCGCTTGGAAAACGGATACATGGCACTGAGAATACAGATGACGACGCCTACCCAAATCACAAGGAGCGTGACGGCGGTAGTCAAAGCGTCGTTTCCGAAGGGAGAATTGATCGTAAACGCTTTGGTGTTTTCAATAGCGGTGGTGGCACGGAACCATGCCCAAGAAAAAGCAAGTCCACCGGCGATTGCCACGCCTTTGGCGACCGGGGTAAACCAAGCGGGCTTGCGGAATTTCAAAAAACTGAGAAGTCCCAAAAGGACAACTGCCGTTATTCCCGCCGTTAAAAACATAGCCGTACTATTCAAAGGATGTGGCCTCCATAAATAATTCTATAAAAATAAAACAAAAACTTCATTATATATAATTTAATATATATAAACATGGTCATTCTACCACAAGCCATAAACCGTGTCAAGTTGTTTTCAAGAAAAAAAGGCGGAAAAGGTTGTCAATTATCCTAAAATATGCTAAGATAAGACAACTCTCTATTCCAAAAACAACAGAGGAGAAGAACCGTTATGGCTTTTTGGACTGAAAAATTGAACAAGTTTGACAAACCCACCTTGACAAAATTGTTGTTATCGATGATTTTCGATATTTTAACCGTTATTTTCGTAACTATCAGCATTGTTTCCTTCTTTACGGTAGGCGGAGAGGGAAATATGACGGTGCAAAACGCCGTATGTTTTCGGTATTTCACGATAGATTCCAATGTGTTCGCCGCCGTATGCTGTTTGGTCCATTTGATTTACAACCTTCGTTTCGTTCTCTTTGACAAGCCGATTCCCTCGGCGGTTTCGACTTTGAAGTTTTCGGGTTCCGCCGCCGTGTTTTTGACCTTCATGACGGTCATACTTTTCCTCGGTCCGACCATCGGCTACGATTTGATGTTTGCCGGCGTCGTTTTGTATCTTCACTTGATTTGTCCCTTACTTTGCTTCTTCTCCTTTTGCTTTTTGGATGAAAAAACGGATTTTCCCCGTTTTACCGAGTTTTTCGGCGTTGCCCCCGCTTTCGTTTACGGATGCCTTTACATGACCATGGTGGTTTTCGTCGGTGAACTTGCCGGAGGTTGGGAGGACTTTTACGGATTCAATATCGGCGGCTTTTGGTATATTGCTTTTCTCGTGATGATGCTTGCCACATACGGCTTTTCTCTCGGGATTTTGAAATTGCAAAAACTGTCGTTTGCGAAAAAATAAGTTTGTTTTTTTTGAAAAAACTATTGACATCGGCAATCCGTTGTGCTAATATAATGGAGCGTGATTGAGACGCCCCTGTAGCTCAGCTGGTAGAGCACTTGACTTTTAATCAAGGTGTCCGGGATTCGAATTCCCGCAGGAGCACCAAAAAACCTTGAAACTTCGGTTTCAAGGTTTTTCTTTTTATTATTATATTTTAATATATCTTATATATATAATTTATATTATTTAATTATAATGAAGAAAAGCCGTCCTCTTATCGGAGGACGGCTTCTTTTATTTTTTTGTTTGGTACTGCTTTTTCGTTTGTTCCGCCGCTTGCACGATGGAGCGAATCACGCGCTTCGGAGAAGCCCAAACGTCGCGGCTCCAAATGCGAATCACGCGCCATCCGCGAGACTCCATAAAGCGCGGTTTGGACACGTCGCGCTCCAAAACCGAAGAGGAGGCGGAAAAAGCATCGCTGTCAAGCTCCACGCCGATAAGATATCGGTCGAGGTCTTTGTCATAAACGGCAAGGGACAGGCGGTTGTTTTTATCACCGAGACACAAATCGACGCAATAGCCGAGTTTCTCAAGCTGGTTCTTCAGATACACCTCGGGCGCATATGCGGAAGAAACGGGCGTCGGCGCCTTTTCTTCCGACAGTCCGTCGAGAATGGTTTTGACGCTCTTTTCGTCGCCGTGACTGACGGCTCTGGCGTAGGAGAGGTACTTCTTTAACAGTTTCGGACCGCGGAACTTCGCGTTTTCGACCTTGAGTTCCTCGGGATCGATACTCGTATAAACGATCACGCGTGATTTTGCACGCGTAACGGCGACGTTGAGGCGGTTTTCTCCGCCTTCGGCGGAAAGCGAACCGAAATTGGAGTACACTTTTCCGTCTTCGTTTTTGGCGTATCCGACGGAGAAGATGATGATATCCCGCTCGTCGCCTTGGACGTTTTCGAGGTTTTTGACAAAGAGAGAAATATCTTCGCCGTTTTCCGACCTATGCATCTCCGCCGTAAACAAACGGCGAAATGCGGGGTCCTTTTGCGCTTCTTTTTCAAGCAGTTCGGCAATAGTCGCTTGTTGTTCGGCGTTAAACGTGATCACGCCGACGCTTTCGCCGTTTTGACGGCTTTGTAAGATGTTCTTGACTTCGTTTACGACTGCCGTCGCTTCTTTGACGTTCTTGCGGTCAAGCCACTGACCGTCGACTTTGTTGAAAAGAATCGGGGGCGTGTCGTGATTTTTGGAGATATTCGGCGCAATTTGTAAATCGGAGTTGTAAAAAGCACGGTTGGAAAAGGCAATCAACTCGGCATAACGGCTTCTGTAATGATACGTCAAAGAGGCTCTGTCGTATCGGGAAACCGCCAAGTCCAAAAGACTGTCTACTTCGAGGGCTGCCTGCATCGAAACGTCGCGGACGTCCTCGTCGGTGCCGAGATATCGGCGAACGAAGGTGGCGGAGGGACGCAACTGTTTTTCATCACCGGCTACGACCACGTTTTTTCCTCTGTAAATCGTCGGAATGGTGTTTTCGATAAATACCTGCGACGCTTCGTCGAAAATGACGATATCAAAGAGATTTTTGACAAGAGGAAGGACGGAAGAAACGTTTTCCGGGGACAACAGAAAACAGGGGAATAGCGTCAACAGATAATGACCGTACGTTTCCATCGTTTGACGGATGGGCCAGAACTTTTGTTGTTTGGAAATTTGGTGAAGGTAATCTTGACTGTCTTTGGATTCGGAGAAAAGTTTTTGATAAGCAAGAATATTGGCGCTTTCAACCAGTTTGGCGTTCAAAACCAACTGCCGCGCTTGCATGTCGCTGATGCGTCGGCTGATATTGCCGAAATTGACCGTCGTGGCAAAACGCTCGCGGTATTCTTCTTCGTATTGCAAGAGCACGTGATAGATACATAACGGCAGAATTTGGTCGAGAATTTCGAGAAAATTCTTGTAGTTGCGGCTTTCCGCATAGGCAAAATTGAGAATGGAAAGTTCGTTTTCCCCGAGAGAATCCAAAAGTTTTACGAAATTCTCCAAAGCCAAATAATTGTCAAGGGCTTCGAGGACGAATTTCACGTAAGAAGTATTCCCGCGCAAAATATTGTCAATGACCGTCAAATAGCCGTCCGGCGTCAAAATGCGATTGAGGCATTCGTATTCGGTCAGATATTTTGCCATGGCGTTTTTGGTTTCGGCAAAAGCCGTTAAAACGTCTTCGCACGACACGCCTTTGCCTGCCATTTTTGATGTGAGTTTTGCCACGGCTTTGACTTTTTTGACTTCGTCAATATCGTTGTAAAAAGCCAAAACTTGGCGGTAGTAAGGATATTTTGAAGTGTTGAAGTATCCTTTCCTCGACTTTTGGAGGGCATTTAATTGCCCAATGACGTCGCCGAGGGTGGGAATGTCGAGATTCGGACGCAAAAAGTTGATGACGGGGTTGTTTTCTTTGTCCGTCATAAAGTTGTAGTAGGATTTGGCTAAGTCGTTGGAACCGATGACGAATAGGGCGTCTTTCAATTCCTTATACCCAAGGGACAATATCTCGGGATAGGTTAATAGTCGCTGATAAACGGCGTATTCCGACGTGCCTTTGGCAATAATAGCGGAGGCGCGGTACATTTCACTCAAGGAAATACCAAACGGCCGTCTCTCGTTCATGATAGTTTCAATCTCTTTTAGAGATTGGCATTCGTTTTCAATTTTGCTTTCCAGTTCTCGGTATTCCTTTTGAATCCAATCCGTTTGGACGCTTTGCGCCATCGCGGCGTTGTGCGCTTCGGCGGCGCGTTTATAAAACTGTGCCTTGTCTTTGGACTCGTCACCGATGTACATCGCTTTGCTCTTCAAATCACCAAGACGGTTAAAAACGACGTCGAGCGCCGCTTTTTTCTGCGAAACGACAAGGACGCGTTTGTTTTTGACAAGCGCATCGGTGATAATGTTGACGATCGTTTGGGATTTTCCGGTGCCGGGAGGGCCGAAAATGACGATGTTTCCGCTTTCGTTTGCCTTTTTCACCACCTGCGATTGGGCAAAGTCCATGGCGCGGACGGCGTAAGAGGGCATGTGGATTTGAGCGGCTTTTTTGCGAACGATGCGCATCCTCTTGATGCGAAGCTGCTTGGCTTTAAAAGCACGCGGCGTCAACAGTTCGTCGATGGCTTCATTCGTCAGCTTGCGCTTTTCCAGCTCACTGTAATCGGTATAAATGGAGTTGGCAATCGGAAATCTGCCGAGCACGGCGGTGCTATGCAAAAACAGCGAGGTACTGTCGGAATCCTTAAAACGTGAAAACGGCTGAAGTTCGGGGCTCGAAAAAGGACGAATGGCGATGTGGAACGAAGCAAGATAGCGTAAAACGTCCGAAACGTTCCGAAAATCCGAAAAATCGTCAAATTCGAGTTCAAGAGAATCAAACGACAGGCGTCTTGCCTGCCCGTAAGCGTAAATGAGGGCGGGATTGATTCGTATTTTCTGGGAATCGTAGTGCAGGATATCCACGGTACCGTCCGCACCGAATTCCAAGCGAACGGGGAAGAGCAAAAGCGGGGCTTTGATAGGCGTTTTTTTACCGTTTTGAGAGAAGGAACCATATACGAAAGGATACCCGATATACAGTTCATAACGACCGGTCTCTTTTTCGATATCTTCCATCTCGCGCTTGATGGTCTTGAGCGCGGAAATCTCGGCGTCGAGGGGTTTATCCTGTGAAGCTTTCACCTTTTTGCGCGTCGGTTGTTCTTCGCCGATAACGTTTTTGCGTTTGATTTCATCCGACAAAAGGGAAGTTAAATAAAGAACTTCGTAATCTTTCTTTTCCACAAGTGGAAAAGACGTCTCTTTTTCCGAGAACAGAAAATGCAAAAAATCATCGCATTTTTGCTTTCTTCCTTCTAAAAGGCGACAGAGATCGTATGACGAATTTTTGGTCAATCGGGAAAGGTAAAGACATTTGCTTTTGCCCCCGATTTCGATGAGACGCTCTTTGTAGCGCGTATAAATGCTTTTGCCCACGCGTTTCTCCTTTGCCGTAAATAATATCATATATTATAGTAGCACAGTCGGTCGAAATATGCAATTGTAATTTCTAAAATGCGAAACTCAAAATCGAAGGAAACCCGAAAAAAGATGAATGCGTCCTCTTGATTTTGTTCTATACCTGTGCTAAAATATTCAAAAATCAAAACCGGGCGGTTACTATGAACGAAGAACTTAAAAAAATCGGTGACGCGCTGCTTTTTGGGGTGGAAAAACAGGAAGCGGCGATTCATCATAATACGACGGAAGTGCCAAACAAAAATGCCGTCAGAGAAATCGTCAATCAACTTTTATTTTTGATGTTCCCCTCGTATTTCAAGGAGGAGAAAAATCGCGATGCCGTTTTGGAAGGCGTTTTTCTCGACTTGAAAAGACAGATTGGTTTTGCCTTGTCTCTTGAGGGCAGTACCATGCTCGCGGATACCGAGGAACTCTCTATGTCCATCCTCGAAAAAATGCCTTTTATTCAGGAAAAACTGATGAAGGACGTGGAAGCGCTCTATGAAGGCGACCCTGCCGCAAAAGGACCGGAAGAAGTGCTCCTTTCCTATCCCGGTTTCTTTGCCATTGCCGTATACCGCATCGCCCACGAACTCTACCTTTTGAAAATCCCGTACCTTGCCAGAATGATGACGGAATACGCACATGAAAAGACGGGTATCGACATTCATGCCGGCGCGACGATCGGTGATTATTTCTTCATCGACCACGGAACGGGCATCGTCATTGGTGAAACCACCGTCATCGGAAATCACGTAAAACTCTACCAAGGCGTAACCCTCGGCGCCAAGAGTTTCGAGCTGGATGAAAACGGAAATCCCGTGAAGGGTATCAAGCGTCATCCCAACATCGGAAATCACGTCGTTATCTATGCCAACGCAACGATTTTAGGCGGCAAAACCACGGTCGGCGATCATGCCGTCATCGGCGGAAACGTGTGGATCACACACTCCGTTCCCGAAGGAAAAACCGTCGTATATTCCGAAAAATAATCGTCTCGATAATCAAAAAAACAAACGCAGATTTTCATTGAAAATCTGCGTTTTTGTATACAATTATTTACAAATACGGTCGTATTTTTACCAAAAAATCGTCTTCGATATCTACGATTTCTTCGGCAATATCTCGAACCGAAACGCTTGCAAACGGCGTTCTGTTCAGGTGCTTTTCAAGGGTGTTGATGCCCATAAAAGCCCCGTTTGTCATCAGTTTCGCGACGGTACTGTCGCGGTTGTTGATCGCAAAAAGAAAATCGCTTTTTATGCGGGAAAGCGCGCTGACAATTTGGTTTTTTTGCGGCTTTTCCATCTGCATTTTGCATTCCAATTTTTCGATTTCTTCTTGCATTCTTTTGTGTTCGTCGTAGGCGTTTTTTACAATATCGAGGAAGGCGGGATCTTTGATTTTCGTCGTTGCTTGGTCCAGTGCCTCAAGTCCCATCCGCACCCCGGTATCGCATTGTTTTAACAGCGAACAACTTTCCATTTCCGTCATAAAGACACCTCCGAAACTACCCATAGTATGACGCAGTTTGCTTTATTTATTCCTCTGCTTGTGGATTTGTCTTTATGGTCAATTCTTTGCCGTCCGTCGGATTGACAAACGTGATTTTTGAGGCGCAAAGAGAATAGGTTTTTCCTTCGATCTCCTGACCGTATAGCGCATCGGCGTATAATGGATGCCCAAGATACGCCATATGGACGCGTATTTGATGGGTTCTTCCCGTCCTTAAGACGATATGCACGCTCGCGTTTCCGTTTTTCATCACTTCCGTGACACGGTATTCGGTTACGGCGCGCTTGCCGTCCTCGGCGACACAGCGTTTCATGCCGCCTTCGCTTTCGCGGCGTATGGGCGCATCTACCGTTGCGTCGGTGGGGCACGGCACCCCAACGACGAGTGCGTCGTATTCTTTTCGAAATCCGCCGTTTTTCATTTGATTGGACAGCAAATAGGCGGTTTTTGCATTCTTGGCGACGATGACGATACCCGACGTGTCTTTATCCAAACGGTTCACGGCACGAAAGGTAAAAGGCTGTCCTTTATAATGCCCTATGACCGCTTCGGCAAGTGTCGGGAGATGATTGCCGCGGCTTGGATGCGTTGGCATCCCCGACGGCTTAAAAACCGCCAACAGCCCGTCGTCTTCATATAAAATTTTCAGAGGAATATCGTCTCTTGGAAGTATGGATGCATTGGCTTTTTCCGCGTCAACGACCTCGACGGTGTCGCCGTCGGTTATGACAGCGCGCATATGGATGACGTCACCGTTTCGTTTGACGCCGCCGTATTTCACGCGCTTGATAAAAGTGGAGGAAAAGCCAAGGTCTTTTAAATACTCTTTTATGCCGATGTCCTCACCGTGATATTCGTAGCGATAATAACTCATTTTTCCTTATGAAAAGGCACCGACAAATGCGGTGCCTTGTTTCTTTATTTGAAGGTTCTTGAGAGAATGAAGCAAGCGAGGAACACGCCTTCAATATCGCTCTCGCGGCAGGAAATGGTGTAAACGCCCGCCGTCGGGATGTTGAACTTGTATTCTTTGCCGGTGGCAACGTTGGCGCCTGCCTGTTCCATGGTTGCGACAACGATACCGTATTTCTGCACTTCGTAAGAAGCGTGCAAACCGGTCATGTGAGGAACGAGGGAGTATCCCATATCACCAAGCAACTTCCAACAGTCGGTACCGTTGATTTTGAATTTCGATTCCGTCATGATTTGAATATTGCCGCTGCCGTACGAGGTGGAGAGCGTGTGGGTGACTTCTTTCATTTCTTCGCGATGGGTCAGGTGGTTGACAAAGTTGAACTGAAATTTAGTGAAAAGCGCGAGTTTTTGGGAAACGGCTTCATAGATCGGTTGACGGGAAGGGGTTTCCATGATGTAACTTTGGTTGAGTTTTCCCGTAAAGTGGAAATAATACTCTTTTTTCTCTTCGTCGCTTTCACGAACGGCATTGATGCGGGATTCCGAAACGTTTTCCATATTCACTTTGTTCATATGGTTTTCGGTGCTGAGGGGAGTAGAAAGGACCTTAATGATTATAACAACACCGGCAAGGAAGAGAATGACGCCGAGGACGATGAGAATATAAGGAAGAAATTCTCCGCCGGTCGAGCTGAGAAGTTCGGGATTATCGACATCGTAGCAAACTTGAATTTCGTCGTTGACTTCCACGCCTGATTTAACGGGAAAATCGGTGGAGATATGGGATACACCGTTGTTATCCACGTAGGAAAGATCCGCGTAATTCGTGTAGGATTCCGTCGCATAATCGTATTCTTCGTGAACGTTTACGACCGTTGCCGTAACCTCGATTTTTTCGGATTGCGGCTGAGAAAGAATGAAAAAGCCGACACCGCCGAAAACGATACCGAAAATCAGCATTCCGACAAAGAATTTGGCTTTAGCCAGTTTAGAAAGAATCAAATGAATTTCCATGGTGAAACCTTTCTTTAAAAAATGATAAACATATTATACATCAACCGCTCGCAAAAGTAAAGAGTATATATGAAAAGCAACTATCGTATTCTTTTGCATTTTTCTAACTTTCGAAAGAAGTCCTTCTAGAAAAGAAAAAGGTCGCCTATTGGCGACCTTTTGGCAGGGGCAGGTACTTCACGCCTGCGGGCGTGCCTTTCCGGCGGTCGCAACCGGTCTCCTTTCGAGTCGGTCCCACTCCGGCTCTGATTGCCACCGGCAATCATTCACTCCCGTCGTGCCGCTTCGCTACCACCGGAAGGTCGCTCTGTACCGCCTCCCCTTCAAGT
>DCHY01000005.1:20007-62196 GCA_002315715.1 Clostridiales bacterium UBA1740 | reverse complement strand
TTTTCATACTGTACTTTACATTTCGGAGGTTTTATGGAAAACGTCGAAAGCCAAACGCAAAAACAACCGTCAAAACTTTTGAAGCAAAAATGGTTTCTTTACGCCACGGAGTTTTTCTCCGGCATGTCGGTGATGGCAATCGAACTCGGTGCCAGCCGTCTTTTGGCGCCTTACTTCTCTTCTTCCCAAATCGTATGGACGATCATCATCGGGGCTATCATGATTGCCATGGCGCTCGGAAACGTCATCGGCGGCCGCTCGGCGGACAAATCCTCCTCGGCGGACCGGCTGTATTTAAGGCTTCTTATCGTTGCCGTTTGGATTGCCGCCGTACCCTTCGTCGGCAAATACGTGATTGCCGTCATCTCTTTGTTGCTTGCGGTTTTGGCAGGAGAAAACTTTTTGATTTTCGCCTCGCTTTTCACCTGTGCCGTGCTTTTCGTTTTTCCGCTTCTTTTGCTCGGAACGGTATCCCCGACACTCGCAAAACTCTCGGTGCGCAGTCTTGACGAGAGCGGCAAAACCGTCGGCGAACTCGGCGCTCTCAATACGATAGGCTCCATCATCGGCACGTTTTTGCCGACTTTCGTCACCATTCCGACCGTCGGAACGGCACTGACCTTCGTCATTTTTGCCGCCGTGCTTCTGGTTATTTCTCTTGTTTATTTTCTTTTCGAGTACTGCCATATTCAGCCAAAGAAGATCATAAAACCCTGCATTGCGCTGCTTTTGACCGTCGGCTTTTCGATTCTTTCGTCCTTCTCCACTTTCGCTTTTTGGGCAGAGGAAGGCGACTCGTTTTACGAAGACGAATCCATTTACAATTATTTGCAGGTCACCGATAACGAAAGATACACCTATCTTTCCACCAACGTTCTCTTCGGCGTGCAGTCGGTTTCCCCGAAGCAGGGGACTTTGACGGGACTTTACTACGATTATGCCCTTGCCGCCCCGTTTCTCTCCGGTTTGACTCCCGACAGCGAGGGAGAGATGCTGATTCTCGGTTTCGGTACCGGCACGTATGCCAAGCAGTGCTTAACGTATTTCTCCAAACTGAAAATCGTCGGTGTCGAAATCGATGAAAAAATCCTCGACCTTTCCTTTGACAAATTCGGTTTATCAAAAGACGAAGAAAGACTCACGACTTCCGTTTTTGACGGGCGTGCCTATTTGCGCATGTCAAACGAGACCTATGACGTCATCATGGTGGATGCTTACCGCGATATCACCATTCCGCCGCAGATGTCGAGTGTCGAATTCTTCTCGGAAGTGAAAGAACACCTACGCGACGGCGGCGTTATGGTCGTCAATCTCAACATGGTATCCGAAGAAGACGGCTCCATCAACGAATATCTCGAAGACACGATAGCCTCGGTTTTTCCGACGGTTTACACCGTTGACCGCGGCAGCAACCGCGAACTGTTCGCCTGTAACGGCGGCGAAGTGCTCGCTTCATTGACCGACAACGCGACGACTGCCCCCATTGAACTTCAAAACGTCATGAAGACGGTGGCAAACAAAACGCAACGGTACGAGGGCGGCTCTTACATCCTCACGGATGACAAAGCCCCGGTGGAACTGCTCGGTATGAAGGTCATCGACGATATGATTGAAGAAGAAATTTCATACTACAAGGAACTGCTCAAAGGCAAAAGCATCAAAGAAATGATTGAAATCGTCACGAAATAAGCGTACACTATAAGTAGATTCGAATTGGGAGGTTCTTATGGAATATTGGATTCACGCCTGTCGTTTGGACGACGTATCCTTCGTACCGACGGTGCTCTTGCGCCTGATACTCGCCGTCATTGCCGGTATGATCATCGGTTTTGAGCGCGGTAAACACGGCAGAGCCGCAGGTCTCAGAACTCATATTTTGATTTCTCTCGGTTCCGCCATTTCCGCGATGGTCGGAGCGTATATGGTACAAAGCAGTGCGACGGGCGATCCGTCCCGTGTCGCCGCCGGTGTCGTTTCGGGCATCGGATTTCTTTGCGCCGGTATCATTCTCGTCAAAAACAGTTCCAAAGTTATGGGCTTGACGACTGCCGCCGCTATGTGGGCTACGGCAACGGTCGGCATTGCCTTCGGCGCCGGATTTTATCTCTGTGCCGTTTTGGGAACTGCCCTTCTCTTCTTCACTCTCACCGTCATGACGGTGCTCGAAGTCAATCAGAAGAAAGACCGAAGATTCTTTATTGAGATTTCGGAAGTGTCGGGTGTCAACGATACGATAGACAACATCCGAGCGGAATTTCCCGTTTCTCACAGTTTCGATATTCTCCCCGCCAAAAGCGGTATGGAAAATCACGTCGGTATCTCCGTCAACATTATGGCGGCAGGCGACGACGTCAGCGTCATCGAAGCCGTGAAGAAAATCCCCCTCGTGGTCTTTATCGTAGAAGAATAAAATAATCCCCCTTGCGAAATGCCTTTGCAAGGGGGATTTTTTATCAACCGTGCAGGTTGTAATCGGCAGCGATATAGTTCATCGCTTTGAAGAGTTTGTGGAAGAAAATAAAGGGACCGACGACAATGAAGGCGCCGATAACGCCAAAGCCCCAGAACGTGCCGGCATCGAAGTGGTAGGAAATACTGCGGCGGCGAAGTTCGTCTTCGATACGGTCACAAAGTTTATCAAACCAAACGAATCCCATGATGATGGGAAATACCAAGGGAGAAAGGAAAACCATAAGCAAACCGATAACCCAAAAAGGCTTCGTCTTTTTCCCGTCATAACGGGAAGCAATCACGTCGAGATCTTCACCAAGATGCGTCAAGGCAAAAAATTGATAAATATCGAACGTGATGAGGTTCAAAAGAAAGTATTTCAATAAACTTCTGTTGGTTTTCAGTTTGATGGTGGAAACGCCGGTCAAACCGACACCGGTAGCGGCGTGGCATTTCGGACAGGAGACGGCATACTCGCGGATTTTAGCACCGCAGTTCGGACAAACGGCCATGGAGAAATCCTCCCTTTCATTCAGTGAATTCTTCGGTCGAAAACAAAATATCCTATTTCCATTATAGAAAGGCAAAAAGAAGAAGTCAAGATTTTTCGAAAAAAAGTCAGCAAACGGCAAAATCTTCTTTTTTGAACTGTCCGTGGTACAAACGGGCATAGGCGCCGTTCTTTGCCAACAGTTCGTCGTGCGTGCCGCGTTCCAAAATGCCGCTGTGGTCGACGACGGCAATGGTATCGGCGTTTCTGACCGTGGAAAGACGGTGGGCAACGACAATGACGGTGCGTCCGTGAGAGAGTTCTTCGAGGGCGGACTGAATCTGCATTTCCGTCACGTTATCAAGTGCGCTGGTCGCTTCGTCGAGAATTAGAAGTTTCGGGTTCTTTAAGAACAGACGCGCGATGGCGATACGTTGTTTTTGACCGCCCGACAAACGCACGCCGCGCTCGCCGACTTCGGTGTCGTAGCCTCTATCGAGCGTCATGACGAAATCGTGGATGTTGGCGGATTTGGCGGCGGCATGGAGTTGTTCTTCGGAGACGGTACCGTCAACGCCGTAGGTGATGTTTTCGCGAATCGTGCCGTCAAAGAGGAAGACGTCCTGCGACACGATGCCGATATTTTGTCGGAGGGACGACAGGGTGATGTCGTGAACGTCAACCCCGTCAAGGGTAATGTTGCCCGATACGATATTGTAAAAGCGCGGTATCAAATGACAGAGGGTGGTTTTGCCGCCGCCGGACGGACCGACAAGTGCCAAGGTCTCGCCGGGCTTGACGTGCAAAGACAATCCCGAAATGACCAAATCTTCGGCGGTGTCGCCACTCATACTGTCGTAGCGGAAAGACACGTCGGAAAAGACGATATCCCCTTTCACATCGGTGAGGGTAACCTTTCCTTCATCCGTCTCGCCGGGGGTGTCCATCACCTCGCAAAAGCGCTCAAACCCCGTCAAACCCTCTTGCAACTGCTGAAACAGCGACACGAAACGGTTGATGGGATTCAAAAACATTCCGATGTAAAGGACGAACGCCGCAAAGTCACCGGCGTCGATTTTTCCTTTCAATAGGAACACGCCTCCGATGGCGATGACGACGAGATACAAAAGGTCGGAGAGAAACGTCATGGTGGCTTCAAAGAGACCGAGATGGTGCATCGCCGCACGGCGATAGCCCATGAATTTGCCGTTATCCACGTCGAATTTGCGGAGTTCTTTGGCTTCCGCCACGCACGCCTTTGTCTCACGAATGCCCGAAAGCGAGTTTTCGACGTCGGCGTTGACGGCGGCAATCTGTTTTCTCGACGCCTTCATGGCGGTGAGCATGCCGCGTCTGGCAAGCGTCGTAAAGAGAATGATAAAGGGGATGACGGCGAACATAATGAGCGTCAACGGCAGGTTGATGCTCGCCAAAACGAAGAAGGAACCGATGAGCATCAATGCCGAGAGAAAGAGATTCTCGGGGCCGTGGTGAGCAAGTTCCGACACGTCGAAAAGATCGTTGACAAGGCGGGATAAAAGATCCCCCGTCTTATGGGTATCGTAATAGGAAAAAGGGAGCGTTTCAAACTTTTTGAAAAGGTCGCGGCGCATATCTGCCTGCATATAGATACCCACGATGTGGCCGTAATACCCGACCATGTAATTGCACACGGCTTTGCAAAGGTAAATGCCGAGCAAAAGTGCCGAGAAGAGCCAAAGGTATTTCATGTTTCCGTTTGGCGCATAGTCGTTGATAATCACCCGCGCAATCATCGGAGTGACAAGACCGCTCGCCGCGACGACCGTCGCGCAAAACATATCAAAAAGGAAAAGCACTACGTGGGGTTTGTAATAAGAGATAAATCGTTTCAGCATACTTTCTTTCAATAACCGTAGCGGTATTTTATTTTCCCGTATTCGTCGGGGGGGAGGGTTTCGCCCTTTCCCCTTTTTTCAATCAAAATCGACAGATTTTCTTTGAAATCTACCGTTTTATTCTCTGTCAGTTCTCTTAGGACAGCCTTGACGTTTTCACTTCTATATCCCTTGTTGAGGGCATAGGCGAAGATTTTTTTCGGACCGTAGAGTTTGCCGTTGGCAAGCGTTTTGACGATCGTTTGCAGCTGCCTTTTTTCATCGAGGTAGCCGAGGCGCACCATTTCTTGTGCCGTTTCTCTTGCCGTCGTTTTGGAATAGCCCTTTTCGCAGAGTTTGCGGCAAAGAGCTCCCTCGCTGTTGTCGGCAAAAGAGAGAATGCGCAAGGCACAAAGCATCGTCCCGTAGCGTTCCGACGCCGTCAGTGCCGCTTTTTCGTTTTCGCCCTCGAGAACGTCCGAGCGTCTTGGTTCTCCGATTTGGAGATAGGTTTCTTCATCCACCGTCAGACGGATTTTTTCTTCGTCCTTCAGGCATCCGAGCGTGAGATACCCCTTGGTATCCGCCGGCTTGATAGTCACGATTTTGAGCATACCGACAATAAAAGTTTGGGGGTGGCGCTATGCGTCAACCCCATAATCCTTTCAGACTTCCTCGTCGAGAGAAAAGTCTTTAATTTCAAATTCTTCGTCGCCGACGAGTTCTTCGTCGCCGTCGTGATTTTTCATCTTTTCGCGGACGAGCACTTCGAGTTTATCCATAAACTCTTTATCGCTCTCGATGAATTTGCGGACGTTCTCTTTACCCTGACCGAGTCTCTGACCGTCAAAGTAGAACCAAGCGCCGCTCTTCTCGATGATGCCGAGGGTAATCGCCATATCGATGATTTCGGTGGACTTGGAGATGCCGCTGCCGTAGAGAATATCGAATTCCGCGGTGCGGAAAGGCGGTGCCACTTTGTTTTTCACGACCTTGCAACGGGTACGGGAACCGTATACTTCGTCGCCGTTTTTAAGCGATTCGGTGCGGCGAACGTCGATACGCACAGAGGCGTAGAACTTCAGCGCGCGACCGCCCGTCGTGACTTCGGGGTTTCCGTACATCACGCCGACCTTTTCACGAAGTTGGTTCGTGAAGATGACGATGCAGTTGGATTTGGCGATGGCGCCGGACAGTTTTCTCATTGCCTGAGACATCAAGCGTGCCTGGATACCGACGTGAGCGGCACCCATTTCGCCTTCAATTTCCTGACGGGGAACGAGGGCGGCAACCGAGTCGATAACGATGATATCGATAGCGCCGGAGTTGACGAGAGTTTCGGCAATTTCGAGTGCCTGTTCACCGCAGTCCGGCTGTGAAACGAGCAGGTTATTGACGTCAACGCCGAGTCTTTTTGCATAATCGGGGTCGAGTGCGTGTTCCGCATCGATGAACGCCGCTTCTCCGCCGAGACGCTGCGTTTCTGCGACGACGTGGAGGGCAATCGTCGTTTTACCGGAAGATTCCGGGCCGTAGATTTCGGTGATTCTTCCTCTCGGAATACCGCCGACACCCAGGGCAAAGTCCAAAGAGAGAGAGCCCGTCGATACCGCCGAAACGTTCATAGCGGTGTTTTCGCCGAGACGCATAATAGAGCCTTTTCCGCACTCGCGCTCAATGCGAGCCATAACGGTTTCGATAGCGGCTTTCTTGTCACTGACAGGCGCAGCCTCGGTGACGGTGTTTTTCTTGGTTGCCATAATATATCTCCTTTTCTGTTAACCGAATAATTGCGTGGCGCCGACGGGGCGGATGGAAAGCACCATGGTGGCACCTTTTCCGAACACGCCGTCCATCAAAGTACAAAGTGCCGGCGCGTCGGCACGGGGAACGAAAATTTGAACCGTTCCGGCAAAACCGCCGCCGTGCACCCTTGCCGCGCCTTTATGCGTTTGCAAGAACCCGTCCGCCAGGGAAAGTGCGAGAGAAAGGCCCTGCTCGGCGGGATTTTGGTTGGTATATACGTTTTGTAAATACTCGAAAGAGGAACGCCCGGATTCGCAAACGAGAGAGAAAAAGGCGTCGACGTCTTTTTGAAGCAGTGCGTCCTTGATTTTTTCCACGCGCCCGTTTTCGCGGACGAAGTGCAAAGCGCGCAGGATGGCGCGGTCGTTTTTGAGTTTTTCACGAAGTGCGGGAATTTTCTTTGTCAGTTGTTCCTCGGTGATACCGCGCAAAACCGTCTGTCCGCATGCTTCGGCGACGGCTTTCATCTCGGCAGGTACAGAGGCGTAATCGTCGTTCAAGTTGGCGTGATTGCCGCCGGTGTTGACGATACAGAGGGCGTAACCGGCGTTGGTGAGTGAAAAGTCAATGGGCAAAATCTCGGTGTTTTCGACATCGCAAAAATCCATGTAAACGAAACCGCCGACGGCACAAGCCGTTTGGTCCATCAAGCCGCAGGGCTTTCCGAAATATCGGTTCTCCGAGAACTGCGCTATTTTGGCTATCTTCGCGTTTTCGACTTTCCCGTCGTTATAAAAATAATTCAAAACGTTGCCGACCATCACTTCGAAGGCGGCGGAAGAGGAAATACCGCTTCCCTTCAAGACTTCCGTCGTGGAGATAGCGTCGTAACCGCCGACGGCGTATCCGTTCTTCTCAAATCCGGCAGCAACGCCGGCAATCAAAGCACGGGAAGAAAACGGACGGAAATTTTTGGGTTCGCCGATTCTTGAAAGATCGACGACGTCCTCGGGATAATTCTCGGAATGAAAACGAATGACGTTGTCGTTGTTTTTGGAGGCGACGGCGATAATATCGCGGTCAATGGCGCCTGCCAAGACACAACCGTGGTTGTGGTCGGTGTGGTTGCCGGAAATTTCGGATCTGCCGGGCACCGAAAAGACGGCGATGTCACGTCCTTTTCCGTACAGCTGTTCAAAGGTGTTGATGGCGCCGAGAAGTCTCGACGTCTGTTTCGTCAAATCGGGATACAGAGAAGAATATCGGGAAAGCGCCCCTTCTCTTATGGCTTTTTTTAACAGTTCGGCTTGCATAATACCTCTATTTCTAATCGGGAAATTTTCTGAGAACGGCATCCTCGGCATCGGACAGAATAGATGAAAAACTTCTCTCACATCCGTCCTCGGTGTCTATATAAATGCGCACGGCGTCGGTGGCGTGAAACCACGTCAGTTGCCGTTTAATGTAATGTCTTGTTGACAGTTTTAACTGTTCTACGGCTTCGTCAAGGGATATTTTCCCGTCAAGAACGCCTCGCAGTTCTTTGTATCCTATCGCCTGTGCGGCGGTCGATTGCGGGGTTAGAAACCCTTTTCCATAAAGGTTCTTGACTTCCTCAAGCAGTCCTGCCTTCATCATTTCGTCTATGCGAAGGTCGGCGCGCTTATATAGAAAATCACGGTCGTGGGCGTCAAGAGTCAAATGGGCAACGTCGAAAGGCCCTTTTTGCTCCTTGCTCTTTTTATCCCACTCGCTTTTGGAGATGCCCGTCAGGTCGTATATTTCAAGGGCGCGCAAAACGCGGCGCACGTTGTTTGGATGCGTGGCAGCGGCGCTCACGGGATCGACGGTCAAAAGGCGCTCGTAAAGAGCCAGTCGCCCTTCTTCGGTCTTCGTTTGCTCTTCGTATTTTTCGTGATATGCGGGTGAAGTCGGGGGCGTTTGCCACTCACCGCCACGTAAAACCGCGTCAAGGTACAGTCCGGTACCCCCGACGAACAGGGGACGGCTGCCGCGCTTTTCAATTTGTTTGGCACACGCAAGCGCGTCTTTTGCATAATCCTCTGCACTGTAACATTCGCTCGGTTCGAGGATGTCGATCAGATGATGGGGCACGCGTGCGCGCTCCTCTTTTGCGGCTTTCGCCGTACCGATATCCATATGGCGGTATATCTGCATCGAATCGCAGGAGATAATCTCCATGCCGAATTTCTCGGCAAGTGAGAGCGACAGTGACGTTTTTCCGCTCGCGGTCGGGCCGCTCAGCGCTACGGCTTGGATCATCCGATAACGCTTTCCGCCCATGCCAAAAGATCGTTTTTCACTTCTTCGGCGTTGGTCTCATGCATAAGTTCGTGACGGGCGCCCTCGTACATTTTAAGCGAGACTTTGCCGACGCCTGCCATGAGAAGATGTTTATAAACGTAATCGGGACCTTTGCCGAAATCACCGACGGGGTCGGCGGTGCCGCTGATGACCAAGGTCGGCATATCTTTCGGATAGTTCATAAACCACGCGTTGCTGTTGCAACCGCCAACCATGCGGAAGAGGTCGCGATAGCCGGAAATGGTGAAAATGAACTGTGTATAGGGATCTTTTTCATAGTCTTCGACGTAGGCAGTATCTCTCGAAAGCCAAGCGTGAACGCCGCAGTTTTTGCCGAATTTCGCATTGTAGCCGGCAAACGCCATATTGGCGATCAAGCGAGAGCGGTAACGGGAGCCGTACAGCGCCTCGATTGAAGCCGCGAGCGCTTTTCCGACGGGCAAAAGCGGATTCGGTCCGCCGGTGCCGTGAATGATAAGCGCGTCGATATCTTTCGTATATTTCTCGACGAACAGACGGACGATGAACGAGCCCATGCTGTGACCGAGAAGGACGACGGGGAGATTCGGGTACTGTTTTCTGACGATACAGTTCATGGTATGTAGGTCGAAAAGAACCTTGTCCACACCGTCTTTTTCGGCAAAGAATCCGAAGTCCTCGGGCTTGCCGGCAGACTTGCCGTGACCGAGATGGTCGTTGCCTGCAACCACGAATCCGTGAGAAGCAAAAAACAGTGCGAGGTCCTCGTAGCGGCCGAAGTGTTCTATCATTCCGTGAGAGATTTGAAGCACGGCGCGAGGCTCGGTGTCGGGGCGGTAAATGCGCCCGACGATGGTATGAATGCCGTCGGCGGAACGATACTGAATTTCGTTTTGCGTGATACTCATGTTTCTGTCTCTCCTTTATTACAATCTTTGGTTCATGACGTCGCGAACGTCGGCGTCGGTCGGAAAATCACACTCGCCGTCCTCGCGCGACATGATATAGGTGCCTGCCGCCGAAGCAAAGCCGACGGCACCGTCAATGGGATAACCGAGTAAAACCGCGTATATCAAAGCGGCAAAATAAGCGAATTCCGCCTTCTCTTCCTCTGCGTTTTTCGGTCTTGCGCTTGAGGTCGGGGGCAAAAGGCGGTAGTGACGTCCGTCGTAAAGGAAGGTACCGCGCCCCGAGAGGCGTATCAACAAATACCGGCAATTGACTTTGCGGTAGAGGGCAAGTGCGGCCTTCAACGCTTCGCCGTGGCCGGTCGGTTTGACGCCCGTCAAAAGGTAGGTTTCGTTTTCACCGGCGTAAAAGATTTCGGCTTGCGGCAAGATGTCGGTACGCATATCCTCTTTGAGCCCGACTGCCGAGAGAAAAATCGGTGTTCCCATAGCCTCGGCATTTTTCGCCGCCGCCAAGAGTGTCGGGAAAGGAAGCGAAAAACCGAGATACACGCCGCCGGGATTTTGGCGGAACGCATCGGCGATATTCTCCGCCGTCAGGTTTTGGTTGGCACCGGGAAAATGGAGTTTTCGCTCGCCTTGTGCGTCTTTGACGGTCAATTCAAGCCCCGTTTCGTAATCGCGGTCCACTTTGAGTGCCGAGGTGTCAACCCCTGCCGCTTTGTAATACTCGAAGAGGCGCTGACCGTGGAGGTCGGCACCGAGTTTGGAACAAAACGTGCTCGTCAAACCGAGCTTGGCAAGTGCCATGGCGACGGAAACGTCAGCACCGCCCGGCATATACGTTACGCTGCCGTCATCCGTCAGATTTTCACCGACGGCGGGCATTCTGTTTGTACGCAGGGTCAGTTCCATGTATGAACTGCCGATGGTAAGAATACTTTTCATATCCGGCAAAGCGCCTTTCTGTTAAATAGAAGTTTCGGCATCGTTGCCGAGAGTCAATTTGAAGACACGGGCATTCGGGTCCAAATCGCACGCCAGGGCTTCTTCTCTGCCGCGGCAGGTGAAGATGAAACTCTGGAAGCCGTCTTTTCCGAGATGCGCGATAGCCGCCATCATGGCACGGGAACGGTTGTTGTCCTGGTGAGCAAAACTCTCGTCAAAGGTGAGCGGCGGTTTTTCTTCAAACAGCATATCCGCCAGTGCCATACGCACGGCGATATAGGTCAAATCTTTGGTGCCTTCCGAGAGAAAGTCCACCGATTTTTTGTCGCCGTCGGCGGTGACGAAAGATACCTTCAACCCGTCGGTGACGTCCATGTCGCTGTATTTGCGGTCGGTCATCACACTGAGCATATCCGTCGTGTATTTACCGAGACGCGGAGAGATTTCAAGACGCAACTCCGTCGCGGCGCTTTCGATGGTTTTATACGCCAAGAAGTACGCCTTATGGCGCATGCGCAAATCGAAAAGGCGATCGCGGATGAACATGATTTTCGAGTGAATCAGAGAGGGGTCCTGCACTTCGGATTTGAGTTCTGCGAGGCCTTCTTCCGCCTCTTTGAGTTTTTCTTCTTCTTCGGCAATCAGCGCTTTGCAAGCGGCGATTCCGTTGACGATACCCTCGTGGTTGATCTGCTCAAGCGCTTTGCGGCGAAGCGGCGGAACGGTGGCGCGGATGTCCACTTCGCTCTTGCCTGCCAAGGAAGCGCGGATATCTTTCACCGTCATTTCGGTGAGATTCTTTTCGTCTTCGAGTTCTTTTTTCTTGCTGAGAAAATCGGTGACGCGGAATTCGAGATTATCGAGATACCGTTCGAGGTCTTCGGTCGGCATTTCCTTTTCCCAAAGGGCGATGCACTCGGTAAGTGCCGCTTTGGCTTCGGCGTTTTTGCGCTCGGCAGTCTGAAGACCGCTCTCTGCGTCCTTGACGGATCCGACGATTTCGTCGCGCTTCTTTCTCGCTTCTCCGATCATCTTCATTTTGCCTTCAAGATCTTGGAAAGTTTCGGTTCCGAATTCACGGCAAAGAGACAAAAGGCTCTTCCCAAGGCGGAAGAAGGAAAATCCGAAGACACCGGACGCAAACAAACCGGCGGCACCCAAGACGCCTGCCAAGATACGGAAAACCGTACCGGCGGCGGCACCTTTTGCCGCAAATTCAAAGACGACAGCCGCGATGGCAATCAATCCGCCGGCAATAGTTCCGGCAATATTTATACCGCGGCGAACGCGCATGGTTTCGGCACGGTTCATGATTTCTTTTTCGCCGGACATGGCGTCGGCAAGCGCCAAGGCGCTCTCCAGGTCGCGCGAAAGACCGGTTTTGGCACGGCATTCGACGTTTTTCACCTGGGCTTCGCGCAGGTTGAAGTAGGACTCGTTGTAAGTTCTGCGTTTTTCACGAAGCGAAAGAAGGTACGCGTCGTCGGGAACGAAACCGTCCTTTGCGGAAGATTCGTTGAAGCTATGCAGCGTTTCGATTTTCTTTTCGTTTTCGAGTTCCAAAGCGTGCAGTTTATCGAAAGTGTCGATGACCATCACGTTTTTATAGCACTCGTCGAGTTCGCAAAGATCGTTGTAGCGTTTTGCCGCTTCTTCCTTCTTCTTGCGTATCTCGTGGAGCGCCGCCTCGGTTTCGAGAATCTTTTTGTTGTTTTCTTCGGCAACTGCCAAGCGATTCGAAAGATCGCTTTCTTTCTGCATCAAATCGACGATGATACCGCCGCTGCCGTCTTCACGCAAAAGCGTTTTCATACGTTCGGCAATCTGAGCGGTGGCACGTTTTTGATTCTGCTGCTCGGAGCCCGAGAAGAGAATGTTTTCAATGGCGGTGGTGACGGAATCTTCCGAAACGCGGGCTTCGGAAAGCGCGCCGATAAACGCGGTGTTTTCAAACAGCGTTTTATCCACGCCGAAAAAGACTTCCCCGGCGGGGTTTCTGCCGAAAACGGGAGAACCCGTCTCGAGATCGATGATGGAGGCTTCCTCTTTGTAGGACACGCGGCCGCCGTTTTCGGTACGGACGGTGGAACGGTTGATGAGATACCGCTTATCCTGGAAGCGGACGTTCATCGAACCTTCGGCAACACCCGTATGCCAGTTGACTCTCTTTTTGCGTTCGTCAATGCCGTCTTTATTTTCTTTGTTATCAAAACCGTAGAGCATGTACTTGATGAAAGCGGCAATGGTGCTTTTTCCCGATTCGTTCTGTCCTTCGATTACGTTGACGGTATCGGAAAATTCCATTGCGGTGTTCGTGAGAAGTCCAAAGCTCTTGATATTGATTTTTTCGATAGTCATAGCGTTCTCCTTCGCCATTATTTTAGCGTGCGCCCATAATAATATATAATAATTATAAATGAAAACGCGCGTTTTTGCAAGAGAAAAAAAGGATTTTCAAAATATTTTCGCGCGCAAGATTTTCACGGATTTTATCCATTCGTTTATTTATTGTTTTTTTCGCTTTTCGTTTTTGGTTTCACTCTTAACTTATTTCTCTCAAAAGGCAAGAAAAAAGACCGATTTTGCTAAGAATTATTAGCAAAACACGGTCTTTTTCTTTTGTAATTGTCAAAAGCAGATTACGCTTTGACTTCTTCCATAATAAAGGCTTCGAGGATATCGTTTTCTTTAATGTCGTTGAATTTATCAAGACCGACACCGCATTCGTAACCTTCCGCAACTTCGCGGACGTCGTCCTTAAAGCGGCGAAGAGAGGAAATCTTGTCTTCGAAAATCACGATACCGTCACGGACTACGCGAATCTGCGACTGTCTTGTGATCTTACCGTCCTGCACGTAGGAACCGGCGATGGTGCCGACGTTCGGTACGTGAATGGTCTTTCTGACTTCGGCGTGACCGAGAACAACTTCCTTGAAGGTGGGCGCAAGCATACCCTTCATAGCGGCTTCGACTTCGTCGATGATCTCATAGATGATACGGTGCGTACGGATATCGACGCCGTTTCTCTCGGCACTGTCAATGGCGTTCTTATCGGGGCGGACGTTAAATCCGACGATAATAGCGTTGGAAGCGGTGGCAAGCATAACGTCGGATTCGGTGATACCGCCGACGCCGGTATGGATGACAGCCACCTTAACTTCCTCACCCGAGAGTTTAAGAAGCGAGGCTTTGACGGCTTCGGCAGAGCCGGCAACGTCGGCTTTGACGATGATATTGAGGGACTTGGTTCCTTCGGAAATCTGTGTAAACAAATCGTCGAGGTTGACGCGGGATCTTGCCGCCAAGTTCTCCTGACGGAGTTCTTCGCGACGCTTGTCGGCGAGTTCCTTTGCCATTCTCTCATCCTCTACGGCGTTGAGTTCGTCACCTGCCTGCGGCACGTCGGTAAGACCGGTGATTTCAACGGGAACGGAGGGACCTGCGACTTTGATGCTCTTACCCTTGTCGTCTTTCATTACGCGGACACGGCCGACGGTGTTACCGACGATCACGTAGTCGCCCTGATGAAGCGTACCGTTCTGTACGAGGATGGTGGCAACGGGACCGCAACCCTTATCAAGACGGGATTCAAGCACGATGCCTTTGGCACGGCGATTGGGGTTGGCTATGAGTTCTTTGACTTCGGCAACGAGCAGAACGCTCTCCAAAAGGTCGTTGATTCCCATGCCGGTATGTGCGGAAACGGGAACGCAAATGACGTCACCGCCCCACGCTTCGGGCACGAGTTCATACTGAGTGAGCTGATTCAAAACATTGTCGGGATTGGCTTGGGGTTTATCCATTTTGTTGATGGCAACGATGATGTCGATGCCGGCGGCTTTGGCGTGGTTAATGGCTTCGACCGTCTGAGGCATAACGCCGTCGTCTGCGGCAACGACGAGGATGGCAATATCGGTGGATTTGGCACCGCGCATACGCATGGCGGTGAAGGCTTCGTGACCGGGAGTATCGAGGAAGGTGATATCATGGTCGTTGACCTTGACGCGATACGCACCGATAGCCTGTGTGATACCGCCGGCTTCGCCGTGGGTGACATTGGTATGACGGATAGCGTCCAAAATGGAGGTTTTACCGTGGTCAACGTGTCCCATAACGCAAACGACGGGTGCACGGGTTTCCAGTTCTTCTTCTTTATCGACGTCCTCGGTGAAGAGTTTTTCTTCGATGGTGACGACGATTTCTTTGGTGACTTTCACGCCGAATTCGTCGGCGACGATCTCGGCGGTAGCGTAATCGACGGTATCGTTAAGACCTTTCATCTCGCCCATGATCATAAGGCGTTTGATGACTTCTGCCGAAGTTTTCTTCATACGGGAAGCAAGTTCCACGACGGTAATTTCGTCGGGAACGGTGATTTCGAGCTGCTTTTTGCGGGCAAGTTCGGCTTCCATGCGCTTCATCTTCTCGGCAGCTGCCTTCTGCTTATCCTTCGAGCTCTTGACGTTCTGACCGCGGTTATCCTGCTTCTTGAGTTTCTGCTTCTGCGCTTTGGAATCGCCGCCGTTCATGATAGCAAAATACTGGTCGTTATAGTGCTCGTCGTATTTCGAAAGGTTGACGTCTGCGGTTCTCGTATCGATAACGCGGGTTTTGGGCGCCGTCGCTTCGTAATCGCCGCCGATGTTGACACCGCCCTTCACCGACGAAGGATCGTAGGTCGGGGTGATGGTCTTATACTGCTGACGCTGTACTTTCTTTTCTTCTTTCTTGGGAGCGGACGGACGTTCTGCCTGTGTCTTGGCTTTGAGTTCCGCCTGTGCTCTGGCGATGCGCTCCTGCTTCTCGAGAAGTGCCTTTTGTGCCGGGCGCTCGGTGTTCGGCGCCGCGTTGCCGGTCGGGCGGAGAGAATCCGCCTGCATACCGCCTCTTACCATCTGATTATATTTCTTGGCAAAAGGATTTTCCTGCGGCTGTGCCGTATATTTACCGTATGCGGGACGCTGTTGCTGTCCTTGATTACGGTTGTCGAAAGGACGGTTGCCACCGCGATTGTCAAAGGAACGGGGTTGCTGTCCTTGACGGTTGTCAAAGGGTCTATTCTGTCCCTGACGGTTATCGGTGGGTCTGTTGTTCTGTCCTTGACGGTTATCAAAAGGACGGGGCGTTCCCTGTCTGTTGTCAAACGGACGGGTTCCGTCGCGCTGCGGCATATTGCCGCGCGGCTGCTGTCCTGCAAAGCCGGGACGGGCATTGGCGACGGGCGCCTGTCTGTTTTGTGCGACGGGTGCCGGTGCCGCCTTCGGGACTGCCGATTTGACGGGAGTTTCGACTACGGGCTTCTCCTCTTTGACGGGGGCTGCCGGTGTCTTTTCTTCCTCTTGCTTTTTTTCATATTCGATGTGGATTTTGGCTTTGCCTTCCACGTAATCGTCCATGTTTTCGATCTGGTGCGATTTCGTCATCTTCTGAAGAAAGATTTCGATTTCGGTTTCGTCAACCGAAGCACCCGACTTCTTCTCAATGCCGAGGTCGTGGAAAACGTCGATGACGTCTTTCGGCTTCATCGCAAAATCCTTGGTTAATTGTACGAGTTTGATTGGTTTTTGTGCCATTTAAGTCATCCTTTCATAGCGCCTTATTTGCTTTGTCAATTTCTTCGGCAAAGCGCGAATCCGTCACCGCCAGTGCGGCGGGTGTTGTCGTTTTTCCGAGCAAATGCCCGAGTTCTTCCTGTTCGATTTCGATTTCTTCCACGGGGATGCCGTAATATGCGCCCTTGGTCGTGATTTTCTTCTTGGTTGCGTCAGACGCCGAGCAACTGACAAGCACCAGTTTCGGCGGCTTTTCTTTCGCCATAGCCAAACAAACCAATTCCGTTCCGATGATCAAATCACCGGCTTTCATGGCAAAACCGAGCATACCGCGCAGTCTTTTTGCTTTATCCACGCTCACGCAAGTTCCTCCGAAAGTCTATTGTACACTTCCTCGGGGATAGCGACTTCGAGGGAGGATTCGAGACGGTGAGCTCGCTGTGCTTTTTTCAAGCAATCTTTATTGCGGCAAAGATATGCACCGCGGCCGGATTTTTTGCCGGTTTCGTCAAGAACGATCTCCCCTTCCGGCGTTTTGAGAACGCGGATGAGCTCGTTTTTCGGAAAATGTTCTCCGCAGCCGGTACAGCGACGTACCGGGATTTTCTTTTGTGGTATGGTGTTCATAATGACCTTCCGTAGGTTGAAATCAAAAAATGATTATGCTTTGATATCGACTTTCATGCCGGTAAGACGAGCGGCAAGTTTGGCGTTTTGTCCCTCTCTGCCGATGGCAAGAGAAAGCTGTTCGGGTGCCACGGTGACGCGGCAGGTGTGTTCGTCTTCCAAAACGACGCCCAATACTTTTGCGGGAGCCAAAGCCGCTGCCACGAATTCGGCAGGATCGGCGCTGTAGGGGATAATATCGACTTTTTCATTGCCGAGTTCGGCGAGAACGGCGTCAAGACGCATACGGTTTTTACCGATGCAGGCACCGAGAGCGTCGACGTTGGGATCACGGGATTCTACGGCAATTTTGGAACGGCTGCCGGGATCGCGCGATACGCTGTGAATCACGACGGTTCCGTCCTGAATTTCGGGAACTTCCAATTCAAAGAGACGTTTGACGAAGTTCGGATGAATACGGGAAAGGGCGACGATGGGTCCTCTCGTTTCTCCGCTCTTGACCTCGGAAATAAACACTTTGATACGGTCGCCGACCTCGAAATACTCGCCGGGGATGAGTTCCGAGCGAAGAATGGTGGCGTAGCCCGTGCCGGTGTCCACGACGACGTTACCCGTCGAAACGTCCACTTTATCGACGATGGCGGTAACGACTTCCTCACGTAGGCTTTCGTATTCACGCGTCTGACGCTCACGCTCGGCGTCACGGATGGCTTGGATAATCATCTGTTTGCCTGCCTGTGCGGAAAGACGGCGGAAGGTCTTGGTTTTGAGTTCGGTTTCGACGACACCGCCGAGTTTGTGACGGCGGCTCAAAGCCTTTGCGGCGGAAAGACCGATTTCGGTCTCGGTGTCGTAAACGGAATTGTCGGGAACGACGGTTTTCTGCTGAAAGACTTTCATATCCTGCTTTTTGTCGTCGAGCTGAACACGGATAACGGTGTTGGGACCGACTTCTTTGCGGCAGGCATTGGCAAGAGCCAATTCGATTTTGCCGATCATGTATTCCTTCGGAATACCTTTTTCTTTTTCAAGCAAATCCAGAGCGTTGAAAAATTCTGCATTCATAGTAGTGTTGCGCTTTACGCGTCCTTTCTCTATTCTATTATTCTTGATAAACGAGATGTAAACGGGAGATTTCGGTGCGCGAAACTCGGATGTCGCCACCGTCCTGTGCCGTCATGGTCAAAACGCCGTCTTCCAAAGACTTTAAGACACCGACGAGCGTCTTTTGACCGTCTTTCGCCGCAAACAGTTTGGCTTCCGCCAACTGACCGAGCGACGCTTGAATATGCTCCTCGGTACGCAACTCGCGCTCGATGCCGGGAGACGATACTTCGAGGTAGTAAAACCCTTCGATGGGATCCGCTTCATCCAAAACGGGATCGATGGCGCGATGGACTTTTTCGCAGTCTTCAATGCCGATACCCGCATCGGAATCAATCGTGATTTCGAGGTGATAATCGGCGCCGATTTTACTGTAAAGAACGTCCCAAACGCGATAGCCGAGTTCGTTGACGATAGGTTCAACGAGGTCACGGACGGTGTCTTTAATCGCCTTTTTCATGCATTTCTCCTTACAATGAAATGAAGAGTGACCCGCAAGCCACTCTTCACTCTACTATTCAATTCAACAGTATTATATCATATTTTTTGAAAAAAGCAAGGGCTTTTGCGAAAAAACCTATCGATTTCTTCAAAAATCAACGATTTTTCTCCTGCGGATAATCGTTCGGCGACGATCCCGGCTTTTCCGCTCTTTTGAGTTTGCGGTTGCCGCTGACCTTGACGTATTCGTTCATCAACGCCTCGATTTTTTTCGTCAGGGAGAATCTTTCGTTTTCCAAATCTTCGATGCGTTTTTCACGCGTTTTCGGCGCCATGGTTTCCAACTCGATCGGAGCCGCTGTCTTCTTTTTCATATGACTATTCCTCTCTTTCGGTGAGGACCGCCCGAAGGCGGTCCAAAGTACTTAATGGAACCAACGAATGCCGGGACGCGTGCGGCTTTCATCCTTGGCACGGCGAAGTCTTACGCGGAGTTCGGGGATGACTTTCTTCTTCAGTTCGCGTTTTGCCGCTTTGGCATCGCGGATCGCCTGTTTCTTTGCGGCACCGCGCCATCCGTAGATGCGAATCTTGTCATCCGTCGTCGAAACGATGGCGGACAGTTCCGTCTTACGGTTCAAAAGACTGATAAGCAGATTCTTCGTCTTGTCGGAAAGATACAAGTCGTGGATGACTTTGCCGGTCTTCCACTCGGCTTTGAAGCGTTTCTTTCTCGCCTTGATGAAGATTTCTTCAAATCTGACGTCGGCGTAGGATTTTACGCGTTTGCCGTTTTTCACCTTGCCGTTTTCGAGGACGCTCACGGCGGTGTCTTCACCCATCACGGGTTCTTCACCGGTATAGAGCGTTAAGAGTTTGCGGTTGAGTTCGTCTCTTTCCGCCAACGCTTTCATGAGCATCGTACGAAGTTGTTCAAGACGGGCACGGTCAACGTTGCGTTTCTTGAAGGTCGTCGTAAAGACGTCGGCGTTCAAAACGTTTTCGTAGCGCTCGTTGTCGAGAAGTTCGGCTTTCAACGCTCTTTCGCGACGGGCACGAAGCTGTTTCTTGGCTCTCTTGACGCCCTTCTTTCCGAAGGTCTGATTCAAGCTCTCAAGAGTAAAGGTATAGCGCTCGGCTCTTGCCTTGGCGTTGAGAGCGGCGATGCGGTAATTGTAACGCGCCTGTACGACGGACATATCGGTATGGAAAGCGTGAGCGGAGAGATTTCTCTGCTTTTCTCTTTCGCTCTCCTCAAGACCGTACTCGGGAGAAATCATGGGACGGTATGCGGAACCGTCGAGGATGGCACCCGGAATCTTCAGGCTGGCGTATGCGTGTTTCTGTTTGTCCAAAGACGAAAGCGTCTTGACTGCCGAATTGAAGCGGCGAATTTCCGCTACTGCCTTCGGCACGAACTTCGTGACGTCTCTTTCGCGATTTTTCTCCTTGCCGAAGCCGAGAATGTCAAAGTATTTTTCGCAGATGGCTCTTTCGAGGTCTACGATTTCGGCAGCGGCGTGCATCTTGGCGTCGCCCTTCTGCTTCTTAAACTTCGCCGTTTCCTGTTCGAGACAAATGGACAAAAAGTCGATTTCGGTCAACATATCGCGCACGACGTGCTCGAAATAAGACTCGGCAATACGCACTTCCGCCGATTTTTTGTCGGAGGCGTAGGTCATATCTCCGCTTGCCAAAGCATCCAAAACTGCCAAGGAATTGGCGGAATCTTGCAAGGAAGGCATAGCGGCGGCATAAGCGGATGCATCCGCTTTGGATTTTTGGGATTTGCCTTTGCCGTATTCGTTTTCTTCGGTCAAGAAATCTTTTGCGGCATAGGAAAGCAAGAACTGCTCGGCATCCGTCGTCTTATCGGCGTCCTGCGTTCTGCCCTTGGCAAGGTCGCCGATTTGGCGTTTGTCGGCGGAGTTCCAAGACATAGCGGTATAATCGTCGGCACCGCCGTTTTCCTCGGTTTCCCAAGCGGCTTCGGCAGCGGCTGTGGCAACGGCAAGTTCTTTTTCCGCCAACGATACGGCGATTGCCGCACGTTCCGTCTTCTGCTCTTCTTCGAGAACGACGCGCTCGAGGCGTTTGGCTTCACGAAGCGAGAAGTATGCAATTCTCTCGGTTTCTTCTCTGTCGGCTTCGGCGGCAGACTCGGCGGTTTTCGCGTCTGTCTGTGCTTTCTTCTTGGCGAAGGAGGCTTCGGCTTTGACTTTCTTCAAGTTGTGCTCGCTGTCCTGACGTTCTTTGCGGGCTTCGAGAAGATTGCGATATGCCTCTTCACGCTTGCTCTTGGCTTGCTCGATTCTCTTCGCGTTTTCGTCGTTGCGAACGCGGGATTCGATGTGATTTGCCTGACGTCTTGCCTGTTCTTTGCTCTCGGCTACGGCGTCGTTGATACGGCGGTTTTCTTTTTCGACGGCGTTAAAGAATTCCTGTCTTTCGTCGGCGGTCAATCTCGCGGCAACACCGGCGACGGACGCTTCTTTTTCCGCCATTTTCTTAGCGGCGATCTTCGCTCTTTCATAGCTCAGTTTTCTCTCGCCGTCGTAGTAACGGGAGGCTTCGTCCGCTGCTCTTGCCGCATCCTTGGCGGTGTCTTTTTCGGCTTCGCTGCGGAAGGCGGCGTTCTCGGCGGCACGTTTGGCGGCGTCTTCGCGTCTTTCGGCTTCGGCGATGGCGTATTTTGCCGTACGCTCTGCCTGTGCATATTCCTCTTTGGGTGCTTTTGCGGCGGCGTCAACCGCGGCATTGGCGGCTTTTCTCGCATCTTCCGCTTCTGCCGTTGCCAAACGGGCAAGACGGTCGGCTTCGAGACGCTCGGCTCTTGCGGAACGCTCGACGGCTTCGGCTTCTGCCTTGATGGCTCTGACGGCTTTGTTCACGGCATCCTCAGCGAATCTCTCGGCTCTTGTGACTTCCGCAGTCAAGAATTGAAGCGCATTTTCCGCTGCGACTTTTTCATCGCCCGAAAGTGCCTGTGCCTTCAAGTCGGCAGACAGTTGTGCGACTTTTGCCTTTTCGGCGGCGGCGTTGGCGGCTTTGGCGGAAACGGCGGCGGCAATGCGGTCAACTTTTGCTTGTTTTGCAAGGAGGGAAACGTCGGCTTTTTCGGCAACGGAGAGCAAGGTTTTTGCCTGCTTTTCTGCCTCTTTGGCGGCGATTTCCGCTTCTTTCGCGTTCTTTGCGAGTTCCTCGCGGCTGACGCCGGGGATACCCGATTTGAGACGGGTTTCCGCAATGAGGTAATTCTCTTCAAGAACTTTTGCATGCTCTTCGGCCTTGTCGGCATCTTTTCTGATGCTCCTTGCCAAAGCCTCGGCTTCTTTCATTTCGGCAAGTGCCAGGCGTTGCGTCTGCTGATCTTCGTCACTTGAAATTTGTGTACGAGCGGCGTTTTCAAGTTCTTCCACTCTGTCTTTGCGAATCGCAGCGATGGCTTCCGCTTTGAGGGCGGAGAGTTCCGCTCTTCTGGCGTTTCTCTTGGATTTTTCAAGAAGTTCGCCGGCTTGTGCGGCTTTGCGCTCTTTGACAAGGGCGGAGTTGACGTTGCCCTTGGTGGCTCTGCGTTCTACTTTCTTGGCGGCATCTCTCGAAACCACGATGGTTTCAAGAGCGCTTTCGCTGTAGGTTTGAACTTCTTTGTTGGCGGCATCGGCGATTTTGCGCGCTTCGAGCGCCAATTTTTCGGCTTCTTTGTATTCTTCCTCGGCAAGTTGCATTTCCCATTCTTTTGCCTTGGCAGCCGCTTTGGATTTTTGATCCTGTTCGACGTAATCGTAGAAATACTCTTCAACGGTTTCGGCTTTGCGTGCGCCGATTTGAATCTCTGCGGCACCCGATTTCTCGGTGAGGTTCACGGGGCGAAGGAGCGCTTCACGCTCGGCTTTCAGTTTCGCCTCTTTTTCGATTCTCTCTTTGACACGCTTTGCTGTCTGTTGCAGTTTTTCTGCTTCTTTTTGCGCTTCTTTTTGCGCTTTTTCTTTGGAACGAGCCTCGAATTCGGCGGCACGCTGACGTCCGGCTTCCTCGGCTTTGGCACTGCGTTCTGCGGCGTCCTCGGCCTTTTCCTTGGCTTTTTGTGCGTCTTTTTCGGCTTTTTCAACCTGGCGCTTTGCGTCTTCGGCGTCTTTTTGTGCTTCTTTTGCCTTCTTCAGTTTCTCGGCTTTTTCCGCCTTTTCGGCACGCTCGGCGCGCTCGGCATCTGCCTCTTCGCGCTTCTTTTTCTTGTCATATACTTTCTTGGCAAGGCGAGAGAGACGGTCGGCTTCTTTGCTCTGAAGATTGGCGACGACGGCGGCGGCATCCGCTTCCGTTTTGAGTGCTTTCGCCGCTTTCTCTTCTTCCTGACGGGCAAAAGCTTCGGCTCTCTCGGCTTCCGCCTCGGCATTTTTCTTGGCTTTTTCGGCTTCCGCTTTGAATTCGACGGAGGCGTTCTTGGCTTTCAAGGCTTCGAGCAGTGCGGCTTTCTCGGCGGCTTCGGCAAGCAGACGCGCTTCTTTGGCGGCATCTTCTGCGGCTAAGCGCTCGACTTTGGCTGCCATCTCACGCGCTTTTGCTTCGGCAAAGTCCGCTTCGAATTCGGCACGTTTGGAAACCAGACGTGCTTCGTCCTTGGCTTCTTGCGCTTCTCTTGCCTTCTTCTCGGCGACGAGGTCGCGCTCTTTCTTGTCGGCGGCTTTATTTTGATTTTTCAGCGCTTCTTCGGCGGCTTCGGCAGCGGCTTCTGCTTTTCTTTCTGCCGTGGCGGCTTCGGCGCGAACCGCTTTTGCATAACGCTCGGAGAGTTCTCTCTCGAGTTTGGCATACTCGGCGGTCTTCTGTGCCTGTGCACGTCTTTCAAGGTTGGCGTTTTCTTTCTTCAGACGCTCTGCCTTATCGGTTTTCGCACGGGTTTCGGCTTCTGCCTTTTCGGCGAGAAGTTCCGCTTCCTCTGCCAGACGAATGGTGCGCTCGGCTTCGGCAACGGCCTCTTTCATCTGTTTTTGAGCCAACGTTTTTTCGTCTTTTTCGGTTTGCTTTGCAAAGTTGTGCTTAGCTTCTTCCGCACGCAGGAAGGCAATTGCCTGTGCCTTCGCCGCACGCTCCGCGGCGGCTTTGGCGGTATTTTCGAGTTTCTCGGCTTTGACTATCTCGTCTTCTGCCAATCTCTCGGCTTTTCTGTGTTCTTCACGTTCTTTATCGAGAGCGGCGGTCGATTCGGCGACGAATTTTTGCAATTCTTCCTTCTGCGCCGCGATACGTTTTTTCTCTTCGGCAGTCTCGGCAAGTTTTTCGGTAAACTTTCTTACCTTATTATTTATAGGCGACGTAAACTCGCGAAGAGAATCGTTGATTTCGGGATAGAAACGCTTGCCCTGCAGATACAGGTCGATAAATTCTTCGGCATCGTTTGCACCGATGGTGTTTTCGACTTCTTTTCTTTCTTTCTGCTTCTTAACGTCGGTGGCAAGGTCCTTTTGTTTCTTCTTTTTGGAGTCTGCAACCGAGAGGTCGGCAACGAGTTTTGCATCGGCAAGGACCGCTTCTTTTTCGACGTTCGTGAGTCTTGCCATACGGGTGAGAAGGCGTACTTCACGATCAGAAAGGCGACGAGCCTCCATTTCCGCACGGGCTTTCAGTTTAGCGGTTTCCGCCTCTGCGAACATCAGCTGCTCTTCTTCTACGTGAAGGGCAACGGCGGCAAGGCGTTTTTCATTTTCTTCTGCGCGGTTGACACGCTCGTTTTCAACCTCGGCGATAGCCGCGGTTCTGTCGGATTTGTCTTTTTGGACGCGAAGGGCCTTGACTTTCGATGCCTTTTCACCTTTTTCCGCCTGTTCGACGGCTTCTTGCATACCGATGACAAGTTCAAGGTCATCCTTGGCAATCGCTGCGGCATAAGCGGCGGCGCGGCGAGCCGTGGTCAATTCGGTCGCTGCCTCTTTTTGACGGCATTC
Organism: Clostridiales bacterium UBA1740; assembly: GCA_002315715.1. Lineage (GTDB taxonomy): Bacteria > Bacillota > Clostridia > Oscillospirales > CAG-272 > UBA1740. The sequence goes on along the minus strand of DCHY01000005.1, from coordinate 37,824 downwards.
GGCAAGCTCTTTGGCGGCTTTGGCAGTCTGTGCCGTTTTCTCTTTGCCGACGGCTTCTTTCTTTTCGGCGTCTTCCTTGGCGGCTTTCGCCTGCTCCTGTGCATCCGCCTTGACGTCTTCCGTCACACGCTCGGCAACGAGAGCACGGTAAATCGACTGTTTCAATGCCGAAGCGGCTTCGTTAAATGCCACTCTCTGCGCTTCTTTGGCAAGGACGAACGTCTCGGTTGCTTTCAAAGTCGAGAGCTTGGCAAGGATAGTATCGAGTTCGCCCGCTTTTTCGCCTGCCAAACGGTCGGCACGGTCGAATTCATCCTTTGCGGAGAAGGCGGCACGGTCCGCCAAAACGCGCTCGGCGTTCTCTTTGGCTTTTGCTTTTCTTTGCAGGGCTGCGTCGAGTTTGCTTTTAGCATCCGTCAGTGCGGCTGCGGCGTGTTCGGATACGCGCTTGGTATCGGCGACGGTCTTTTCGGCGTCGGCAATGTCTTCTTTGAGTTCGCGAAGCAGACGCGTCAATTCACTCTTGGCGTTTCTTTCTTCGTTGGCAAGAGCGATTTCCTCGGTTTTTTCAAGACGGACTTTGACTTCTGCCTCGGCACGTGCCGACTCGATGTCGGCTTTGTGGGCTTTACGCGCCATGCGCTCTGCTTCTATGCGGGCGTCTTTTGCCTTTTTATCGGCGACAAAGCCGGCACCGGAAACGGCGGCGGCAGCGGTCTTTCTCTTGGCAAGAGAAGCCATGAGTCGTTCGTTGCGGTCGGCGTGGAAGGCTTCACCGGATTTTTCCTCGGCGTTGCGAATGGCGTCTTCAAGGGCGTCTTTCGCTTCGGCAAGCATACGTTCGCCGTCTTCACGCAGGGCTGCCTCATCGGCGACTTCGACTTTACGGATATGTTCTTTTTGCTTGGCGAGTTTGTTTCGCAGAATCAGCGCGAACGCTTCTTCTTTTCTCGACTCGCTTCTTTCAAGATTGAGTTTATCGGCCTCTTTAGCCGCTTCCTTTTTGGCTTTTTTGGTTTCACGCTTTTGCTCGGCAACCGTTTTCTCGACGGACTTGCCGCTTTCGCCAGCCACGACGGTCTGTGTCTCACCTTCGGTGGGAATCTGCAAAACGGAAAGGTCTACGCGCTCGATTTCAGAGAGGCGACGTTCACGAAGCTGGGTTACCGTATCCATAACGGAAAGCACTTCTTCGGTGGAGATGAAAGCCGTCTTTTCTCTCAAACGGGCTTCTCTTTCTCCTTTGACTTTTGCATATGCGGCGGCTCTTTCTCTGGCTTCGTCGGCTTCACGGTCGGCACGGGAGAGACGTTCGTCTTCCACACCGGCGGCATACGCCGTCAGTTTCAGTTCTTTTTGCGCGGCAGCCATCGCACGGGATTTTCCGGCGAGAGCGGATTCCGCTTTTCTGTCCGCAATAAATTTGGCGTCTTTGGCCTGTCTTTCCGCCTGACGCTTTTCGGAATGAAGGGCGACTATCGCCTGTTCTTCCTTCAGTCTTGCGTTCTTAACTGCCAATTCGGCTTCCGCCTTGGCATCTCTTGCCGCACGTTCGGCGACGATGCGTTCTTCTCTGGCAACGCGGGCTTCGATGGAGGCTTCCACTTTGGCAGCGGCGGCGGCTTTCTTGGCTTCTTCTCTTACGATAGCGAAGGCGCGGTTGGCTTCTTCTCTCGCCTTCTTGGCATTTTCTTCCGCTTCCTCACGGGAGTTGCGGTCGGCAAATGCCAAAGCGTTTTCCTGCTCTTTGGCAAACACTTCCGCACGCTCGGCAAGCATACGGGCAGAGCGCTCGAGGCGGTCCTGCTCGATTCTGTCAACTTTGGCGGCGGCGAGGGTGACTTTGATTTCGGCGATGGAGGCGGATTCGGATCTTTCCACCGCTTCACGTTCACAGCGAATCTGCGTTTCCGCAGCGTCTCTTGATTCTTTTTCGAGAATGGCTTTCTCGGCTCTGGTGATGGGCAACATCAAGCGGGCCTGTGCGCGTGCAAGGCGGTTTTCCGCATCTTCGGCTTTGGCAAGAGCACGGGTGGCGCTGTCGCGTTCCACTCTGGCAATTCTCTCGGCTTCCTGCTTTTCCGACTCGGCGGATTTCTGCGCTTCGGCGGCGGTCAGTGCGAAAATACGGTTTTCGTTTTCAGCGGTAATCTCCTCGAGAAGTTCCGCCTTCATCTGTGCGACGGCTTCCGCCATAACGGCGTTGCGGGCGTCTACGCCGGCTTTGCGTTCCTCACGGAGCGCTTCTCTCTCCGCCTTGCGGCGTAAAGATTCAACGGAATCGGAATGACCTTTGATCTTCTCGACTCTGTCACGCTCGATTTTGGCTCTCTTCATCGCCTGAATCGAGGCGGCGGAATCGGTATTTGCCGCTTTTTCGGCGGCTTCGGCTTCCGCTTTCAATATATTTTGGGTATTGACGGCAACGTTTCTCGCTTCGTCCAGAGCCAAAAGAATACTCGTCAGTTTGGCTTCGGTCGAAGTTCTTTCCAAGTCGCCTTCGGCTTGGATTTCAAGTGCCGGCAGGATTTCTTTTTCGTATTCACTCAAGTAGCGTTCGGGATTGGATTTCTTCTCTGCGCGTTCCACGCGGCGTTCATCCGCCTGCTGTGCCTTGGCGGCTTGGCGCTCGGCACGGAATCCTTCACGCTCTTCTTCGATGCTTTGGAGATATTTTTCCGCCTCGTTGGTATAAGCCAGCTGTCTCGCTTTTTCAAGTCTGGCATTCAAAGATGCGGTTTTGCTGCTGTAATTTTGCGGTGCCGACAGGGACAAATCGGATTCGTCGCGAGCGGCGGAGATGGATTTTTTGATTTTCTTCGTTTCCTTCTCATCGGTGATACCGAGAGTGGAAAGCGAAGCCACGGCGTCGTTGATGGCATCCGATTTTTCTTTTTTGCGAAGTCTTCTCTTGGCTCTTTCGCTCATGCTGCGAAGACGGGCGTTATCCGTACGCATGGCGGCAAAGCGCTTTGCCAAATAGTCTTCGAGAACCGCCATTTCGAGCGGTTTATCATTGAGGGAATTCTTGAGATTAGCGGCACCCGTAAGATTCGTATCGTCAAAGTCACCGGTGTGCATGACGAAACGTCTCTTTTTGCGGTCGGCGCGCTCTTCTTGACGCTCTTTTTCTCTTTGGAGTTTCTTTTCTTCGGCACCGGTCAATTGAACGTCTTCGTCGGCTTTGCCGTCGTTTTCCACGACTTCGAAGAAATCGTCGTCGGGGCCTTGTTTTTTGGAACGGCGTTTGCGATCCTCGGCGTCTCTTCCGATTTCCTCGTTGGCTTTACGCAGAGAATCACGGCCTTCCGCATTTTCGAGCGAACGGACGTCATCCCCGTTCTGCGGAACGACGACGGCAGCCACTGCCCCGTGAGTTTTAAGATAGTCCTGTGCAAATGCCGGGTTGTTGGATTCGTAAGCGCCTTTACCGGCACTCATACGCATACCGTGACGCTGTGCGTCGAGGTAGGCATCGTCTTCGCGCTTTTTCTGAGCGGCGAGCGCGGCGAGGAGGGCTTTTTTCTCTTCCTCACGCGCCATTCGCTCGGCGGTGGATTGACCGGCGGAAAGACGGGCATTCTCACGGTCACGCTCTAACTTATCGGTATCGTCCGTGGCGGGCACGGAAACGGTAGTCGGTGCCGCGGGCGCAAAGGCATTCCCGTACGGATAGTCGTCCGAGTCCTGTGCAAACACGCGCGAAGTATCCTCATCGTCGGAAAAATCAAGTAGCAGAAGATTGCCGTCCGTGGGCTTTTGGGAAGGAGCGGCGGAAGTTTTGGGCGGGATGGGAGAATCCGCCTTTTTCGCTTCCCCGTTCGGTTTCGCGGCGCTTTCCGCTGCCGCAGCAGCCGCTTGGGTCTTTGCCATCTTTTGTCTTTCTTCTTTCTTCACGTAAGGAACTGCCGCTTTGACACCGTTATTCGCATTTTCACCCACACCGTTTATGCCGTTGCCTGCCTCGTTCGACGTGAGGGCAGACTTCTCCTTTTTTTCAGGCGAAAGGCTATCGGCACTTTCCCCCTGCTGTTCCTGCAAATGAGCAGACGTATCCTCTGCACGCACGTTTTCGTCATTCACGTTCGTTTCCTCGCTTACAGGCATATCGAAACTCTTGTCTTTATCTTCAAACATAGGTTTTCTCCATTTCGGGTGTAATAAGGTGTGGGGAGGTGGGAATTAAGCTTTTACGGTTTCCTTGCGGTAGAGTTCTTTGGGAGCCACGATTTCGTTGCCGTTCAAAATGTCTTTGACCAAGGTCTCACTGACGGGAGTGAACTCACGTCCGGTTGCCTTGTTCAGTTTGGCAACGAGTTTTCCTTCTTCTGCGATTTCCTTTTCGATGCACTTGGCAACGGCTTTCGTTTTGAGGTCGTTCTCTTTGGAAAGCTTCAAAAGAATAGCGTAGTTTTCAATCGTCATGCGGCAGAGGGCAACGGCTTCGTACGCGGCTTTTCTCTTCTCCACGTCCGTCGCTTTTTTGCCGAGTTTCTGATGTTTTCTCTGCTCGTTGACGTCTTCGGCAATCAATTTCAGATCGTCGCGCACGTACTTGGCAACGACTTTTTTGGCAAGGTCTTTGAGATCGTCGGGGATGAGGGCAAAAGAATCTTTTTCCATGTCCTCTTCCACCCAAAGGGCGTCTTCTTCTTCGACGGTTTGCGCCTTGACTTCTTCGATTTCTTCGGCAGGCTCGTTTTCCGTCTCGGCAACCAAAGTGTCGGCGTATTCGCTGACCGTTTGGGTCTCTTTCTGTTCTTCCTCTTCGACAGCACCGCGAAGATTGCCTTCGGAGACGGCTTTCTGCCCGCGAATCAAGGTCAAAAGAGAGTCGCAAATGGCGGCGATACCGGCGTCATTGCTCTGTTTCATATTTTCGAGCTTTGCCGTAATGGTGGCAAGCGTCTCGGCGTCCAATGCGGACTCCTGTTCGCCTTCGGACAAAGAGCGAATCAGTTTTGCGTTTTGCAAAGAGCTGTCGGCGCCCTTCTGTTCGTTAAACAGTTCGAGGAAACGATCGTAAAGAGCATCTGTCTCCTCGGCGTCCTTTTTCTTCTGCGCGTCCAAAAGTTCGATGACTTCTTTGCTGTGAAGGTCGGGCTCGATGACTTCCGTCTGATAAGAACGGAAGAGGTCTTCAAGCGTCACGGAGTCGGAAGGACGGCCGACGAAAAGAGAGTAATTGACAAGATTCGGAGTATAAGCTTTCTTCACCGCAGGCATAACGGGCGCTGCCGGTGCTTGGGCTTTGGGCGCTGTCTTCTTTTTCGGAGCAAAGGGGATGAAAGAGCCGATGGGCGCTTTCACGGTGCCGGGTGCCGTAATCGGTTTTGCAACCGTCTTCGGTGCTGCCGGTGCTTTTTTCTCGACAACGACGGGGGCTTCTTTGACAAGGACGGGCGCCGGTTCTGCCTTCGGTTCCGAAACGACCGCTTTGGGTGCTTCGGGTGCCGGAGCCTTCTGAATCTCGGGCTGCGGCTTCGGGGCTTTCTTTGCCTCTTCCTGTTCGGTTTCGACTTTTTGAAGAACGGCGTTGGCTTTGGCGTTTCTCTGCACCATTTCCTCGCGTTCTTTCTGCAAGAGTTCTTCCATTTGCTTGCGGCGTTCTTTGGCTTCGGCTTCGCGCTGTTCGGCGGCTTTTAATTCCGCTTCTTTGATTTCGGCGCTCTTCTTTGCCGCTTTCTCCTCACGGAGTTTCTGACGGTAGTTCTCGGCGTAAGCGAGTTCTGCCATCTTCCTTTCCGCGAGTTCATGTGCTGCTTTTTCTGCGGCCTTCGTTTTTGCCTTGGCGGCATTGACCGAGACAGCGGTGGCGTTCACACTTTTGTTTTCGCTCATAGTTTTTCTCCCATCATGTATTTTTTTCGTTTTTATCGTCTTCATTTTCCGGCAAATACCGGGTGAGATAGCCGAGGACTTCTCGGCGGAGTATCATACCGACGAAACAACCGCGGTCGTCCACGACCGGTACGAAGTTATGTTCTTTGACTTCTTCCAACACGTCACGCATGGAAGCGTCTTGAAACAAAGGTTTGTTGCTTTGCAAATCCATGATGCTCAACACGCCGTCGCGTTCGGCATTACGGAAATCCGCGTTTTCGTGCTCGCAGAAGTAAGCAAGAAAATCTTGGTCCTTGACGGTTCCGACGTACTTCCCTTCTTTGTCCAAAACGGGAAGCGCCGCATAGCGGTGATAGCGCATCTTTTCAAGCGCCTGTCTGACGCTGGCGTCGTCCCCGACGGTTTCCACCATGCTTTTCGGAATCAGAAATCGAAAAAGATTCATACCGTTTCCTCTTCAAATCCGCCGAGTGCCGTTCCGATAACGGTGCCGAAAGGCGCAAGTTTCGGAATGATAAAATGCACGTCTTTGTACATGGCGTTGAATTCTTCGCATTTCTCTTGGCAATAGGGCAAATCCGCCATGTTGCCGGTCAAAACGATGTTTCTCACACCGCAAGACCGAGCGGCAAAAATAGAACAAGCGCCGACCGTCTCGAAGATGAGATTCAAAATGCCCTTGGCGACGTCCGTTTTTTCCGCGATGTCCGAGACGTTGCCGAAATTGGCAGCCGTCATATCCGCCGGCATGGCGGTCATCGTCTTCGGCTGTGTGATATCTTTGATACGCAGGTCGATTTTGGAAAGGTCGCCGTCCTCGGCAAGTTCGGCGATATGCGCAACGTTATCGGATTTCAAGAGCAATCTCGAAAGTCCCATCATCGTTCCGCCGCCGACACCGGTGCCGCCGAGATACTTGGCAGGCTCCCCGTTTTTCGCATGAACGATCGCCGTGCCGGTTCCCATGCTGACGACAAGACAGTCGTCGTATTCCGAAAGATACCGTCCGCCGCGTCCGATGCTGTCAAACTCGGGAACGCTTTCAAAGGGCAAACCGTAGATGCCGCGCAGTAAGAAAGACGAGCCGACACCCGTCGCCAGGATTTTTTCAACGTCGGAAATAGACAAGCCGTTGCGGTCGAGAAAATTGCCGAAGGCGCCGTACGCCGACGTCACGGGATCTTGTGCCTTGATAAAAAGCGGCTCGATGAGTTCTCGCCTATCGCCGTCCTTGCGGAATCCGACGATTTTCGTCGTGCTGCCGCCGACGTCAATACCGATGATTACACTCACGTTTCGGTTCCTCCTTTTTCGCTCTTGGATACGCGTTTCATGAGGTCGTCGAAAGAAAGACCGTACTTGTCGGCAATATCGCGGGCATAAGATTTTCCGTCCGGCTTTTTGCGCTCGATTTTGAAGGAGCGTTTTCCTTCTTCCATCGCCGCGACCAAGGTATCGACTTTGACGCCGCCCTTTTCCGCCGAGCGTTCATTGATTTCGCCGACCATAGCGGCGAGTTCGTGCAAGTGAGTACAGAAGATGCCGCGGCAACGAAGCACCGCAAAGGCAACCAAAATTTCCGAGGCGATGTAGGTCGCTTCGTAGGCGCCGGTCGAAGAGAGAGATTCGTCGAGAAGCACCATGGAGTACGGGGTGGCTTCGTCGAATATCTCGCGCAGTCTTTGACACTCTTCTCCGAGACGGCCTTTATCAATCGTATCGTCGGCACCCTCGGGAAAATGCGTATAGATACCGTCGACCACGGACAGAGTCGCCGCCTTCGCCGGAACGGGAAGACCGAGTTGGAACATCGCCTGTGCCGCGCCGCAAGCCACCGTGATAACGGATTTTCCGCCGCGGTTCGGTCCTGTCAGGACGAAGAGTTGTGCATTGTCGTCGAAAGCGAAATCGTTTGCCACCGTATCGGTATCGATGGCAAGTGCCACGCGGGGGTTGAAGAGTTGTTCGGCACGGAAGACCTTTTCTTCTTTCGGTGCCACCGTCGGCACGCAAAGTTCGCATCCCTTGCGGCTTTCGAGTTTTTCGATGACCTCCGCGGCTCTCGTGATAAACTCGATTTCGGGAAGAAGTTTGAGAAGGAAATCGGTGTTATCGCTGACGTATTCGTCAACGATGGCGCGCCAACCCTTGACGGCGTTTCGGTAAACGTCTTCAATGGCGCCGTTAAAAGCGCCGATTAAGGCTTCCTGTCTATTCTCGCTCTCGCCTTTCCCGCAGGGAGAAAGCGGCGCGATACAGGTGAAAGCGTCGTTCTTGAAAGAAAGACGCAGAATCTTGTCGAGCGTTTTGCCGGACTTGAAGGTTTCGGCATTGACGGAGAGAACGCCCGCCGACACGGGTCGGTGTTGGGCATCCAAGTTGACGCCGACGGTCACGCTTTTGATTTCGTGGACGCGGGAAGACAGCGCCGAGAGTTTTTTGTTGAGGTCTTTGTAATAGTCGGAATGCGTCAGGGAGAGGACGAAGTCGCAAAGAGAACGGAATCCTTCACTCTCCACCCGGTCCTGCAAAGGGGCAAGTCCGTTTGCCAGAATTTCAAGGCAGGAAACGTAAAGTTCAATCTCGGTGATGCTGTACAGATACGCATCGTTTTCGGCAGAACCGTCGTCCAAGGCACGCAGACCGCAAATGTCGTCGAGAACGGGACGAACGGCGGCAAGGGTGGCACGCAGTTCTTTGAAGTTGACGGCGTCCTTCAGCGTTTTTTGGCGATAGCGGATAACCTCTTCGTCGGAAGTATAAAAGTCGGAGAGCTTCGCCGTTTTCAAGTCGAAGATTTCGCAAAGTCCGAGTTCGCTCGTGACACGGTCGGAGATACGGGGCAGGTGATTTCTGTCTCGGTGATAGAGATAGGAATCAAACGAGGGATATAAAAGGCTGATGAACCGTGCGTTTTCGTTTTGGACGTTGTTTTCCATGTCGCTCTCCTTTCTTAAAAATCATTTATATATCTTCACGCGCGCTCGCGATAAAACAGTACGATAATATTACACACAATCATTATAGCATACTTCCCATTTCGTTGCAAGCAAAAATCGCATATTTTTTAAAATTTAACGGATTTGATTTTAAAGCGCCGCGACTTTCCCTCTTTCTCTTTTGCGTCGTTTTCAAACGTTATTCCGTCTGCTTCTCGGAAAAGCGCCGCTTTTGTAAATAATTATTAGCAATTTCGGCGTTTTAAGGATAATCAGAACACGTTTTCGACAAAAGCGCGCAAAAGGCGCGAATTAAAAAAGGAGCGAAAGTTCTCGGTATGAACCGTGGAAAACTTTTTCCGCAAAGAAGAATATCACGAAAACTTCTTGACAAAAGGCGGCGGGGCGTTCTATAATAGAATCGATAAATTATATAGTTCGGGTAAGGATTCTTCATTACCGAAAAATGAAAGGTGACCACTATGAACCATCTTAAGTCACTCATGAAAATCATGAAAGCAGCCAAAGTGATTTCCGCCGTTGCAAAAGTGTCTTGCCTCATCGGCATCATCCTCTTTTCTCTCGGCATCGTCGGCTCCGTCTTTCTCTATTCCCAGACCGCGAGCATCAACGCGTTGCTTGCCGATCCGCAGTTTGACGCCGCTATCGAAGAAGTGTTCGAAGGCTCCGACGGCTACGGCGATTTCGTTCTTTCCTACGTTTTGAACAACGCCGACGCACTCGTCAACAACCTTTTGAACTTCTCGGTTATCTCGCTGTTTATCTGCATCGTCGGGTTTGTTCTCGGCCGTGAAAACTATCACTATTACAAAGCCGTGACGCTTGCCGGCACGCCGTTTACGTATGAAGGCGCCGAGGAACTCAAAAAACTCGGTATCCACGTCATTCTCTACAACATCGGCGCTTCCTTTATTTGCGGTATCGTGGAATCCGTTTTGACGCTTGTTCTTTCCGGGCTCTTCCCCATTTCAAGCGCGTACGCATTCGCCTTCCCCGTTCTCGGTTTCATCTATCTGTTCCTTTCCTTGGTTTTCCGCTACGGCGCTTTTCTCGAGAAGAAAGCAAACGGAACCGAGTATTCTCTTTAATAGGTAAAAAAACGGAGGCCTTTCGGTCTCCGTTTTTGTTATTCGTTTTTATTTCGCCTTTTTCTCCAAGAAGAATCCAAAGACGTAGGCGGCAACGCCGACGGCGCTGACGATGACGAGCGCCGAAACCGGCGCTTCCCTCAACGCGGAAAGAGCAAAGCCGTCCTCGGTTTGGATATGCAAAAACAGCGTGACAACGTCGAAAATCAAAGCGAGAACTGCCAAAAGCGAACCGATTGCCAAATAAGGAACGCCGGTCTTTTTTGCGGTTTTCGTGAGGGGACGAACCTCGGCGTTTTCAAAATTCAAAACCGAGCCGACGTAGAATACGGCGATGGCATTGACGAGGGTTTCGGGAATCATATAGGCGGCGTTGTATGCCAACGAGTAGGTCCAAGCGGCGGCGTTTGGCAGGGCTACGGCGCACTCTACCCAAATGACGGCGCCCGAAACCGTGGCGCAAAGATAGCGAAGGAAACAAACGAAAACGGTGCCGACCGCCATACTTGCGGCGGGATTTTTGCGGTCTTTCAAAATGCCGGCAAGGCCTACTGTCACGTATGCCAAAAGATAATCCAGAAAAAGAACCGCCAAGACGGACTGCCAGCCCGAAACGTAAGAGAAATTCTTCATGCCGAGCAGTGCCTGCAGCGCGGCAAAGACGAATGCCGAAGACAGTCCGACCTTCGTGCCGTGGCGGTAAGAAAGAAGGACGATGGGAAGCATGGCGGCAGCCGTGACCGAACCGCCCGCCGGCATTTCGGCGATTTTCAAAAGACTGAGAACGGTGGCGAGTGCCACCATCATGGCGCACTCGGTCAGCACGCGCGTTTTGGATAAGCCGGGAATTCTCGAAAATCCCGTGCTCTGTTTTGTGTTCATAGACACCTCCGATAAAAAAATGAACCGCACATATCGGATTCTGTGCGGTTCTTTGGAAATCTCCCTCCGACGGCATGATCCGTATCAGGTTATAAGGGTTCGGGACGTTGTCCCATCTCAGCCTTGCGGCACCCCCGATATATTCGGTTTTCTTTATTATACCGCTTTTTTGGCGAGTTGCAAGAGTTTTTGAGAAGAAAATGCCCAAATCGTATGCATTTATAGGACAAATCTCTTCTTTTTTCTGCGTTTTTTCGTGATTTTGACACGACTCTTCCGTTTTTTCTTGACAAGTGCATACCCGTATGTTAAAATCAAATATTATTATTCCCGAAGTTTGAGGACAAAATTATGGAAAACAACATTTCAATTCCGGAACTCTTCGGTTCTCACGTTTTCAACGAAGAAGTGATGAAAAAACGTCTTCCGAAAGACGTTGCCGCTTCTCTTCTTGAAACCATTGACGCCGGCTCCGAGCTGGACGCGGGAATCGCCGATACCGTAGCCTCCGTCATGAAAGAATGGGCCATTGAACTCGGTGCCACGCACTACACCCATTGGTTCCAGCCCCTCAACGGCGTGACGGCGGAAAAACACGAATCGTTCCTTGTCCCCACGGGCTCGGGCAAAGGCATTATGGAATTCTCCGGAAAAGAACTGATACGAGGAGAGCCGGATGCTTCCTCCTTCCCGTCGGGCGGTCTTCGCGCCACGTTCGAAGCGCGCGGATACACCTCGTGGGACCCGGCGTCGTACGCGTTTGTGAAGGACGGTTCCTTGTATATCCCCACAGTTTTCTGCTCGTATACCGGCGACTCGCTTGACTCCAAGACGCCGCTTTTGCGCTCTATTGCCGCCATCAACCGCGAGGCTTTGCGCATTACCAAGCTGTTCGGCATCGACGCCAAGCGCGTTTTGACCTACGTAGGTCCCGAGCAGGAATATTTTCTGATTGACGAAAAAGATTATAAAAAGCGCCTTGACCTTTACTACTGCGGACGAACCCTCTTCGGTGCGCCTGCCGTCAAGGGACAGGAACTCGACGACCACTATTTCGGTGCGCTTCGTCCCCGTGTCAGCGCGTTTATGAGTGAACTTGACCGTGAACTTTGGACCCTCGGCATCTGTGCCAAGACCAAACACAACGAGACGGCACCGGCACAGCACGAGTTGGCGCCGGTTTACACCTCCGCCAATACCGCCATCGACCAAAACCTTCTGACGATGGAACTGATGAAGAAAATCGCGCCGAAGTACGGCATGGAATGCCTGCTTTCCGAAAAGCCTTTTTCGGGCATCAACGGTTCCGGCAAACACAACAACTGGTCCATCGGTACCGATACCGGCATCAATCTTTTGAAGCCCGGCAAATCCCCCGAAAACAACAAACAGTTTCTTTTGGTTCTCGCCGCGGTTCTCAAGGCGGTTGACGACTATCAGGACCTGCTCCGCATTTCCGCCTCCTCTGCCGGCAACGATCGCCGTCTCGGCGGAAACGAAGCGCCCCCCACGATCATCTCGGTCTTCCTCGGTGAAGAACTCGAAGCCATCGTCAACGCTATTGCCGACGGCACACCGTATGAGAAGCACGACACGCAGTTTATGTCGCTCGGTATCGACACCGTCGCCGCCATCAAGAAGGACAAGACGGACCGCAACCGCACGTCGCCCTTTGCCTTTACCGGCAACAAATTTGAATTCCGTATGGTCGGCTCGTCGCAAAACTGCGCCCTTGCCAATATCGTAATCAACACGGCGGTGGCAAAGTCTTTTGCCGATTTTGCCGACGTACTCGAAAAAGCAGACGACTTTGACGCGGCGCTTGATACGCTGCTCGCTGCCACCTTCAAAGAACATCGCCGCATCATCTTCTCCGGCAACAGTTACAGCAAAGATTGGGAGACGGAAGCCAAGGAAAGAGGTCTTCTCTGCTTGCGTACGGCACCCGACGCTTTTGCCCGCTTTGCCGACAAAAAGAACGTCGAACTCTTCAAGAAATTCGGTGTCATGAGCGAAAACGAAATGTTCTCGCGCCGCGAAATTCTCTTTGAAAATTACCGCAAGGTGATTGCCATCGAGGCGCGGACGATGATTGAAATGACGCTGCGCGATATTATCCCGGCGGTTTGTGCATACATCGGCGACCTTGCCAACACGCTCCAAGCCAAGACTATGATGGAGGGGGTTGACACCTCTGTCGAAAAGGATTTGATTGCCAAACTCTCCACCTTGGAAAGCCGCATCTATTCTGCCGTTCACGACTTGAAGGTCGAAGAGACCGCGGTCTTCGGCATCGAAGACGAAGAACGCCGCTGCTATTTTGAACGCGACCGCGTTATCCCCGCCATGGATGCTTTGCGCATCGCGGTGGACGCCGCGGAAGGGTTGACCGCCCGTTCGTATTGGCCGATGCCCACCTACGGAGATTTGACCTTCCGCGTTTGATTTTCTTCCTAAATAAAAAAGGAAACGGATTTCCCGTTTCCTTTTTGTTTGCAAAAAAGCAGAGCCGATGACTCGGCTCTGCTTGGGTATTTCGCATTATTTGGATACTTCAACGAAGCGCTGCTGAAGGGCTACTACAGCGTTCTGCTTTACTTCGTAAAGACCGGTGTAAAGACCAACGATACCGGCGCCGATACCGAAGCCGTCATCCGCGGTGCCTTTTTCACCGTCACGAAGAAGCTTGTGCCAGGTGTTGGCATAGAAGCTCTGCTCACTGGTGAAGTAATCGCTACCGACACAACCGAGTGCGTCGTCAACGGTCTTATCCAAGTTGTATTCCATCTTGGATTTCATGTTGGTGAGGTATCTGACGTTATGCTCGTCACCGTTAGCCGCATCGTAAAGGATCGTCCACTGATAGAATTCATCAAGAATTTCGGTGGAGTGAGTGGAAGCATAGTCAAGGAATGCAAGAATACGGTCGAGTTTGCCTTCCGTACGTTTTACGGTGGTGACAACACCGAAGACTTTTGCAAGGTTGTGAACGACGGTGTGGTAGGTCCAAGCGTCGGCCGTGCCCTTATGATACAGAGGCATGGGAGCGCAGACGAAACCAAGTCTGTCGTTTTCTTCATCCCACATCGAACGGTAAACGTCCTGCTCGATGGCACCGAGAAGGATAACGTTACCGATAAGGGCGTGACCTTCGGAGAAGGCGTTTGCGATAGCTTCGGTGGAAGAAGAATAACCGTTATCGGACATGTTCAAAACGAAACCGTCGGTCAGTTTGATACTGTTGGCAAGAGGAACGGCAACGCTCGAAAGAGCTGCACCTTCGGTTTCATACGTATAAACGTATTCACCGGTCACTTCGTCAATCGTACGGGTGATAATCTGAAGTTCGGATGCGTAGCAAAGACCTGCCGCAGCAAGACCTGCTTTACCGTCGATTGCCATACCGACGATACCGCCGGTGATGTCGTATTCGCCGGGAGCCGATTCTACTTTAACGGCTTCGCAGAGCTGTGCGATGAAGTCCCAAGTCCAGTCTTCTTTATCGATGACGTCAAAGAAGTCGTCAACGTCGATAACGAGGTCGCCGGTACGGTCGTCCACAACGAGACCTGCTTTTTCGGTCAAGATGTTCATGTTGACGGGAAGAACGAAGAAGCTACGGGAGATATCGACGGAATAGTCGGAAGCGATGAGGTATTCTGCTTTCGTCGAGAAAGTCATAACGTCCATGTAATCGCGGTTGTAACCGGCAGCGGGCGTTTCGTCGGCGCCGTGGTAGTACTCATTGCCGAGGACGTTGAGGAAATAACCTTTGATCGAAGCCGCTACCATGTCGTAAACGGAATCGTAGTAAACGTCGGGCATACCCGAAACACCGGAAGCGATGTTTTCACCGATGGTCTGGTACGCGGAACCCCAACCGGAAGTCTCGGCGGTGTAGCTGTACGCCAAAGAAACGTTAGCGTATGCGGCAGCGTCGGAGTTTCTCTGAATAACCTTTTTGAGAAGCTGGTTGGTTGCGTGTGCACTTTCTACGGTGTAGTCGTTACGACCGGAAACGTAAGCACGGCCGCCTGCCGTAAGTTCACGTTTCTGAGACCAGTCGTTGATGTTCATGATGACGAGTTCGCTGTCAGTCCAAGCGGAGTTGACGCACTCAACGTCGGACTCGACGGTTTCGCCGGGAACGATCGTAGGAGGCGTATTGCCGCCGTCGTCTTTTCCGCCTTCGCCGGTGCCGGAACCGTTGCCGCCGGTGGTGCCCTGGTTATTGTTGTTTCCGCCGTTGTCGCCGGAGGGATTCTTTCCACAAGAAGCGCCCATCATGGCAAGACAAGCAAAAACCAACAACAAAACGAGGAGTAAGGAGAGGGTTTTTTTCATTGTTTTTCACCTTTCTTATTTCTTCCGAAGAACTATCTTTTCCCCCTTCGGACGGGGAACTTGCAGAACGGCTTTTCTCCGTTCCGATTTGCAAGTATAGGCGAAAAGCATTTCCCGCCTAAGATACGGCTTAATCATACAATACTTTATTTTAAGAGTCAACGGGCGTTTTGTCTTTTTTCGGCATTTTTATAAATAAAAAAGCGGATTGAACAAAAAAACATGCAATCATTTAGTAAAAATTAACAAAAAAAGACGCCGCTCAAAAATTCAAGGCGGCGTCCGTACGAATCGGTTTTCGGTGGCATTTTTAAGGGAAAATCAGTTCCCGAGAAAGTTTTCCGTCTGCTCCTTTAGGGCATCCGAATGACGGTGTTCGTTCCAAAGTGTGACGTGAGGGACGACGAAAGCGCCCGCTTCACTCTTCAATTCCACCTCGGTGATGCCGGCAAAGTCCAGAGAATAATGGCAAAAAACGTATGGGAGCGGCAATGCCAAAAGATGTGCCAGCGCGCAGGAAGAAGAACCCGCGTGGGAGAAAAGCGCCACCGTTTCTTCGTTTTCACGCAGACAGCGATAGCCGATGCCTTCCCTCTTATACCCGAGGGTTTCGAGGAGCGCGTCGAGTCCCTCGCAGACGGTTTTCTCGCAGGCGGGGATCTTGGAGCGTTGATATACGGCGTCGTGCTCGTAATCGTAAGTCAAAAGGTTGATGCCTTGTTCTTTGATGCTGTCCGCCATACGCCAAGGGTGAAAACGGTCGTCCGCCTTCTCTTCCTCGGTGATATCGTCGGGCTTCCAGGATATCTCGCGCATGAACGGAAGCATCTCGATCGGCAAGCCGAGTTTGTCGGCGGTATACGACGCCGTTTTGACGGCTCTGCCGCAGGTGGACGCAAAAATCCTCGTAAAGGGATAGCAAGCGAGTATCAAAGACGCCGCCTCTGCCTGTTTTTTTCCGAGTTCGGTGATGGTATCGTTTTCGTAATCGGGGTGTCCGTGTCTGACGAATACGATTTTCATACGGTTTGTTTCTCCTTTTTCTCTTCATCTTCTTTTCTCTTTTCCCGCGGCAGGGGCGTTGGCAAATCCCATTTGTATAATATCGCCAAAATGCGGAATCCGACGATGATTGCCATGCCGACCGAAACGGCAACGGCGACAGACACAGCACTCTGCAGCCAAACGTAAGCCGCCGTGCCGAAAATGACCGGCAAAAGATAGATGCGTTTGCGGAAAATCAAAGGGATTTCGGCGGCGACGACGTCACGGAGAATGCCTCCGCCGACGCCCGTGATGCAACCGCAGAAGATTTGCACGGCGGCATTCTCTCCCATCGCTCTTGCCACGTCGGCACCCGCTACGGCGAAAGCCGCAAGTCCGACGGCGTCGGTTAAATCGAACCAAAACTCCCGCGTTCTTTTCATGAGTCCTTCACGGGCTTTGGGAATAAAACCGATATGAAAAAGAATGAATACCACACCGAAGCTGCATAGAATCAGCGAGGTGGAAGACGGTTCCAAAAACGAAACCGGTATATTTCCAATCAAGAGGTCGCGCATCACGCCGCCTCCAAAGGAGGCAATCATGGCGACGACGATGCTTCCGACGATATCCATCCGCTTTTTAATCGCCAAAAGGGCGGCAGAGGCGGAAACGGAAATAACGGCAACATACTGCAAAATGGAAACGATAGGCATACTATCTCCTTTTTTCTCTTTACAAACGGACGAAATTGTGATACACTATGTTGAACTTTGAGTTTTGGGGACTGTTATGATAACGAAAACGAAAAACACGGAACTGACCCTCGGCATGAAAGCCGGCATTCCCATCGCCATCGGGTATTTTGCCTGTGCCCTTACCCTCGGCATTATGGCAGGGGACGCGGGTCTTTCCATTTGGGAAGCGGTTTTGGCAAGTCTTTGCCTCAACGCCTCGGCGGGCGAATTTGCCTTTTTCACCGTAATTACGGAGGGCGGCTCGCTTATCACCATGATGTTGATGGAAGCGATTGCCAACGCCCGTTACGCACTGATGTCCTGCGTCGTGGGGCAAAAAGCCGATAAAAATCTTTTGGGGTTGCGCCGCTTTGCCGTCGGATTCGATTTGACGGACGAACTTTTCAGTGCGGCGGTGACAAGAGATACCCCCGTCAATTTATCCTTCTACGGAGGCATGATGTTGGTTTCCATGCCGGGTTGGGCGCTCGGAACGGCGGTCGGTTTCCTCATCGGAAACGTATTGCCCGCCTTTATGATTACGGCGTTTACCATCAGCCTTCTCGGTATGTTTATCAACGCCATCGTTCCGGCTGCCAAAAAACAACCGTTTTTGTGGATACCCATCGTTTTGACCATGGGCGCCAGTTACGGTCTGTCGAAAATACCGCGCTTGGCAGCGCAGTCGGGCATCCGCACCGTCATCGTCACTATCGTGATTGCGCTGTTGTTTGCGATTTTGTTCCCCATCAAAAACGAGGAGGAAAACGCATGAATTACTTCCTTTATTTATTAAGCGCCGTGGTGGTGACCGTCGGTATTCGCGTCATTCCGATGATGCTTTTACGAAAGCCTATCACCAACAAAACGGTGCGCTCGTTTTTATACTACGTTCCCTACGTCACGTTCTCGGCGATGATTTTTCCCGAGATTATGAACACCATCGGCAATCCCGTCATGGGCTTGATCCTTCTCGCG
>DCHY01000005.1:0-19827 GCA_002315715.1 Clostridiales bacterium UBA1740 | reverse complement strand
TTCCCGAAAAGTTCGGCATTCCGCGTCAAAGCGGTCTTGTCAAAACCATCGGAAAAATCACGTTTTTGCCGCCGTATAACGTGGAAGAGGCGTTTCGCGGCATCACGGAATACTCGCATCTATGGTTGCTTTTCGATTTTTCCGCCAACGAAAAGAAAGCCTTTTCCCCGACGGTTCGTCCGCCGCGCCTCGGCGGCAACAAGCGCATGGGTGTCTTTGCCACCCGTTCGCCGTTTCGCCCGAACGCCATCGGACTGTCTTCCGTCAAACTGCTCTCATATGAATTGAACAAAGACGGACCGGTCTTAACGGTCGAGGGCGCGGATCTTCTCGACGGAACGCCGATTTACGACGTCAAGCCGTACTTGTCCTACACCGACTCTCACCCGGATGCCAAGGGCGGATTTTCCGACGAAGTGCGTGATTACACCCTTGACGTCAAACTCCGAGGGGGCGTTACCTTCCCCGCAGGCGAAAGCGAAGCCCTGACGGAAATCCTCGCGCAAGACCCGAGACCCTCTTATCAAGAGGATAAAGAACGCGTCTATTATCTCAGTTATAAGAATTACGAAATCGCTTTTACCGTGGACGAAAACGTTCTGACGGTTATCGGCATCAAATAAGCATAATAAGGAAGGCAGTCGTTATCAGCTGCCTTTTTTGATGAAACGACGGCTTGTCCAAAGACGCACCGACTATGGAATAAGAAACGGAAAAATCAGAACTCGGCGTTGCCGACGGTACGGGGATACGGAAGCACGTCGCGGATGTTCGAAACGCCCGTGATGTACATGATGATACGCTCGAAGCCGAGACCGTAACCCGAGTGCTTGGTTCCGCCGTATTTACGCAGGTTCAAATACCACCAGTAATCTTCCTCTTTGAGGTTCAGTTCTTTCATACGGGCGGTGAGGATATCGATGCGCTCTTCTCTTTGCGATCCGCCGATGATTTCGCCGACGCCGGGAACCAAAAGGTCCATAGCGGCAACGGTTTTTCCGTCGTCGTTTTGACGCATATAGAACGCCTTGATTTCTTTCGGGTAGTCCACGAGGAAGATGGGTTTCTTATAGACTTCCTCCGTCAGGTATCTTTCGTGCTCGGTCTGCAAATCCACGCCCCAATATACGGGATACTTGAATTCGTGGTTGGATTTCAAAAGGATGTCGATAGCTTCGGTGTAGGTGACTTTCGCATATTCGGCATTGACAAGAGAGGTCAAACGTTCGAGCAGGGTTTTGTCGACGAAATTGTTGAAAAACTCGAGTTCTGCCTTACAGTTATCGAGGCAGTGACGAATGATATAACGAATCATGTCCCACGCGAGTTGCATGTTATCGTCGAGGTCGGCAAAGGCGATCTCCGGCTCAATCATCCAAAACTCCGCCGCGTGACGGGCAGTGTTGGAGTTTTCGGCGCGGAAGGTCGGACCGAAGGTATAGACGTTGCCGAATGCCATGGCAAAGGTCTCGGCTTCGAGCTGTCCCGAAACCGTGAGGTTGGTGCTCTTGCCGAAGAAATCTTTGGAAAAATCGACTTTTCCGTCTTCGGTACGAGGCAGGTCGTTGAGGTCCAAGGTCGTGATGCGGAACATCTCGCCGGCACCCTCACAGTCGGAGCCGGTCACGATGGGCGTGTGCACGTACACGAAGCCGCGCTCGTGGAAGAAAGAGTGGATGGCGTAGGCAATCTCGGATCTGACGCGGTAAACGGCAGAGAAAAGATTGGTTCTCGGACGCAGATACGCCTGCTCGCGGAGAAATTCCACGGTGTGGCGTTTGGGCTGAAGCGGATAGTCGGGGGTAGAAGTGCCTTCCACCTCGATTTTCTCGGCTTTCATTTCAAAGGGCTGTTTGGCGTCGGGGGTCAAA
This sequence comes from Clostridiales bacterium UBA1740, assembly GCA_002315715.1. Taxonomy (GTDB): domain Bacteria; phylum Bacillota; class Clostridia; order Oscillospirales; family CAG-272; genus UBA1740. Next base: position 17,956 of record DCHY01000005.1, on the reverse strand, counting down.
ACGATTTTACCGGTCACGACGAGGGCGGCGCCGATATTCTGCGAGGCGATCTCGTCGTAGTTTGCGATTTTTTCTCTTTCAAAAACGACCTGGATGCTCTTGAAATACGAGCCGTCGTTGAGGTCGATAAAGCCAAAGGCTTTGGAATCGCGAAGGTTTCTTACCCAACCGCCGAGGGTGACACTCTTGTCGGCGAAAGCCGCGGTGTCTTCATAGAGGTGTCGAATGAGTTCTTTTTTCATACTGTACTCCCAGTTTAATTGTCATCAAGAATAATTTTGCCAACGCCGATATTGCTTTTTCCGATGGCGGAAATCATTTTCATCAAAACGGATTTCTCGCTTTCGGGAAAACTGAAGAACGAAAGGGTGAGTTCGTTATACGAAACCGCCACCGCTTTGACGGAGATGTCGAGGTCTTCTTTGCCCTCGCTTTTGAGCGTGTTCAAGAGAATATCGCGGATGTACTCCGATGCGTTCGGATCGGTGGAAAAACGGAAATAAAGATGCAAAACGTAGTTTTTGGTCAGAGGATGTTTTTCCTTCTTCGGTTCGGGCTTCGGCAGGGGCTTGGGCTCGGGAATCACGACGGGTTCCGGCTCGGGAATTACGACGGGGTCCGGCTCGGGAATTACGACGGGTTCCGGCTCGGGAATCACGACGGGCTCCGGCTCGGGAATTACGACGGGTTCGGGTTCGGGAATCACAACGGGTTCCGGCTCGGGAATCACGACGGGTTCCGGCTCGGTGACGGGGGCGGTTTCTTCGCCGTATTCTCGGCGCATTCTTTCGGTCAAAAAGGCTTCCGCCGCTCTTTGGCTCTCTTCTTCGTCTTTCACCGATAAATCGGAGGCAAAGCCGGAAGCGCGCAAAGCGTCAAGCCAAGGATCGGCCGCTTCCTCTTTCGGTTCTTCCGCTTCGGGAAGAGGAACGCCTGCCGCTTTCGCCAATGCCAAAAGCAAAGGATCTGTTTCTTCCTTGGCGGCATTTTTCGGCTCGCTCGGTTGCTCGGCTATGAGTTCGTCGAACAAAGAAAGCTGCTCGGTTTTGGATGCCGCGCTCTCCTCTTTGACAGGGGGGATGACGGGTTCTTCCACGGTGGGTACCGAGATAGGTTTCTCTATCGGTTCCTCATAAAGAGGAATTTGCGGAGCGGGAGCCGTTTGAACAGGCGCCGTCGACGTGACGGGTTCTTTCGGCAGATCAAAAAGATCGCCGCGTGCTACGGCACGGCGAATGACGGTGTGAAACGCCGTCAAATTGCGGGTTGCCATGGCTTTTTCATATTCCTCGGGACAAGTGCGCACGAGGAAACGGTACTCCCTCTCGCGAATGGAAAGGGGCACCGGCATATCAATCGAAAATACGACGGAATCGGGCGCCGGAGTATCCGCTACGGAATAAGCCCCACCGTCTTTGCGCTCCCACATCACCCACAAGTCGCGCACGGTGCGCACGCTGTCCGTCATCATCAAACGGCGGTAGGTGCGATTGCCGGAGGTGTGTTCCATATAGGTGCCGGGGGCGAATATCAGTTTCAGTCCGATGCCGCTGTTGACGACGGAACTGACGCCGGCGTTTTTCTCGAGAAGCGCCGTGACCTGTTTTCCCATTTCGTCGACGAAGGTCTCGGAGTACCGTCCCGCCATCGTCAAAATGGAGGCTTCGGAAGTTTCTACGCCGATAGGCAAATAGGTGCCGTCGTAGTAGACAGACCGTCCCGCGAGCGCCTTGACAAAATCCGTCGGCACGTCGCTCGGCAAGTCAAAATCCAAAAGGTCGTCACCGACGTAGGCGAAAGGAATACCGCCGGCGAAATTATTGTCATTCTCGTCGAACGTCCAAGAAATCCAAACGGTTTTCACCGCTTCGTTCGTGATGACCGTCAAGGGATAAAAGACTTTTCCGTCGGCATAAAAGCGGTCGGAAAGATAATCTTCGTACATCTGAATACCCGCAAGGGATGCGCCAAAGCGGGCAGACAGACGCGGCAGAAGATTTTCCTTGACCGAGAGTTCAAACTGTTCGGTCAGAAGCTGTTTGCAAATCGCATGGTGTCGAAGATCGAAAAGCATATAAATCCTCCCATAAGTTCGGCATAGCAAGGCGAAAAACCGCCGACGGTGTCAAGCGGTTTTCGTTTTTTGATTATTTCTGAAGAAGGTGAATGGCAAAGCCGCAGATTTCGTCTTTGAAGTAAACGAACTTGGGCTTGCCGGTCTTGTCGTCATAGGTAACGGTGCTTTCGTCAAAAGCAAATCCCATGCGTTTGAAGTATGCCATGGCACGGTCAACGAAGTTGGTGCGGATGGCGATATGGCCGCATTTTCCGGGGCCTTTGGATTTCATAAATTCAAAAGCGTCGCCGGCGAAGGTGGACTTGTTGCCGTCCTTCAAGGTAAGACCGAACATCATTTCGAAGAGTTTCGCGCCGCGCATAGCTTCTTCGGCGTTCTCGTTGTTGATGCCCATATGAAGGAATTCAAGGCCGAGCATGACTTTGACGGCGTTCTTGGTAAGGGCGGTGATTTCGTCCCATTTCTTGTCTTTGACAAGGTCGTCTTTGACCATGAAAGAACCGCCGCAAGCGATGATTTTATTGAATTTCAAATAGTCGAGAAGGTTGTCGGCATTGACACCGCCGGTAGGCATAAAGGTGAGAGAACCGTAAGGCGCAGACATGGCCTTCAGCACTTTAAGACCGCCGATGGCTTCAGCCGGGAAGAATTTGACGTTTGTCAAACCGAGTTCGAGTGCGGTTTCGATATCGGAGGGGTTGGCACAACCGGGAAGCATAGGGATGTTCTTTTCCTGGCAATGCTTGACAACTCTGGGGTTAAGACCGGGAGAAACGATGAATTTCGCGCCGGCTTGTGCAGCGGCGTCAGCCTGCTCGGGCGTCAGAACGGTGCCGGCACCGACGAGCATTTCGGGATACGCCTTGGTGATATTGGCGATGGCCTCAGCCGCGCACTTGGTGCGGAAGGTGATTTCGGCAGCGGGAAGGCCGCCGTCGATAAGCGCCTTGGCAAGAGGAACGGCATCGTCGGGATTTTCGATTTTGATAACGGGGATCAAACCGATAAGATAAAGTTTTTGAATCATATCTTCCATAAAAAGATACCTCACACAATTTTTTCTTTCATTATACACGCGTGCGCAAGATACAACAATTGCAAATATTGCTTTAAGGATTGCAAATCTTGCTTTGCCGTTTTCGTTTTTTCAAAGGAAAAAGAAAAACCGCGGCAGTATTTGCCGCGGTTTTGACGTGACCGTCAAGAGAGGAAGAAGCAACCGTTTCTTCTCTCGAAAAAAGGGAGTGCAAGAAAGAAGGCGCATGGGGAAAAAACGGGCGTTTGGACAGCTGAAAAGCGGGGTCAAACGTACTTTTCTATTACGGCGACGTCTTTGCCTTTTTTACTCGTGCCGCTGACGCCGCGATAGAGGAATCTCCCGTAACCGCGCAGCGAGACGACGCTGTTTTCCTTGACCGAAAATCCGCCGGAAGACACTTCCCTGCCGTCAACGAACACCAATCCTTTTTCGACGCAGGTTTTGGCATCGTCGCGCGAGAGATTGTAGACCTTGGCAATCAAGGCGTCGAGACGTTCCGACGCCACCGTGACCGTCAAAGTCTCGGTGCGGTACAGTTCCCCTTCGGGGACGGTGTCACTCTCACTGACCGAAACGTCGGTATGTTTGATGCGAAGAAGATTCTCCCGAAGGAAAGGGGCGATTTTTTCTTCGCAGAATAGGTAGATTTCATTTCCACGCACCACGATATCCCCGAGCGTTTCGCGCTCGATTCCGAGATTCATCAATGCGCCGAGGCAGTCGCGGTGAGTGAGGGCGTCGGCGAACTTCCGCTCTTTCGGGGTGACGTGAAGACAAACGATAGGGAAAGGCACCTCGTATCCCCACCCTTCGGCATCGCCGAATCGGAGCATGAGGCGCTCGCACCCCTCGGTACCGCCGAACAGGGTATAGGGAATTTTCACTTCTCTTTCGATTCGGGAAAAAGCACTTTGTTCGGAAAGCCCGAGAAAGGCGGAAAAGGTGAAAACGTTGTTGGCGTCGGCACGCCGGCTTAAGTCGATCAAGTGCCGAGCGAGAAGCTCCAAAGAATCGTCCATCAGCCGAGGATATCGACGGGGTAAAGGATCTTTAACTGATTGACGCGGCTCTCGTATGCCTTTTGCTGTTTTTCACCGAGAAGCTGCTCTTTTACTTGGTCTTTGATCTCGTCAAAAGCGATGGGAGCCCCGTCGCGCTTGTCGTTAAGTTTGATTAAATGGTATCCAAACTGGGTTTTGACGGGAGTTTTCGTGATTTCACCGACGTTCATCGAGAAAACGGCAGTGTCAAATTCCGGCACCATCTGTCCGTGACCGAAATCGCCGAGATTGCCGCCCTGCTCTTTGGAAGGGCAGGAAGAAAAGGCTTTTGCCGCCTCTTCAAAGGTCTTTTTGCCCGAGGCGATTTCCTCGTAGATTTCGTTGGCTTTGGCTTCGGAATCCACCAAAATGTGCGAAGCGTTGACGGTTTCGCCGCCGCCGAATTTATCGGCGTTTTCGTCGTAAAATTTCTTGGCTTCCTCGTCCGTTACTTGCAATCCCGAAAGCAATTTTTCCACGGCGTAGTTGGTGAGAAGTTCGTCCTTGGCACGGACGAGCATATCACGGAATGCCGGTTCTGCCTCGAGAAGATTGCGCTTGGCGTCCAATAAAAACAGACGGGAGCTGACAAGCTGTGTCAAGATAACGGCACGTCCCTTCGGGTTATTGTAGCCGGCACCGCGCTGTCCGAGAGTGTTGATGAAAGCCGTGACGTCGGCTTCGGTGATGGGGCAACCGCCGACGGTTGCCAATACTTTGTTATCCATATATATCTCCTTATGTGATGTACGAATTTACGGTCTGCGAAGACCCTTTGGGTAATGGTTTTTGAGTTTTCCGCCGGTGACTTTTCCGCCGCCGAGTGGGATACCGCGATACAAAACCGAAGCAAAGCCGGAAGGCAAATCGCAGTCGATTTCCTCCCCGTGCAAATAGGAAGAAAGCCGCACGTCGTTATCGGAAAGCGAAAGTTTTCGCAAGAAGTCGTTGCCGTATGCCGAATAGAAACGGTGATGAGGGACAAGCGCGCTTCCGTGCAAATCACCGACGGTGACGCCCATATCCAGAACCCCTCGCTCGGGAATCGGAAAATCAAAAGGCAGCAGAATGACGCGGTCGTTATTCATGACGATTTTGCCGTCCGGGACAAAGCCGAGCGCATCGACGAAGAAGGCGTCGATGATTTTCTTTTGCAACGCATTCGGCGTTTTTTGGCTGTTTTTGCTGATTTTTCTTTGTTTTTTCCCAAAATCATCGCGGAGGAAGACGGCGAAGAACTGCCCTTCTCCCTTGGATACGTGAGGATAAAAGCGACGGCAATATTCCGGGTGCTCCATCGTCATGCCGGGAAACGAAACGCCGGGGGCGCTTACGCCTATCACTTCTTCGTTGGGGGAAATCAAGGTGAAATCGGGATGACGTTGTAAGAAGGCATCCACCGTCATTTCGTCTTCTTCCAAAGAGAACGTACAAGTCGAATATAAGAGTTTTCCGCCGGGGGCAACCGTTTTCGCCGCATTGTCGAGAATCGTCTTTTGACGCTCGGCGCACATTTTGACGTTTCCCTCGTTCCACTCGGTAACGGCGAGGTCGTTCTTGCGGAACATGCCCTCCCCGGAGCAGGGGGCGTCCACGACGGCGAGGTCAAACGTCTCGGGATAAAAATCGGACAGCGTGGCGGTGTCGAGCGAGGTGACGATACCGTTTTTGATACCGAGGCGCTCAAAGTTGCTGACCAGTGCCGCGCCGCGCGAAGTGACGTATTCGTTGGAAACGATAACGCCGCTCCCGTCGAGACGGGCGGCTATTTGAGTGGATTTTCCGCCGGGGGAGGCGCAAAAATCAATGACTTTATCGTCTTTTTGAACGCTCACGGCGGGCACCGCCGCCATGGCGCCGGGATCCTGTACGTATATGCCGCCGGCATGGTGAAGGGGGGTGTTTCCGATTTTTTCGCCGTGATAGAGATACCCGTCCGTTTCATAGGAGAGTTTTTCGGGAGAAAAGGCGGAAAGCGCCAAGAGAGCGTCCTCTTTATTTTTCACTTTTAAGGGGTTCAAGCGAAAAGCACGCTCGGCATCCTCTTCGGTCATGGCGTGTAAAAAAGCGTCAAAACCGTCGCCGAGCAGACGTTTCATCCGCGCTGAAAATGCCTCGGGAAGCATACTCTCACCCCTTTCGTTTTCGCCTATTTTACCACATAGCGACGGGAAAGTCAAGACGGACGCGCGCGTCAATAATAAGGAAGGATTTTTCGTTTGCGCCTTGACAAAGGCTTTTCTCTGTGGTACAATACAGGTGTCTTGACGGAGTAGTAGAGAGAAAACGCCAAAAAGAGAGCAGACGGTCGGTGCGAGTCTGTTTGGCAGTCCTCCCGAAGTCGCCGTTTCGTATTCGGAAAGAAAGCTTTGCCGTAGAATCCGACGTTTTCCGCGTAAAGGAAGAATGAAGTAAAAAAATTCGGGTGGTACCGCGCCCCTGCGCCCCGAAACACGTTTTTTCGTGTTTCGGGGCTTTTGATTTGCTGAGAAAAAAGACACATATAGGAGTTCACTATGAAAAAAGAATTACCGAAGAATTACAACCCTGCCGACTTTGAAGACAGGATTTACAAGGATTGGTGCGACAAAAAGTACTTTGCGCCCGACCCCGACAAAAAGAAACCGGCGTTTTCCATCGTCATTCCGCCTCCCAACGTAACGGGACAGTTGCACATGGGACACGCCCTTGACGAAACGCTCCAGGATATTCTCGTCCGTACCAAGAGAATGCAGGGCTTCTCTACCCTTTGGGTGCCGGGTACCGACCACGCCGGTATTGCGACGCAGATTAAGGTGGAAGAGCAACTCCGCGTCAACGAAGGTCTTACCCGTTACGACCTCGGTCGTGAGAAATTTCTCGAACGCGTTTGGGATTGGAAAAATCAGTACGGTTCCCGTATCATCAGCCAGCTCAAAAAGCTCGGCTCCTCCTGTGACTGGGACCACGAGCGCTTTACCATGGACGAGGGCTGTTCCCGTGCCGTGCGCGAAGTGTTCGTCAATCTGTACGAAAAAGGCCTTATCTACCGCGGTTACCGCATCATCAACTGGTGCCCGAACTGCCGCACTGCCCTCTCGGATGCCGAAGTCGAATACGCCGAGCAGGAAGGTGCTTTTTGGCACATCCGCTATCCCGTCAAGGGGATGGAAGGCACCTACGTGACCATCGCCACCACCCGTCCCGAGACCTTGCTCGGAGATACCGCCGTCGCCGTGAACCCGAACGATGAGCGCTACCGTGACCTCGTCGGCAAGACTTTGATTTTGCCGCTCGTCGGCCGCGAGATTCCCGTCATCGCCGACGAATACGTTGAGTCCGATTTCGGAACCGGCTGCGTGAAGATCACCCCGGCACACGACCCGAACGACTTTGAAGTCGGCAAACGTCACAACCTGCCGGTTATCAAGATGCTCAACGACGACGCCACCATCAACGCCGAATACGGCGGAAAATACGCCGGTATGGACCGCTACGCGGCGAGAAAAGCCATGGTTGCCGACCTGGAAGCGCAAGGATACCTTGCCAAAGTCGAAAAATACAGCCACAACGTCGGCACCTGCTACCGTTGCAAAACGACGGTCGAGCCCTTGACCTCCGACCAGTGGTTCGTCAAGATGGAACCCCTCGCCAAACCGGCACTTGAAGCCGTGACCTCCGGCGAGATTCGCTTTGAACCGGAACGCTTTGCCAAGACCTATATCAACTGGATGGAAAACTGCCACGACTGGTGCATTTCCCGTCAGCTTTGGTGGGGACACAGAATTCCCGCCTTCTACTGCGACGCCTGCGGAAAGATGACGGTTTCCAAGACGGATATCGAACTCTGCCCCGATTGCGGCAAACCCGTCAGACAGGAAAGCGACGTACTTGATACCTGGTTCTCCTCTGCCCTTTGGCCGTTCTCGACCATGGGTTGGCCTGAAAAGACCGCCGACCTTTCCCGTTATTTCCCGACGTCCACCCTCGTTACGGGCTACGATATTATTTTCTTCTGGGTTGCGAGAATGATTTTCTCCTCCCTCGAGCACACCGGCAAAAAGCCCTTCTCGACCGTCTTTATCCACGGCCTTGTGCGTGACGCGCAGGGACGTAAGATGTCGAAATCGCTCGGCAACGGCATCGATCCTTTGAAGGTCATCGACGAATACGGCGCCGACGCTTTGCGTTTTGCACTTGCCACCGGCAACGCCCCCGGCAACGATATGCGTTTCTCGGATGAAAAGATCGAATCGGCGAGAAACTTTGCGAACAAGCTTTGGAACGCTTCGCGTTTCGTCTTGATGAATCTCACGGACGACGACAAAGCGGAACTGCCCGCACTTGAAAAACTTGCAATCGAAGACAAGTGGATTCTCTCCCGCTTTAACCAACTCGTGAAGACCGTCACCGAAAACATGGAACACTACGAACTCGGTGTCGCACTCGGCGAGATTTACAGTTTCACCTGGGATTCCTTCTGCGACTGGTACATCGAAATGGCGAAGAGCCGTATTTTCGATGCCGAGAGCGAAGGGGCGAAGGTTGCCCGCTCGGTTCTTTGCTACGTGCTGACCGGCATTTTGAAACTGCTTCATCCCTTTATGCCTTTCATCACCGAAGAAATCTACGGTGCTTTGCCTCACGATGACGAGTCCATTATGATTTCGAAGTACCCGACCTACGACGAAAAACTCGTCTTCACCGCCGAGGAAGAAGATGTCGAGCGTATCATCGGATGTATCACCGCCATCCGTGCCCGCCGTGCCGAGATGAACGTTGCCCCCTCCAAGAAAGCCAAACTCTTCGTCGTGACGAAGTACGAAGAAACCTTTAAGGCGACCGCCAAGATTCTCGAAAAACTCGCCTCCGCTTCCGAAGTTGTTTTGACGGATTCTTACGATGCGGACGACGCCATCAGCATCGCCACCGACGCCGGCAACTTCTTTATTCCCATGCGCGACGTCGTCGACTTTGACAAAGAGCGTGCGCGTCTGTCGGCGGAACTCGAAAAGACCGAAATCGAAATCGGCCGTTTGTCCGTCAAACTCGACAATCCCGGGTTCCTTGCCAAGGCACCGGCGCCCGTCGTCGAAGCGGAACGTCAAAAACTCGTCAAATACAACGAAACGAAAGCGGCGCTCGTTGCCGCCATCGCAAAACTGAAATAATCTTTCAGGGTAAGAATATGGATTTCAAATTTTCCGAACCGCTGCCAAACGACGTGGCGGCACCGTCGAAAGAACCGGGAGAAAAAGCCGAAGAAAAAAAGACGGTCATTTACGAAGGTTTCTTCGAAGACACGATAGAAAACAAAGAGATTACGATTGAAGAAGGCATCGTCGAAATCGGCGAAAACGCCTTTCGGGATTTTCAGCATCTCGAGAAAATTCATCTGCCGAAATCCCTCCGTCTCATCTCCGCCTGCGCCTTTTCGGGTTGTCAAAACCTCAAAACCGTCGATATGCAAAGCGGTGTCAGCGCCATTCTCGACGAGGCGTTTTTCGGATGTCCCGCCCTTTGCAGCATCACCCTGCCCGATACCGTCAAACGCATCGGCGAGGGTTGTTTTGAAGGGTGCGCGTCACTGTCGCGCATTCACCTGTCCGAATCGGTCGAAGTCATCGGCTCCGGTTCGTTTGCGTACTGTTTTAACCTCCGCGACGTCACCGTCCCCGACTCCTGCGTCCTTATCGAATTCAACGCGTTTGCCAACTGTTTTTCCCTCGAAGCCATTAAACTTTCAAACAGCATGATGTTGCTTGAAGAATCGCTCTTTGAAGGTTGCCGCTCACTGAAAACGGTTGATTTGCCAATTAAACTTTACAAAATAGGTAAAAGTGTCTTTAAGGGATGTACATCCCTCACGTCTTTGATTCTCCCCGTGACGCTCAAAGAAATCGGGTTTGACGCCTTTGCCGATTGCTCGTCTCTCGAGCGCATTGCCATCCCGAAAGGACTCTCCGAGATCGAAGACCTCGAACTGTTCGCGGGATGCGACAATCTCACCGACATCTCGTTCGGCGGTTCCGCCGAAAAATGGGAGATGCTCACACACGGAATGACCTTGACGGTGGAAAAGTCAGACTGTCAAGTCACAACGCCTCATCTGACTTTCCTCAACATTCCCGATGAAATACAAATGCCTCATCTTGGATCATGACGATACGGCGGTCAACAGCACCGCCACGATTCATTATCCCTGCTTTGTCGAATATCTCGAGAAGTTTTATCCGCGGTTTGCGAAGAATTACACCCTCGACGAATACTTTCGCAAGAATTTTATCCCCGGCATCGTTGAACTTTTCCGTGACGAACTCGGCTTTTCCGCCGAGGAACTCAAAAAGGAAGAAGCGTACTGGGCGGAATACGTCAAAGGAAAAATTCCCACCGCTTACCCCGGAATTGCCGAGATACTCGAGCGCTTTTTGTCGCTCGGCGGTATTCTCGTCGTGGATTCCCATTCCTATACCGAGAATATTCTGCGCGACTATCGCGCAAACGCCCTCCCCACACCGACACGGGTTTACGGCTGGGACCTTCCTGCCGACTGCCGAAAGCCGTCACCCTTCACCGTGCTTGAAGTGACGCGCGACTTTTCCCTCTCTCCCTCCGAGGTGTTGGTCGTCGACGACCTGAAACCGGGATTTGACATGGCACGCGCCGCCGGGGTGGATTTTGCCGCCGCCGGATGGGCGTACGACGTCCCCGAAATCGAGGCGTTTATGCGAAAACACAGCGACTATTATCTCAAAACCGTCCGTGACCTTTCCGAAATATTATTCTAACAAGGAAGAAAACAGCCATGTCAACGTTCGACATTAAGCCGCTCGAGGCGGTGTTCGGCAAACCGAACTTTTACCCGACGGCAAACACGCATCCCCGTATTTTCATGACGGAGAAATCTCTGCCGCAGGTAAGAAACAATCTTTCGCATCCCGACCACAAGCCGGCATTTGATAAAATGACGGCGTTGTCCGATACCGCACTTTCGTTTGAAAGTGCCACCTTCAGCAACGATATCATGGACGCCATCCGCGCCAAGGCTCTGCGCGCTATTCTTTTTGAAGACGAAAAGTACGCCGTCGACGCCAAAACCTGCGTCCTCTTTTTCCTGCGCCATGCGGAAGTGCCGAAAATGCACGATTCCTGCCGCGCGTACGGCGCGATGATGTACACCGCCGCCTGCGTCTACGACTGGTGCTTCTCTTGGCTGACGAAAGACGAGCGCGAGGAAATCGTGTATCTTTGTCAAACCAACCTCGGTCCGTATTTTGAAGTCGGCTATCCCCCCGTCGGGCAAAGCAATTTCACGGGGCACGGCTGCGAAGCGCAGATTATGCGCGATTGGCTCTCCCTCGGTCTTGCCGCTTTTGACGAGCATCCCGACATTTACGAGTTGATTGCCGGACGCATTCTCCACAAAATCAAACCCGTGCACGATTATTACTATCAGTCGGGTTCTCATTGGCAGGGCAGTTCCTACGGTCCTTACCGTTATTCCTTTGACCTCACGGCGGAAGCTTTGCTGTATGCCGTTTCGGACGGTGCTTACCATATGTTTGACGGCAAAATGGAAGAGGTCATGACGACGTTCCTCCATTACTACCGCCCCGACGGAGATTTTTTCCGTATCGGCGACGATCCCCACGACAAATACCCCCGTTATCTCCACGGCAGAGTGCATATGGACGCCCTGCTTGCCGGTACGATTTACAAGAATCCCATGTACCGCACCTTCGCTTTTGAAAAACAGCTTCCGGCGGATTGCAATTGCGAAATGATACTTGCCTTTGACGATCCGACGGTCGGAAATTCGCCCCTTTCGCTTTCCCCCGTTCGGTATAACGGCTCTCCGCTTTCTCAATACATCGTTCACACGAAAAACGGCGCCTGCGCCTATATGAAAATCGGCGAGAAACTCTCGCTCAATCACGAGCAAAAAGACGCCGGCGACTTTATGATTTTCTACAAGGGTTCGCTTGCCTCTGCCTCCAACTGCTACGAGTATACCGACAGAGAGGGGACCTCCTATCGCTACGGTTCGGCGCTTGACTTCGGTTACAACAAACAGACGATTTCGCACAACTGCGTGCTCGTCTATGACCCGGACGAAGAGTGCTATTGGAAAAACTCGGGCGGACAGAGAATCCGCAAAGTCGATATTTGGGAAGCCGACGACCTTGTGGAATGGCAAAAGACGGACGCCTTCAATCGCGCAAGCGAAATCGGTCACGCCCACGGATTTACCGAAGACGGCGACTTTGCGTTTGCCTACATTGCCGGGGACCTTACGAATGCGTACAGCGATAAAATCGAGCATTACGAACGCCATATGCTGGCGGTAAACGGCGACGAAGAGCATCCTCTTTATTTCTTCGTTTACGACGCCCTGACCGTCAAAAATCCGGAATTCGAAAAAACGTTTCTTCTGCACATGACCGACGAACCGACCGTGGACGGCAACCGTGTGTTTGTCAAAACGGCGACGGGCGGATGCCTCGATATGACGAGTTTGCTTCCCGAGAATCCGAAACTCACGGCTATCGGCGGCGGGGACGATCTTTTCCTCGTTCGCGGCGAACGTCTCGGCAAAGCCCGTGATAAAGCCGCTCATCCCGTGCGTGAGGACGGTTGGGGACGCGTCGAAGTGATGCCCACCGAAAACGACAAAAATACCGAGTTTTTGCACACGTTAATAGTCAAAAACGATGGTGTTGCGCCGATAGAAGCAAAAAAAGTCGACCTCAAGGGCGGCGTTTGCGCGCTCGTCGGCGACGTGGCTTTCGTACTTTTCAAAGAACCGAAAGACAAGATTTCTCTCCCCGATTTTGATACCGGCGTCAAGCGTATTTTCCTTTGCGGCTTGCCTGCCGGCGAATACGATATCGACGGGGCACTCCACACCGTCCCTGCCGGTGAAAACTTGCTTTTCCTTCAAAAATAACGCTTTAGAGAGACCGCGCTTGCGGTCTCTTTTTTTATTTTACATATATTGTGATTTAGTATTGATTTACACGCAAAATTATGGTAGAATGGTGTAAAGAGGTGATTTTTTGCTATCCTTAAAGCTTATTTCGGAAAACGGCGACGTCCGTTTTCACGCGCACGGCAAAGAGATTGACGAAGTGTTCGTGGGGGAATATCTTCCCGGCGACAAAATTCGCATTGAACTCGACGATGCGCCGTTTGTCAAAATGCAACTCGACCCCACCCTTGCCGAAAGCATCGTGTACGTGCCGGACAGCATTTTTGACTTTGTGATTCCTTTCGGTCACGAAAGATACGCCTGCTACGGCAAAGAGGCCTTTGAGGGCGAATCCCACCGACTGAAAGTATCCGAAATCGACGAGCCCGAAATCTACGGAGATCGTTTGATTTCGAGAAACTCCCACGACAGACACAATCTGCCGAAATACTTTCCCCACGCGGTTGCCAACTTCGTGACGAGAGAAGACCCGCAGTTTTTCGAGAGAAACGCCATTGACGGCGTCATCCGTCCCGAGAACCACGGCGACTACCCCTATCACTCCTGGGGCGGCGGACTTCGCGAAGATCTCGAGTACGAACTGCACTTCGGCACCGAATGCGAAGTGACGGAAGTCAAAGTGTATCTGCGCGCCGATTTTCCGCACGACACCTATTGGAAAGAGGCGGATATCGAATTTTCCGACGGAGAAAAAATCCACGCCGATTTCGTCAAGACGGGCGAAGGGCAAGTGATTTCTTTCCCGCCCAAGAAGACCGAAATGGTCAAACTCACCGGTTTCAAACAAATGCGACTGGAGGACGGGGCGCTGTCTTTTGCGGCGCTGACGCAACTCGAAGTCACAGGACATTATATCAAAAAGGAGAACAAAGGAATGGAAGTCAGAGACGCTTCTAACGCAAAAGACGTCAAGTATTACACCACAGACCGTTTGAGAGAGGAGTTTCATATTGCCAATCTCTTTACGAAAGACAATATCCGCATGGTTTACAGCCACACCGACCGTATCATCGTCATCGGTATGATGCCCATCAAGCTTGAACTCAAATTGGAAGCCGGCAAAGAACTTGCCGCTAACTATTTCCTCGAGCGCCGCGAACTCGGCTGTATCAACATCGGCGGTGCCGGTATCATCACGGTAGACGGCGAAGTTTACGAGATGAATCCCCGCGACGGTATCTACGTCGGCCGCGGTCACAAGGACCTTACCTTCAAGAGCGTAGACGAAAGCAACCCCGCAAAATTCTACATCACCTCCTGCCCGGCTCACACCGAGTATCCGACGGTGAAAATCGATATCACCAAGGCGCGCAAGGTCCCCTGCGGCTCCGTCGAAGACTGCAACAAGCGCGTCATCAATCAGTACATCCACCCCGAAGTCATGAAATCCTGCCAGCTTGCCATGGGCTTGACGCAGCTTGACGTCGGTTCCAACTGGAACACGATGCCCTGCCACACTCATGACCGCCGTATGGAAGTTTATCTCTATCTCGACATGGGACCGAACGACGCCGTCTTCCACATGATGGGCGAAGCCAAAGAAACCCGTCACATCGTCATGCACAACGAAGAGGCCGTTATTTCTCCCTCTTGGTCTATCCACAGCGGTGTCGGCACGAAGAACTATTCCTTCATTTGGGCTATGTGCGGCGAAAACCAGGAATTCGACGATATGGATCATATCGAAACCAAAGAACTTCGCTAATTTTGAAATAATAAATATTTGAGAGGATATTCACATGGAAAAGTACGAAAACTTCAAACTTGACGGCAAAATCGCCCTCATCACCGGCGCATCCTACGGTATCGGTTTTGCCATTGCCAAAGCCATGGCTGCCGCAGGCGCAAAAATCGTTTTCAACGACATTAAGCAGGAATTCGTTGACAAAGGCCTTGCTTCCTACAAAGAAGCCGGCATCGACGCTACCGGCTACGTTTGCGACGTAACCAACGAAGACGCCGTCAACGAAATGGTTGCCAAAATCGAAAAAGAAGTCGGCAATATCGACATTCTCGTCAACAACGCCGGCATTATCAAGAGAATCCCCATGATCGAAATGAAGGCGGAAGAATTCCGTCAGGTCATCGACGTGGACCTCAACGCTCCCTTTATCGTTTCCAAAGCCGTTATCCCCACCATGCTTAAGATGGGCCACGGCAAAATCATCAACATCTGCTCGATGATGTCCGAACTCGGCCGTGAAACCGTTTCCGCTTATGCGGCTGCCAAGGGCGGTCTTAAGATGCTCACCAAGAACATCGCCTCCGAATACGGTCAGTACAACATTCAGTGCAACGGTATCGGCCCGGGTTATATCGCTACTCCTCAAACCGCTCCCCTTCGTGAAAGACAGCCCGACGGTTCGCGTCATCCCTTCGATTCCTTCATCGTTGCCAAAACGCCCGCAGGTCGTTGGGGCAATGCGGAAGACCTCGGCGGTCCTGCCGTCTTCCTTGCTTCCGAAGCTTCCGACTTTGTCAACGGTCAGATCCTCTACGTTGACGGCGGTATTCTTGCTTACATCGGCCGTCAGCCGTAATTTCACCCGGAAAGGTTTGTTTTCATGAAAACATACGAACAACTTTTGAAGGAAAACCGCGCTTGGGCGGAAGAAACCTTCAAAAAAATCGACAAAAAGATGTCTGCCGTTACCATTCGTTCACGCGATAAGGTTCCCGACGGCGTGGATGAAAACGGCATGCACGTAAACCATTTCCCCGACCAAAAAGACTGGTGGTGCAACGGATTTTTCGGCGGTCTTAACTGGCTTCTTTACCACAAGACCGGCAACGAAGAATACAGAAAGACCGCAGAGAGAAACGAAGAACTCATGGAAGAAACGGTAGCCGAAAAGGCTTTCGAGATTCACCATGACGTCGGCTTTATGTGGCATCTTCTCTCCGGCGCCAACTACCGTTTGACCGGCAACAGGGCGTCAAGAGCGCGCGATTTCTATATGGCTACGACCCTGATGGGACGTTTCGTCCTTTGCGAGAACAGCACGGGATTCATCCGCGCCTGGAACTCCAAGCCCGATTCCCCCATCGTCAACTGGAGTATCGTGGACTGCCTTATGAACATTCCGCTTCTCTACTGGGCATCCGAGGAAACGAAGGATGACAGATATAAGAGAATCGCCATGGCGCACGCCGATATGGCTATCCGCGACCACCTCCGTCCCGACGGCTCCGTCGTTCACATCGTGGAACACGACAGAGTGACCGGCGAGTGTGTAAAAACCCACGGCGGTCAAGGCTATGCCGAGGGCTCCTCTTGGTCCCGCGGATGCGCTTGGGCGCTTTACGGCTTTACTCTTTCCTACCTTCACACGAAGGAAGTGCGTTATCTCGACGCCGCCAAGCAGGTAGCCAACTATTTCATTGCCAACTGCTGTGACGACTGGCTTCCCCGCGTCGATTTCCGCGCCCCCGCCGAGCCCGTTTTGTACGATGCGACGGCAGGTGCCTGCGCCGCTTGCGGTCTTCTCGAACTTGCCAAAGTTCTTCCCGAGAACGAAGGCGGTATGTATATGAACGCCGCCGTCAATATGCTTCGTGCCATGGGTGAAAAGTTCTGCAACTTTGACCCGTCGAACGACCATATGCTCGACTTCGGAACCGTTCGTTATCCCGTGGACGGTGACCTCAAGAAAGCCGGCGTACATATCTCCATCATTTACGGTGACTTCTTCTACACCGAGGCTGTTTTGAAGCTTCTCGGCGACGATTTTCTCATTTGGTAATGACAGAATACAAAAAGGGCATCCTCGCTTGAGGATGCCCTTTTTATCGTAAAAACGTTATTTTCGGGGTTCGGAGAAACATACGCGGGATTTGCCCTCATCCTTGGCGCGGTAGAGCGCATGGTCGGCAAGTTTAAAGGCGTCGGCAAATTCCTTGTCTTCGCCGCACAACGGCGTAAAGCCGGCGGAGATGTGAAGGCCGCACCCCTCGTAGCCGTGGTCCAGCGTTTCGTTGATGACTTTGATTTCCGCCTCGATTTGGATCGGTTTTTTATCCGTCACGATGATGAACTCATCGCCGCCGAAGCGGTAAACGTACTCACCGAAAGAGTGGGAAAGCAAATCGGCCGTCATAATCAGGCAGGTGTCACCGACGTCGTGACCGAAGCGGTCGTTGATGTTTTTGAAATCGTCAAGGTCCACGATACCGATAAAGGACGAGCCGTCGTTTTTAAAGAGGTTTGCGTGCTCGCGCAAAGAATAACGGTTATAAGTGCCGGTCAATTGATCGCGGAAAGACAAGTCCTCGAGTTTCTTTTTGGTTCTGTAGGTTTTGACGGCGGTTCTGCGCTGTACGAATGCCAAAATCAGCGAGAAAAGCACGAAGACGGCGAAGTTGAAATAATATCCTCTGGATTTGAGAAGCGGCGACTGTTCGATTTTTGCCGCGACAATCAAGAGAACCGACATGGGAACGACAAGAGAAGTATATAAAACGGGGTGCATATTCAAAACGGCAGCCACGCACACGATGATGGTCATAAACACGATCATGGTGTTGCCCTTTGTGACGTCGAGGTAAGAGACCGCCGCCGACCAAAGAAGAATGACGAAGCCGTAGACGTTGACGAGACTGTATACGAGATTTTCGTACTCTCCCGTTTTACGGTTGGTGATAAGTGCCGTCAAGGTCAAAAGTGAGAAAAAAAGCAGCGTGACGTAGGAAACGAAATACGCAAGATGCGTGACGTTTTCGGTGATGTTTTTGGCAATCAAGGAACGCAAAATCATGGAAACTTCCAAAACGGAAATGGAAGAAAGCAGAATGATATAAGAAAGGTAAAACGTTTTCAGATTGTCTTTGACGGA
>DCHY01000030.1:20680-32830 GCA_002315715.1 Clostridiales bacterium UBA1740 | reverse complement strand
CACCAAGCCTTTGGCTTGCTTGTGCGTCTGCGCACAGTGGCGGTATTTGTGTCCGCTCGCTTTGCGACCTTCGGCATCCAACGTGGATGTCGGACACAATATTACCGAACCGCCGTTTTCCGTCTTTTCCTATGGAAAATCCGGACGGCGGTTTAATTCCGCCAACGGGGCGGCAAAATAAAAGAGGTACCACAGATGTGATACCTCTTATATTTTGGTGACTCGTGGCGGAATCGAACCGCCGTTACAGCCGTGAAAGGGCCGTGTCTTAACCTCTTGACCAACGAGCCAAAGTATGGTAGCGGAAGTCGGATTTGAACCAACGACCTGCCGGGTATGAACCGGACGCTCTAGCCAGCTGAGCTATTCCGCCATTTGCTTGGTTGAGCTTCCTTCAAACCTTGCCCGATTATTATATCACGGGTTTTTTCAAAAGTCAATATCTTTCGAGAAGAAAATTTTTGTCTTTTTTTGACGGAAAAAGCACCGAAAAAACGGGCTCTTTATCCCTTTTTTAAAAGTTCCAAGGTGTTTTTTGCCGCTTCCTCGTCGGCAATCTTCAGATTTTTTCCGATGCCCGTTGCGTAGTAATTTTCGCCGATGGTGCAAACGCGCGTGTAGATTTTCGCATGGTCGGGGCCTTTTTCCTCCACCGTTTCATAGGCGGGAGGCGGCAGGCGGCGGCGCTTGTCGGCGCAGTATTCCTGCAGGGCGTTTTTATAACTTTGCACGTTGCCGTTTTTGGCAAGATAGCCGTCAAAATCCAAAATGCGGGACACGACTTCCATGACGGCGTCGGCGTTTTTGCCGCTGTCGATATAGACGGCGCCGAGAATAGACTCAAAGAGGTCTTCCATGACCGAGGGCTGCTTTTCAATGCCGAGTTTTTTATCCCCTTCGCTCATGAGCAGGAACTGTTCAAGACCGGTGCGCTCGATACTGCGCGAGAGGTTGCCTTTATCCGACAGTTTGGCTTTCATGTTGGAAAGCTGTCCTTCGGTGAGGGTGGTCAAAATGCCGTGCTCCGAGCGGTCGGAAAAATCACGGATGAAAAGCGAAATGACGGCGGCGGACAAAACGCCGTCCCCGAAAAATTCGAGCACTTCGTTGGATTGAATGGCAACGCCGCGGCGGCGCTGACGGTATTCGTTGACGAAACTCTCTCTGGTAAACGCTTGGCAGAGAAGATTTTTATCCACAAAAACGTACCCGATTTTAGATTCGATTAACGGTACGGCATACTCAAAACACGCTTGCATAGACGATCCCTCGCTTTTCGATTATTCTACCATAAAAAAACGGGGAAAGTCAAGCCTATTGACAAAAACGCGCGTGTGATATATAATGAAATCACTTTGAAAGGAAGGAGAAAACGATGAAAAACCGCAATCAAAAATCGTATCCCGTCGTGGATAATTATCTCGATATTTTGGTCAACGTCTTTACGCTGATCGTTTCGTTTTTAATCGTTCCCACTCTGATTTCTTTCATCCCCGTAGACGTCTACACGCGCCCCTTGCTTTACCTCGTGATGCTCATCGCCTGCCTTCTTGCTTCTTTGATTTATCAGTTTTTCAACGTCTATGCCGAGGGGGCGTACCTCCGCTTCCGCGAATCCGTCTATTCCTATCTGCGCGCCAACGCACTGATTTATTCCACCTTGTTTTTGCTCTCTCTGTTGGCGCCGGACGTGTTTTGGCCGTTTTGGGGAACGCTTATCGGCATTCAGTTCGTTTTGAGCACCGCCCTGTTGCTTGTCAAACGGGAAATCACCATCTCGGCGATGCATTCCTACCGCATCCACCGCTATCAGCTGCGCAAAACCGTCATCGTCGGCGATAATACCGAGACCGCCAAGCAGTATCTTCAGCAAATCAACGTCCATCCCGAATACGGCGTGATGGTGCTCGGCTACGTCGGGGATTGTATCCGTTCCGACGTTGGTTGCGACAAACTCGGTTCCTTTGAAAATCTCGGCGAAATTCTCGACCGTTATCGTCCCGACGAAGTGGTTTTC
Organism: Clostridiales bacterium UBA1740; assembly: GCA_002315715.1. GTDB lineage: Bacteria > Bacillota > Clostridia > Oscillospirales > CAG-272 > UBA1740. The sequence goes on along the minus strand of DCHY01000030.1, from coordinate 30,813 downwards.
GCCATCGACTCCTACAACAAAAAGCGCTTGACAAGACTCGTCGACCAATGCGACGACCGTTTTATCAAGGTCTTTTTCCTCCCCGTATTGTACGGCTATTTCAAATCCACCGAACAGCTGACGAGAGTCGGCGACATTCCCCTCATCAACATTCACCTGACCCCGATGGAAAATCGCGGTGCGATGAGTTTTAAGCGTGGCTTCGACGTCGTCGCCTCGGTTCTTTTGCTTCTCTTGACGCTGCCTATCACGCTGTTAACGGCGGCGTTCGTCTTCTTTGCATTCGGCGGTCCGATCTGGGAAAGACACGAGCGCGTCGGCCTTTTCGGCGAAACGTTTGCTATGTTCAAATTTCACACCGAGAAAACGCCGAAGGCGGACGGAGAAAACCCGAAAATCACCGCGACATCCAAAATCGGCGCCTTCCTGCGCGCCTCTGGCATTGACGAATTGCCGCAGCTCATAAACGTCTTGCTCGGCGAAATGTCCCTGGTTGGTCCTCGTCCCGACAGTCCTGCCGACTTGGACGCTTTCCGCGCTTTGAATCCTTCCTATAACCTAAAATATTACGGAAAACCGGGCATCACGGGACTTTCCCAAATCAAAAAATACAGAGGCAAGACGGCGCTTACCGACCGTTTGGCAACGGATATATACTACGTTGAAAACTGGAGCATTTGGGAAGACGTCGGAATCCTTTTGGCAACGCCGTTTTGCGCCTTTTCTTCCGCCGTATGCAAAGCCGCCGCGCAGGTGACGGAAAACGCCGAACCGACAGAACCGCCGACAGAGGCGCAAACCGAAAACCAAAACGATAAAAACGAATCACAAATCCAATCATGAAAAAGGACCGCGAAAGCGGTCCTTTTTGCGTGTATGGGGGAGAGATGATCGGCGAAAAAGATAGTTTAAGAAGCTTTTTTGCAAAGCAAAAATCCGCCTTAAGCGGTATATCATCCCGACTTTGTCGGGTATGGAATCACGGCAGAGCCGTGTATGGAATCCATGCAGAGCATGGCATGAAAAAGATAGTTTAGAAATCCCTTTTTTCGCGGAGAAAAAGCAGTACATAAAGAAAAACTTGAACCGCGAAAAAAGCGGGAAAAACACGGCGGTTTTTCCCGAGGACTCGGTCTCGCTGCGGCGCGGTCAGCTCGCGGGCGGAACCATCCACCGGAGGGTTCCGCTACACCGCGAGCGCTTCTCATCCTTGATGGTCCACCAAAGAAAAAAGCCTCACAACATCGTGAGGGGTTTCGACCATCAAGGACTCGGTCTCGCGCGAACTGCGCGCTCGGTCTTCCGCGGCTCTGACAGCACACCGTGCTGTCATTCAGTACCGCTCCCCTTCGAGTCCTCTTGGTCCACCAAAAAAAAAAGCCTCACAAGGAGGCTTCTTTCTTTGGTGGACCATCAAGGACTCGAACCTTGGACCGACCGGTTATGAGCCGGCTGCTCTAACCAACTGAGCTAATGGTCCGTAGGCACCTGCGTGCCGTATTAGGGTTGATATACGTTGGGCTTTTTGACGACGGTGCCTTTGCCGGCGCGCAGGGCGTCGATAAATTCCGCCTCAGAGGTGATACGCTCGTGGAATGCCACGCCGGAGAGCATGGATTGTTCTGCCGAGTGAAGATCACTGCCGCCGGTCTTGATTTTGCCGTAGGCGGTGGCGTACTGGTAGGCAAGGTCGTTGGCAAGGTCGGTTCGACCGGCGTTGTACACTTCCACGCCTTCGGTACCCGGGAAAAGGCGAATATGGTCGATGTAGGCGGCTTCACGGAACGGGTGTGCCTGTACCGTGAGAATCCCGCGTTCGTTGGCGAATTTGATAAACTCGGAAGGCTTCAGAGAGAGCGCTTCGGGAATATCGGCAAGTGCGTCCTCGTCCCATCCGTAAAAGAGGATATCCGTGCCGCGGTAGGAGTATTCAAAACCGAAAAAGACCTGCAAACGATCGCCTGCGGCGGCTTTGACGGCGCGATAGCCTTCGGCATAGAGATGCACGCGCTCGGCGTAGGACAAATCGTCTCTGCCGTTATAATAACAATTGCCGTTGAGAAAATGGTCCGTCACGAAAACGCCGTCGTATCCGTTTTTTTCGTACAGTTCGACGATTTGTTCGGGCGAAATCTTCGCACATTTGCTGACGAGTGCCGTATGCAAATGCGTTTCGTATAAAAACATAGTCCCATCTCCAATCTGTTGGCAAGTATACCATATTTTTTGCCAAAAGTCAATAATCACCGGGAAAAAACCTCACACGCGGGCGTTTGTGTATTGACTTCGCGCGCGCTTTGTGCTATGATATTTTGGAATTTAGAGAAAAGGAGCCTATTATGACCTATTACTTGGCTGTCGATATCGGTGCTTCCTCGGGAAGGCATATTCTTTCGCACCTCGAAAACGGAAAAATGGTGACCGAAGAAATCTACCGCTTTGCCAACGGTCCGAAAGCGACCGAAGAGGGCGGTTGCCGCATTCTTCGTTGGGACGTTTGCCACCTGTTTCAAGAAATCGTGGCAGGACTCAAGCGTGCAGGGGAGATGGGTTGTGCTCCAAAGTTTGTCGGCATTGATACTTGGGGCGTTGATTACGTGCTTCTCGACGAGCGCGACGAACCGATTGACGGCGCCTATTGCTACCGCGATGAGCGTACGCTTTCCGCTTCGCGCCTTTTCCATGAGAAAATGCCCTTTGCCGCATTGTTTTCCAAAACCGGCATTATGTTCAACACCTTTAACACCGTTTACCAACTTTTTGACGACGTCAAGAAAGGCCGCACGAAAAACGCCAAAACGTTTTTGATGCTTCCCGACTATTTCCACTTCCGCTTGACGGGTGTCAAGGCACATGAATACACCAACGCCACCACCACGGGTATGGTCAATGCCAAAACCCACACGTGGGACGAAGAAATCTTGGCGGCACTCGGTTTGCCCAAATCCCTCTTCGGCGATTTGACGATGTCCGGCACCGTCATCGGCGATTTCACCGACGACGTCGCAAACGCCGTCGGCTATTCTGCCAAAGTCGTTTTGCCCTCCACCCATGACACGGCGTCCGCCGTTATCGCGGCACCCTTGAAGGGGGAGGAACCCTACATTTCAAGCGGCACTTGGTCGCTGCTCGGCGTGGAGAAAGACGCGGCGTTTACCGACCTTTCCGCCGCCGACAACGGCTATTCCAACGAAGGGGCTTACACCTACCGTTTCCGCCTGCAAAAGAATATCATGGGCCTTTGGATGATTCAACAGATTCGTCACGAAACCGGCGATGCGTACGACTTTCGCACTCTCGAGAAAATGGCGAGAGAAAACCCCGTCGCCGACCGAGTGTCCGTCAACGACGCGCGCTTTCTCGCTCCCGTTTCCATGACGGAAGAAGTCAAGGCGGCGGTCGGACGCGACCTCACCCTCGGCGAACTGATTTCCGTCGTTTATAACAGCCTTGCCGAGAATTACGGCGAAAGTTTGCGCGCCCTTGAAAAATTGACGGGCAATACCTATTCGGTGCTTCATATCATCGGCGGCGGCAGCCGTGACGGCTTCTTAAACGAACTCACCGCCAAAGCCACCGGCAAAACCATCGTGACGGGACCGACCGAAGCGACCGCCATCGGCAATCTTTTGATGCAGATGATCGGCACCGGCGCCGTTTCCTCGCTTGACGAGGGCAGAGAAATCGTTTCCCGCTCCTTCGGTATTCAAACACTTTGATCAATATTTATAAAGGAAGATATACTATGAAACTCTTTCGCAAAAACATTTTGTTCGCACCGTTCGTAGAAGAAATGTGCGAAGCCACCGCCAACATGTACCGTCTCGGCTGGGACGAACGCAACGGCGGCAACATCAGCTATCTCTTGGACGAAAAGGAAGTTGCGGAATATTTGGATTTGACCAAGGTCATCCGCACCATTCCGACCGGCTTTGAAGCCAAAGCCCTCATCGGCAAAATCTTCATCGTGACCGGCACCGGCAAGTATTTCAAAAACGTCGAGTTCGATCCCGAAAACAACCTCGGTATCGTCAGAATCGCCGAAGACGGCACCACGGCCGAACTGCTTTGGGGCTATGCCGACGGCGGAAAGTTTACGTCGGAATTTCCGGCACACATGATGAGCCACATGGCGCGCCTTGAAAAGGATCCTGCCCACCGCATCGTCATGCACAGCCATCCCACCTACACCATCGCGATGAACGCCGTTTGCCCGCGCGATGAGAAGGACTTTACCCATAAACTTTGGCAATCCAACACCGAAGCCATCGTCGTATTCCCCGACGGCGTCGGCATTCTTCCCGCTATGGTTTGCGGCACTAACGAAATCGGTCAAGCAACTGCAGAGAAGATGAAAGACTTCCGTCTCGTCGTTTGGTCGAATCACGGTATCTACGGAACCGGCCGCGACATGGACGAAACCTTCGGCCTTATCGAAACCGTTGAAAAGACCGCCGAGATTTACATGCTCACCCTCGGTCATGAACCGAACGTCATTCCCGATGACATTCTGAAGGCTTTGGCAAAACGCTTTGACGTCAAGCCTCTTGCCGGTATTCTTGACTAAATGCAAATAAAGGTTGTCTTTTTCGGAGTTTTCACAAAAAAGACGACCTTTTTTCTCGGAGGAATTATGTTACTTGGTGTCATCGTCAACGCCCTCACCGTCGCTCTCGGCGGTGTGCTCGGCACGTTGCTTTCCAAAAAGTTATCGCCGAAAATCACCGATGCGATTATGACCGCTCTCGGTCTATCCATCGTGGTCATCGGGTTGTCCGGTGCCGTAAAAACACAGGACGCCATCGTCTTCGTTCTCTCCACCGTCGCCGGTGTGGCGGTCGGAACGCTTCTCGACCTTGATGCGCTGTTTGAGCGCTTCGGTAAGTGGGTAGAGCGCGTCCTCTTCCGCAAAAAAGAAGGCGAAAAAGAGGGTTCGCATGGCAAAATTGCCGAAGGATTTATCAGCGCGAGCTTATTGTTCTGCATCGGTGCCATGGTTATCGTCGGCGCTCTCGAATCGGCACTCTCCGGCACGCATCAAACCTTCTATCTCAAGGCAATCCTCGACTGCGTTTCGGCGACGATGCTCGCGGCGACGCTCGGCATCGGCGTGGCGCTTTCCGCCGTCACGATTTTAGTCGTGCAGGGTGCTTTCACCTTGCTCGCGAGTCTGCTCGGCGCCGCCATGGACGGCAGTTTGATGCTGAACGAACTCATTGCCGTCGGGAATCTGATGATTATGATTATCGGTCTCAACCTCGCCAAAATCACGAAAGTCAAAGTCGCCAATCTCTTGCCGGCTCTCGCCTTCGTCCCCCTCTTTTATTATCTGTATCATTTGATTTTTTAATCGCCAAACCAAAAAGGGTTCAAGCCAAGGCTTGAACCCTTTTTTTACATCATTGACCGGCACACGTGGCGGAAAGCACAGTATTCGCAGGAAGCGTGCTTGCCTTTGAGCATCGGCGTCGCGTAAATCTTTCCGCTTCGCAGTTCAAGGGAAGTGGCGGCGACCCCGTTTTTGACGGTTTCCTTCAAAGCTTCAAAGCTCTCCTCGGAGAAGACTTTTTCGGCGCTGTCCTTGGTCAAGGTGTTGTCGATTTTGTATTTCATCGGGAAATACGGGGAAATGACGGAGGCAAAGACGGCAGGGTCGTCGGATATCATACCTTGATATTTGGCGACGTTTTTGTCGAGCAGCGCCTGCGCTTCGGTCGGGGACTTTGCCGTCAGTCCGTCCGGCGAAACAGGGACGTAAAAGACGCCTGCCGGTTTTAAGGTTTTATCCGCCGGGAACCGCGCCGCAAACGCGCGGCTGGCAAGCAGAGAGTTGAGATATAAGAACATCTGAAGGTTTTGCCCTTCATAAAGATCGGAAGGCGAGAAATTCTTGCTTCCCGTTTTGTAGTCTATAACGCGCAGATAGACGTTTTCCCCTTCGGTGAAAGCGTCGATACGGTCAACCTTGCCGACGACGGCGGTTTCCTTGTCTTTGTCTTTCACGACGAGCGGTTCCACCGCACCGTCTTTGTCGATGCGAAGTTCAAAGTCAATCGGCACGAAGCGGTTTTCGGGGCGGGATAATTCTTTCGATACCGAATCGACCAAACGGTCGGCGGCGTGAATCAAGCGCTCAAGAAAATGTGCCTTTTGCAAAGACGGCCGCTTATCAAGACCGAAAAGACGGTTGCAGGTGTCTTTGGCGATGCTCTCGACTTTGGCTTTGCGCTCGTCATCGGGAAGAACGGCAACGCCCGTTTGCGGATTTTCGGACATTTCTTTTAGGTATTTTTCGAGAATTTCATGGACGATATTGCCGATGTTCATGGCACCGACGGCGGCGTCTTTTTGCTCGTCGAGTTTTAAGACGTAGCGGCAATAGTGTGAAAACGGACAGTCGGCATAGCGAGACAGACGCGTGTCAGACAGAAACATGCGGTCGGGATACAGCCCTTTTGCCGTTTCTTCGGAGAAGGAAAGCGTCTTGTTTTGGATATTTTCCGACATTTTCATCTGTGTCCCGTAGGCGGTAGACTTGAGCGCCTCGGCAAGCGTTGCGGCGTCGGGCGTCTCGGCGGTCAGTCGGTTGACGGCATAGAGCGGCGCATATACCGCCTCGTCCGTCGACAGAGAAGAGATGGGTTGCAGGTGGACGATGCCTCCCGTGATTTCGGCGATTCTGCCTAAAATCTCGGCAGGGACTTGGGATTTGAGCGCGGCGTTGCGCTTGGTGGTGATGAGGGTTACGCCGTGCGAACCCGAAACGAAAGCACGCGAGAAGGTAAACCGCTCGCGGGCAATGCGGAGGTCTTCCCCTATCGAAGTCGGAAGCCCCACCGCCTCAAGAAGCAGTTTTTCCTTGTCGGAAAAGTGCGAAGTATCCTTGGCGTTGGAGGGGAAAACGCCGCTGTTGACGTCTACGAGATAGACGTATTTCTTTCCCGAAACGCGCAGCGTGTCGGCAATACCCAGTGTCACCTCGTCAAACGCCGCCGGGATTCTGCCGATATCGGCGGTGGAAAAGGCAATCGAGAGCAGTTCCGCGAACTGCTTGCCGTCCACTGCGACCTCCCCTGCCGATTCCACGACGGTGTCGAGGGTGTCAAGCAGAATCGAATATAAACGCGCATAGTCCTGGGCGGCAAAATCTTTCGCGGCATGGAGGGAGAGTGCTTTTTCGGACAGGGTGTCTTCCATACGGATTTCACACAAAAAGCGGTAAAGTGCCGTCGCGTGATCCTTGACGGTCACGGCGTTTTTCACGTCCTCCGACAACATCAAAAGAGGGTCGATAACGGCGTGGCGCGTTTGGTCGATGCGAGCAAGTATTTCGCCTGCGTTTTGCTGCATCCTCTCGGTATAGCCCTGCGGATTCATACTCCACATCTCGGGCGCGGCAAAGAAAGCCCCCTTAATGTTATAGCGCTTGACGTAGATTTCAAACTCCGAAATATCGTCGAGGGTCGCCTTCGTATATCCGCATTTGGCAAAGGTCAAAACGTCCTCGGGCGAAAAGCCGAAGAGAACGGCGCGGTACGCGGCGGTAATCGCCATAAACGGTTCGTAGGCGGAAACTTTTCTTTTTTGTGCCAAGAAATGCGGAATGCCGCAAAGGGAAAGGGTAGCGTGCAAAACGCCGTCGAGAGACGACGAGTCGTGCGAAATGACGGCAAAATCGGAATATTTGGCACCCTCTTGCACGCGTTTTTGAATATCGGATGCCAAGAAAGCGGCTTCCTCGTACGGTGAGTCCGCTTCGTAGATTTTTATGTATTTATGAGTATTTTGCAAACAATTCTTGTCAATATTCGGGATAAAATGCCAAAGTTCACGGGCAACGGCGTCGAATCCCGCATCGATTAAGCGACTCTCTTTTTCTTCCGAGATGACCTGCACGGGAATGTCCGTTTTGACCGATGCCAAACGGCAAAGACGAATGAGCGTGCTCACGGTCTTTCGCGTCTCATCGTACAGGTAAGCGTCTTCGTCGGATTTCGGCAGAGTGAGAGATACCGTCAAATCGGCACGCGGCATCAGTGCCATCAAAAGCGACAACTGCGGCTCGGTAAAGGAGGTAAAGCCGTCGAGGAAAAAGGCGGCGCCCTTCATTTCATCGTGATTTTCGAGAATCAGTTTCGTCGCGGCGGCGATATCCGACGCACTGTCGGCAAAGCCCTCTTTGGTAAGTGCCGCATACGCGGAGAGTATCAAAGCCAAGTCACACAGTTTGTTTTGCAGTTTCTTGGAGTCGGCAATTTCCGGCTTTTGCGATGCTGCGACGAGTTTGTCGGCGTCGATGCCGAGGGATTGCATTTCGGCGATGGCTCTTGCCGCTTCTTCGACGTTGGCGGCGCTCGGCCTTGCCATTTCTTTGGAAAGTTCGGGGGCGGCTTCCGAAAGTGCGCGCCAAATCAAAATGGCTTTGGAGGTCGGGTTGGCATATCGTTCCGCCACTCCGCCCAAATGACGGAAAACGGTGTTGCAAAGGCGCGAAAAATTGGTCACTTCAAAGTGCAGGGTGTCGGCAGGGGTGAGGTGGTTCATCGCCTCTTTTTCGGCGAGCAGCGTTTGCTGTTCCGGCACGATGAGAAAAACCTGTTTGCCATCGAACAGCGCCTCGTTGATATCCGAAAACAGCGTTTCTTCGGTGACGGAGGTCAGTCCGTTTTTACGAATTTTCAGCATGGCACTCCTCCTTGTCACTTAGAATCAGGGCGTATCCCTGTCGGCGCGAAGCATAAAGCAGACGCCGGTTTCCTTTTTCGAGTTTTTCGCGCAGATAGTGAATATATACGTTGAGGGCGCTTTGCGATGCCCCCTTTTCAAAGGCTTCCGAAAGTAAAAAATCGCGGCTGACAAACGCCTCGTCGGCATCCGCAAGCGCTTTCAAAAGGCGAAATTCGGTTTTCGAGAGCGGTATCTTTTCTCCGTCCAAAAACACCGAAAAAGTGTCTTTTCCCTCGTCAAACCTCAGCGAAACGGTTTCTTTTTGCAAAATTTTTGAAAGTTTTCCGAGCGGCAGCGGCAATAAAACCGTCTCGCAACCATCGTATCGTTCGGGCTTGTCCGAGAGTACGAGGACCTTGAAAAAACGCGAAAAAACCGAACGGAAAGAGGAGACGTTCACCCCGGATTTTTCATCCAAAATCAGTACGTCGTCACGGGCAAAATCTCCGCCCGGCAACTCGTGCGCCGTTACGGACGATGCCTCTGTTCCGTCAAAAGACAACTCGAACTTTATGCGTTGACCCAATAGGCGGTCGTTTGTCAAGTAATATACCATAAGGCGCTCCTCTCTCTAATTTATTAATATTATACCACAACGTCACCGGAAAAGTAAATAGAAAGAAAAGGCGTCGGAAAAAATCCCCGACACCGTAAAAAAGGACGGGAGCGTCTCCCGTCCTTTGGTTATCAGAATACGATTTTTTTCGCGATATAGTCTTTGACTTCGGCGATGGGAAGGCGAACCTGCTCCATCGTGTCTCTGTCACGAACCGTAACCTGTCCGTCGTTTTCACTTTCAAAGTCGTAAGTGATGCAGAAAGGCGTACCGATTTCGTCCTCGCGGCGGTAACGTTTGCCGATTGAACCGGTTTCGTCAAAGTCAACGGGGAACTCTTTGGCAAGGGCGTTGTGAAGTTCCATGGCTTTGTCGGAGAGTTTTTTGGAAAGCGGCAAAACGGCAGCCTTGAAAGGAGCGAGAGCCGGATGCAAACGCAAAACGACACGCACGTCACCTTCGCCGACGGTTTCTTCATCGTAAGCGTCAACGAGGAAGGCGAGAGCCACGCGGTCGGCACCGAGAGAGGGCTCGACGACGTAGGGGATGTAGTGTTCGTTGGTCTCGGCATCGTAGTAGGTCATATCCTTGCCGGAATGATTCTGATGCTGCGTCAGGTCGTAGTCGGTTCTGTCGGCAACGCCCCAAAGTTCGCCCCAGCCGAACGGGAAGAGGAACTCAAAGTCGGTCGTCGCTTTGGAATAGAAGCAAAGTTCTTCTTTGTCGTGGTCACGAAGACGCAGGTTTTCGTCTCTCATGCCGAGGTCGAGCAAGAACTTGTGGCAGTAGTCCTTCCAGAAACGGAACCAGTCAAGGTCGGTACCGGGTTTGCAGAAGAATTCAAGTTCCA
>DCHY01000030.1:14122-20646 GCA_002315715.1 Clostridiales bacterium UBA1740 | reverse complement strand
GGGTACGGAAGGTGAAGTTGCCGGGGGTGATTTCGTTGCGGAACGATTTACCGATCTGTGCGATACCGAAGGGCAGTTTGCGTCTTGTGGAACGCTGAACCGACGGGAAGTTGACGAAGATACCCTGCGCAGTTTCGGGACGGAGGTAAACGGTGGAGGAAGAGTCCTCGGTGACACCGATAAAGGTCTTAAACATCAGGTTGAATTTCTTGATGTCGGTGAATTCTTTTCCGCCGCAAAGAGGGCAGCAGATGCCTTTTTCACGAATGAAAGCCGCCATCTCTTCAAAGGTCCAAGCGGCGGGGTTGTCGCTCGTCTTGTTTTGGAAAGCGTAGTCTTCGATGAGTTTATCGGCTCTGTGACGGGCCTTGCACTGTTTGCAGTCCATCAAAGGGTCCGAAAAACCGCCGACGTGGCCGGAAGCCACCCAGGCTTCGGGATTCATAATAATAGCGCTGTCGAGACCGACGTTGTAGGGAGATTCCTGTACGAATTTCTTCCACCAAGCGCGTTTGACGTTGTTTTTGAATTCAACGCCGAGAGGACCGTAGTCCCAAGAATTGGCAAGACCGCCGTAGATTTCGGAACCCGGGAAGATAAAGCCGCGGTTTTTGCAAAGCGCAACGACTTTGTCCATTGTTTTTTCGCTGTTGTTCATATTGTACTCCATTCAGCCAATCGGCAAATTATAACGTGGAAACGGGGACGGCGTATATCACGCCGTCGTGATGAGACTGCGGGAGAACCTCCGCCATTTTGCCGTGCAGTCCCGGGGCGGCTTTGACCGATACCTCCATAAAGGTGTCGGCGTGGGCGGTATATGCACCGTTTTCGTAGGTCTCGAGAATGACGAAGAGGGGCTTTTTTGCCGCCACGGTCTTATCGAGAATACGGTCACGGATTTCGTTTTTCTTGCGAATCAAGATAGCGGAGCGCTCGTGCTTGACGGCCTCGGGCACTTGGTTATCAAAGTCGGCGGCAGGGGTGCCGGGGCGACGGGAATAGGCAAAGACGTGCATATCGAGAAACTGCGCTTTTTCGACGAAGTCGAGCGTTTCGAGAAAATCGTCGTCGGTCTCACCGGGAAAACCAACCATCATATCGGTCGTGAATTCCACGCCGGGGATTTTCGCTCTCACCCGCGCCAGGGCGTCGAGCGCCATCTCGCGGTTATATCGCCGTTTCATGCCACGCAAAACCGCGTCGGCACCGCTTTGCATCGAGAGATGAAAGTGCGGGACGGGCAGGGTGAGTCTCGACAGTCTGTCGATAAAATCGGGCTTCATCACCTCCGGCGAGAGGGAGCCCATGCGGATGCGTTCACAACTTTTGCGAGCGTCGAGTTCTTCGAGCAGGTCGATCAAGCGGTAGTGATTGTCAAAATCGGTGCCGTAGGACGCCGTTTCGATACCCGTCAGGACGATTTCCTTGGTGCCGTTTCGGTAAAGCCCTTCGACCTCGGCGATGACGTCCTTTGGCGCTTTGGAGCGGACAGGACCGCGCGCATTCGGTATTTCGCAATAGGTGCAGCGGCACTCGCACCCGTCTTCGATTTTGACGTAGGCACGGGTTCTCGGCGCTTTTTTCACCGTCATGTCTTCAAAAGGCTTGCCGTCGAGCGGGGAAACGGCGACGGTTTGGGTATTCGTTTGGGAAACGAGTTTTTCTTCGATGAGGTCGACAAGCGCCAATTTTTTGTCGTTGCCGACGACGATACAAACGCCGGGAATCTCGGCTACCTCACGCGGGGACGTCTGGGAATAACAACCGCAGACGGCGACGACGGCGTTCGGATTTTTCGCGGTGGCGCGGCGGATCATCTGTCTTGATTTTCTGTCGCTTTCCGCCGTGACGGTGCAGGTGTTGATGACGTAGGCGTCGGCGGTTTCTTCAAAGGGCACGACGGTAAATCCGCGCGTCTCGAGGGCTTCGCCGATGGCTTCGGTCTCGTATTGCGCCACCTTGCATCCGAGGGTATAGAGCCCGACGGTTCTCGGCTTATTTTTCATACACTTCGCGTTTGAGAATACCGACGTAGGGCAAAGCGCGGTACTTTTCGGCATAGTCAAGACCGAAGCCGACGACGAATTCGTCGGGGATGACGCGGCCGACGTAGTTCGGGGTGTAATCCACCTTGCGGCGGTCGGGCTTGTCAAGCATCGTAATGGTCTTGACGCTGTGCGCGCCCTTCAGAAGCAGATACTCCGTGAGGTATTTGAGGGTGGAACCGCTGTCGATGATATCCTCGACGACGAGAATGTCGCAGGCGGGGAGGTCGGGGCGGATGAGGTCAAGAATGATATGAATGGAGCCGGAAGACGTGGTGCCGGCGCCGTAGGACGAAACCTTCATGCAGTCGATTTCGATAGGCAGGGTGATTTTCTTCATCAGTTCGCTCATGAACATGATAGAACCTTTGAGAATGCAAACGAGCAAAAGGCGTTTGTCGGAGTTTGCATAATCCTTGTCGATCTGCTTGGCAAGGTCGGTGGTGATTTTGTCGATTTCCTCTTCCGAAATGAGGATTTTTTCAATGTCCTGATTCATATGATACCTTCAATTTTGATTTTTCTTTTACAGGTAAATATTATAACGGAAAAATCCCCCAAAGTCAAGAGAAACGCCGACTTTTCTTGCCAAATGACGGATTGCCGTTTGCGATTTTTGCCTTTTCTTTTCCCCACGCGCAAAAAAGTTTTCCGAAAGCCCTTGACAAAACGCCGTACATAATATATAATAATCACGCTTTGCTTGTAGTGCCTGTGAAATTTTTTGAAGGAGGTGCCGACTATGAAGAGAACCTACCAGCCTAAGAAAAGACAAAGAATGAAGGAACACGGTTTCCGTAAAAGAATGGCTACCGCTAACGGTAGAAAAGTTCTTAAAAGAAGACGCGCCAAAGGAAGAGCCCGTCTCACTTATTGAACAAAGTGACGAAACCTTCGATGAGGCGTTTATGGCTTTATCGAAGGTTTTTGTTTCTTTGCCATGAAATTCAGAGCCATTTGTCAGAATCACTTATATCACAAGGCATACGAGAAAGGTAAACGGGCGGTGACGCCCTCGCTGGCAGTGTACGTACTGCCGGACTATCAGGCAAAGCGGTTGGCGAAAGCCCATCCGCAAAAAATCGTGATGAACCGTATCGGTCTTACCGTATCGACCAAAATCGGCGGCGCCGTCGTGCGCAGCCGCGTCAGACGCATTTTGCGCGCCGGACTGCAGGACGTGATGAAAAAGCGTCCGCTCAAAACGGGATTTCTGATCGTCATCGCTGCGCGCGGTGCCGCAAAAAAGAAAAAGAGCACCGACATTGCGGCGGAATTATTCACTGCCTTTTCCGCCATATCCATGTTTGAGGGACAGTCATGAAATACGTGATGATCGCCCTCATCCGATTCTACCGAAAATTTCTGTCTCCCTTAAAGCCCCGATGCTGCCGCTTTACGCCCACCTGTTCGGCGTACGCCATCGAAGCGTTTGAAAAGCGCGGCTTTTTCGTGGGGATGATACTCACCGTTTGGCGGCTTTTACGCTGCAACCCCTTTTGCAAAGGCGGTTACGATCCCGTGCCTCTCAAAGGCCTTTCGAACAAAAAGAAAGAAGCCCCAAGCAGTGACCAAACGAAAGGTAACTTAGAATGAAATCCAAAAGAAAAATATGCCTCTTTGCCTCGCTTTTGGCGGTGGCACTCTTCCTCTCCTCTTGCGGAGAGAACCCCGGCGCCTTCAGCTTCATCTACGAAGCGTTCGGCGCTATGCTCCGTTTCTTTAACCAAATCACCGGCTCTTACGCCCTTGCCCTTTTGATTTACGCCTTGGTCTTTAAGGTCGTTTTCCTGCCGTTCTCCATCAAACAGCAGAAGAACCAAATCGCCATGGCGAAACTCAGACCTCGCATGGCTCAAATCGAGAAAAAGTACGCCGGCAGAAACGACACTGTCACAAGACAGAAAATGCAGCAGGAAATGATGGAACTGCAACAACAGGAAGGTTTCAGCCCCCTGTCGGGTTGTCTTCCCTTGCTTCTTCAGTTCCCGATTATCATTTTCCTTTACGCCGTTATCCGTCAGCCGCTCTCTTACATCTGCGGTCTCGACACCGAGCAAATCAACGCGCTGATTGCGCAAATCGGCTATACCTACGAAGGTCAGCTTGACCAAATCGCGCTTCTCAACGCTATCAAAGCCGCCGGCGTGACCGTCGAGAATATGCCCGATTTCACCTTCCTCGGCATGAACCTTGCCGACTATCCGTCGCTGAAAAACTTCAGCATTCTCGTGCTTATCCCCGTCCTTGCCGCCGCTTCGCAGTGGCTCACCATGTTCTTGACCAAGAAATGGCAAGGTACCCAGCCTGCCGCCGACCCGCAGACGCAGATGTCCACCAAGATGATGGATTTCGTTTTCCCTGCGATGACGCTGTTTATCGCCTTCAAATTCTCGGCGATGCTCGGTCTTTACTGGATTTATCAGTCGATTCTCGGAATCGCACAGACCTTCATTTTGATGAAGACCATGCCGCTTCCCAAGTACACGGCGGAGGAACTCAAAGAAATGGAACGTGCCGCCAAAGAAAAGGCAAAGGCACAGCGTTCCGCGATGAACGCACCCCCCACCTACAAATCTCTTCATTACATTGATGAAGACGACGCCGACAGCCTTCCCGATATGAGAAAGACCGCGAAAGATTCGAAGTCGAAAGCAGGCATCGAGTCCGGCAACGTCAAAGACAACAAAGATTAAGAAAGGCAAAATCATGATAAAAGAAATCGTTGCTACCGGTAAAGACGTTATCGAAGCAAAAGAAAATGCGAGAGCCGCACTCGGTGTCGGACCTCTCGACGAAGTCAATTTTGAAGTTCTCCATGCGGGAAGCAAAGGCATTCTCGGCATCATCGGCGTAAAGCCGGCACAGGTGCGCGCTTACATCGAACTGCCCGATAGACAGGAAAGACGCCCCAAGAAAGACTTCAAAAAACCCGAAAAGAAAAAGAACGACAACCGCCGTCCGCAGGACGAAAAGAAACATGAAAACCGTCCCGAAAAGCCCCACAGCGTCGTGATCCCCGAAGAACAGTTGAAAATGGAGAAGAAGGAAGTCAAAGAGGGCGAAGATCTCTCCTTTGAATTCGTCAAGAAACTTCTCGTCAACATCGGACTTTCCGCCGAAGCCGAGCTTTACGCTTGCGAAGATGGCACAAGACGCATCATCGTCAGCGGCGAGGACGCCTCCGTCCTCATCGGTCATCACGGCGATACCCTCGATGCTCTTCAGTATTTGACCAACCTCGCCTCCGCTCATAAGAATATCAACGGCGAGCGCGATAAATCCCGCGTCACCCTCGATATCGAAGGCTACCGCGCCAAGAGAGAAGAAACTCTCCGCGAACTTGCACGCCGCATGGCTGCCAAGGCTTTGCGCAATCACAAATCCGTGATGCTCGAGCCGATGACCCCCTACGAGCGCCGCATCATTCACTCCGAGATTCAGAACATCGAGGGCGTTTCCACCAACTCGATAGGCTCCGACAACAACAGAAAGGTTGTCATTTTCCTGACCGACAAAAAGGAAGCGACGGTGAATCCCGAAGTTTCCGAAGCGGAAGAAGATAATGAGTAATCCGTTTGCAACGGTTGCCGCCATATCAACCCCACCCGGCAAGGGTGGGGTTGCCCTTATCCGGGTATCGGGCGCCTCGGCGTTTGCCGTGGCGGACAAGGTTTTTAAGCCAAAGAGCGGAAACCCCCTCTCAAAAGCCCCGGTAAGGATGCAAGTATACGGCGACATCCTCTATGAAAACGAAATTATCGACGACGGCATGGCGGTTCGCTTTGCCGCGCCGCATTCCTATACCGGCGAAGATACCGTCGAGCTGACTTGCCACGGCGGCATGGTTTTGGCGAGGACCGTCCTTGAAGCGCTCTTCCGCGCCGGAGCCGAGCCGGCAGGCCGCGGCGAGTTCACGCGCCGTGCCTTTACGAACGGGAAACTGTCCTTGACGGATGCCGAGGGCATCGGAAAACTTCTCGAGGCACAGGGGCTCTCGCAGATTCGCCTGGCAGCGACGAAGTCGCGCGACCGTCTGTCGGCGGCACTCACAGGCGTACGGGAAAAACTCGTCGGCGTGATGAGTTCCATTTTCGCGCGCGTCGATTATCCCGACGAGGACCTCGGCGACTTCACCGATGAAGAAACTCTCCAAAAACTCAAAGAAATCGAAAAAGAGATAGACGCCCTGCTGTCTACCTACAAAACGGGACGCTCCATCGCGGACGGCGTGCCCACCGCCATCGTCGGAAAGCCCAACGTCGGCAAGAGTTCGCTTTACAATCTCTTGGTCGGCGAGGATCTCGCCATCGTCACCGACGTCGCCGGCACCACCCGTGACGTCCTTGAGCATACCGCCGTGGCAGGCGACGTGACTTTGCGTCTTTTTGACACCGCCGGGCTTCACGATACGGAGGATCCCGTCGAGAAAATCGGCGTCGAAAAGACCTCCGAAACGCTCGCGCGTGCCGACCT
>DCHY01000030.1:13324-14035 GCA_002315715.1 Clostridiales bacterium UBA1740 | reverse complement strand
AAAGCGACGGATAAAACCGTCATCGCCGTAGCCAACAAGAGCGACCTGCCGGCGGCATTTGACCTCTCGGCACTTGACGCGTTTTCACACGTCGTCACGCTTTGCGCCAAGAGCGGCGAGCGAAAACCCCTCTCAGAACGCATCGAAAGCCTCTTCGTCGACGGAAAACTTAAAATCGGCGAGGACGCTATCGTCTATTCGGCGCGTCAGTATAGCAGTCTTGTCAGTGCCAAAGAAGCCCTTGCGTCTGCCGTTTCCGCCTACGAAATGGGCTTGCCGGCGGATGCCGCCTCCTCCGACGTAGAGATTGCCGTCGGCATTCTCTCACAACTTGAAGGCAAGCGCGCAAACGAAGAAATCGTCGCCGACATTTTCAAAAACTTCTGCGTGGGGAAATAAGATGGAAACCAAACGCTTTTCAAAAAACGACAACGGCTTTCTCTGTGCCAATTGCGGCAGGGAAGTGGAGCCGCTCGGATACACCTCGCGCAATCACTGTCCCTTCTGCCTTTGTTCGCTCCACGTGGATATCAACCCCGGCGACAGGGCAAATCCCTGCGGCGGCATTCTGCGCCCCGTCAAGGTGCTCCCGGATGCCAAGCGCGGCTATATCATCATCCATAAATGCGAAAAATGCGGAGAAATCTCGAGAAATAAAGCGGCGCACGAAGCCCCCGTCCAGCCGGACGACCTCGACCTTCTCATCCGCCT
>DCHY01000030.1:0-13242 GCA_002315715.1 Clostridiales bacterium UBA1740 | reverse complement strand
TTTTTTGCTTCGCAAAGCGAAGCGGGAAAAGTTTGAAAAACGGGAGTTTTTCATGCCTCCATCCGGGAGGGAGGTGGATTCGAGCAAAGCGAGAAGACGGAAGGAGAAATCGCGACTCAAAAAGAGTGCAAACTTAAGATTGACGCTTGCTCCTTCAGTCACTTTGTGACAGCTCCCTCCCGGAGGGAGCCTTGAAAACGATATTTTTCCTTGTCGCACTTCCGCGTTGTATCCAATCACGGCTCCGCCGTGTATCTCATCCGAGCCACCGGCTCGGTATATCATCCGCACCCCGTGCGGTATCTCATCCGTTCCAAAGGAACGGCATATCATCCACCGCAGGTGGCATCTCATCCGCCTTGGCGGCATCCAATCACGCTTCGCGTGTATGAATCTCGCACTCGCACGGGTACACGCTGTCGCCGAGGATGACGCTGCCGATGCGGTCGGCGGTGATATGTCCCGTTTTCGGGTTCTTGACCGAAACGACGGCGCTCTTGATGTCGGCTTCGACCTCGGAATATTCAAAAGCGAGGTCGGCGTCCTCCATGACGCAGTCGATAAGCGTCAAGCCGCGGCAGTAGCACAGCGGCTGTGTGCCGATTATGCGACAGCGGATAAACGTCACGTTTTCCGAGTACCACCCGAGATACTCGC
The DNA here is from genome assembly GCA_002315715.1 of Clostridiales bacterium UBA1740. GTDB lineage: Bacteria > Bacillota > Clostridia > Oscillospirales > CAG-272 > UBA1740. The sequence continues at coordinate 12,585 of DCHY01000030.1, read as the reverse complement.
CCCGAATGACGCAGTCAGTGATGACGGCGTCCTTCACGTGCCAAAAGGCGTCCTTGGTGTCGAGGGAGCACCGGTCAAGTTTCAGATTCTTTACGTATTGAAACGAATATTTGCCGTGAAAGTCGAGATCGCTCGCCGTCACGTTTTCGCTCTCGAAAAAGGCGTATTCCCCCGTCACGGAGCAGTGGGAAAGGGAAAGACCGCGACACCGCCAGCCAAATTCCGGCGAAACCGCCTCGCAATTGTCAAGTGTCACGTCCTCGCATTCGCGCAGAGCCTTAACGCCAAGCAGGCGGCACCCCGACAGAACCCCGTGGCGGTTATACCAAAATCCGGCGCGCGCCGTCTCGGAAAGTTCCGAGTCGCAAACCGAAAAATCCGTCGTATGCCACAAAGGATAGCGCAGGGCAAAATGACACCCCTCAACCGTCAGTCGCCGTCCTTCTTTCAGGGCGGATTCGCCGTCGGCTTCGCCCGCGAACGTCACGTTTTTCACCACCGCATCTTCCAGATGGTAAAGCGCCCGCTCTTCGTCAAATTGTTTGTTTTCAACTAAAATCATTTTTATTCCTCATAAGGCAACGCCTCTTTCAAGCGTTCACGTAATGCATCGTCTCATTGTATCACAAACCCCGCCGTTTTGCAACAACGAAAAGGGAATAGGGGGAAGAAAAAAGGGAAAGAAAAAGGACGCCGAGGCGTCCTTTTTGGGGTTTTCTCAGATTCCGAAGAATCTTGCAAAAAATGCTTTCAAACGTTCGATAACCGTTTGTTTTTTCTCAGCTCTGTTGCCACCGCCGCCAAAATGGGACATCGGGGGCAAGAGTTTATCGATTCTTGTGCCGACGGTTTTCATTTCTCCGTCTTTGAAGGCATTTTCGACAAACTTTCTTGTTTCTTCTTCTTTTAGATTTTCTTCTTGGATAATGGCAGAAAGTTCTTTTTCTTTTTCTTTTGCGACGTGTGCGTGCCAATCATCCATAACGTCTTCAACGTCATTTATGTTCGACATAAAGGATTCAATCAAGGCTTTTTTGCTACGCAAATCGGGGCTGGAATCAATGGCTTTTTGAATATGAATGAGAAGTTCTTTGTCGTTGCCATGCGAATCGTGATATTTTTGAACAAGAAGCAAAATGTAATCAATATTGATTTCAATTTGCTTGATAAGTTCAATTTCGTAAACGATGTCGTCCGTTATATCTTTTTTCTCGTCGTGTTCTTTGGGCGGGAACGGTTCGTTTCGAATATCCAAATAGCGACCGATATAGTCTTGAAGTTCGCGCTCGGTTAATATCTCTTTTCCTGCAAATTCATCGAAAGAAGTCAACAAATTTCGCGTCCGAAGAATGGAACCGAAAAGGGCGATAAATTCCTTTTTGAATTTGTTGGTTTGGATTTCGAGAAAGGCTTCGGGTGGAAATTTGCCTTGCAAATCGTCAACAAGATCGACGTAACCGGGATGCTTTCTTCGTTTGGCGTCAGTGTAGCCGAAATAGTAATCCTCGAATTTTTTCAAAAGGATTATGCCGCCGGCATCTCCGTCGCCGAACAGTGAAATGGCGGAATCGACCCGTTTTTGCAAATTGCGAAAACAAATGATATTGCCGAAGGTTTTTATGCTGTTGAGGATGCGGTTTGTGCGGCTGAAAGCTTGAATCAAACCGTGCATACGCAGATTTTTATCAACCCAAAGGGTATTGAGGGTGGTTGCGTCAAAACCCGTCAAAAACATGTTGACAACAATCAAAAGGTCAAGTTCCTTATTCTTCATACGAAGCGAAACGTCTTTGTAATAGCTTTGGAACTGTTCGCCGTCTGTCGAATAATTGGTATTGAACATTTCGTTGTAGTCTTGAATGGCGTCTTCGAGAAAATCGCGGCTGGTTTTGTCAAGTTTTGAAGTGTCCTCGGGGTTTTCTTCGTCAAGAATATCGCATTCCGGCTCGGCTTCGTTAGCACCGTAACTGAAAATTGTGGCGATACGTAATTTTTTTGACGGGTCTTCTGCCATCTGCTTTTTGAATTCATGATAGTAAAGCTTTGCCATAGGAACGGAAGCCACGGCAAAAATGGAGTTGAAACCGGAAAGACGTTGTTTGGCTTTGATTTCGTCAATGGCACCTTGTTTGCCGGAAGCAACGGCAGAAATATTCTGCAATACGCTCAATTCATAGGTTTTATTGCCGCGATAGGTCTTTTGATCAAAATGATTCAAAATATACGATGTGACTTGCGCAATTCTTTGCGGAGCCATATAGGCTTTTTCACGGTCAATGTCCCAGACTTTTTCGTCGTCAATTTCTTCGTTGGCTTTCATGGTTCGTATGTAGTCAACGCGGAAGGGAAGGACGTTTTTGTCGTTGATGGCGTCAACGACCGTATAGGTGTGGAGTTTGTCGCCAAAAGTTTGCTCGGTTGTCAAAAATTGGGACGTGTGATTTACCGAGGCGTTGGCGGGGAAAATCGGTGTTCCGGTAAATCCGAAAAGATGGTATTTCTTAAAGTTTTTGATAATGGCCAAGTGCATATCGCCGAATTGTGAGCGATGGCATTCGTCAAAAATGATAACGACGTGCTTTTCATAAACGTCGTGCTTGGGATTCTTCTTGATAAAGGTCGAAAGCTTTTGAATGGTGGTGATGATGATTCGCGCGTTCGCATCTTCCAACTGCTTTTTGAGAATGTTCGTCGAGGTGTTGGAATTGGCAGCGCCTTTTTCAAAACGGTCGTATTCCTTCATGGTTTGGTAGTCAAGATCTTTTCTGTCAACGACGAAAAGCACTTTGTCAATATAGGGCAGAGTGGAAGCCAAACGAGCCGTTTTGAAAGAAGTCAAGGTTTTTCCGGAGCCGGTAGTGTGCCAAACGTAACCGCCGCCGGCAATATCGCCGTATTTTTTGTAATTGTTCGCAATTTCAATGCGATTCAAAATGCGTTCGGTTGCCGTGATTTGGTAAGGACGCATAACCATGAGCATATTTTCGGAAGTGAAAATGCAATACTTGGTCAAGATGCTGAGAATCGTATGACGGGCAAAGAACGTCTTGGCAAAGTCGACAAGATCGGGGATAATGCGGTTGTTAGCGTCAGCCCAATAGGAAGTAAACTCAAAACTGTTGCTGGTTTTTCCTTTTTTCGTTGCCGCTGTTTGCGCCTCTTTCTCGGCATTAAAGCGCGTCGAATTGGAGTAATATTTCGTGTCGGTACCGTTGGAAATGACGAAGATTTGCACGTATTCAAAAAGACCGGAACCCGCATAGAAAGAATCGCGCTGATAGCGGTCGATTTGGTTAAAAGCTTCGCGAATCGGGACGCCGCGCCGTTTCAGTTCTGTATGAACGAGAGGGAAACCGTTGACAAGTACGGTCACGTCGTAACGGTTGTCGTGTCTTGCGCCTTGTTCTTTTGAAACGATGATTTGATCGACAACTTGCAAAAAATTATTATGTACGTTCTTTTTATCAATCAGCGTGATGTTCTTTGTTGAACCGTCGTCACGTTTCAAGACTTGAACGTTGTCTTCTTGAATTTTGCGCGTCTTTTCGACGATACCGTCGTTGGCGTTGGCGATACATTCCGAGAAAAATCGGTTCCATTCGTCATTGGAAAACGTGTAATGGTTCAATTTTTCAAGTTGTAAGCGTAGATTGGAAATCAATTCTTCTTCGTTGTGAATAGGTCTATCTTCATACCCTTGTTGTTTCAAGAGCAAAATAAACTCGTTTTCCAAATCCCATTCGCTTTGATATGCCTCGGAGCGGTTTTTGACGGGCTCGTATTCGGTTACGACCGTGTTTTCGGTTGTTTGTGCCACAATATTAAAGTATGGCATCAAATCACCTCCTAAAAGGTTAATAATTTATCGCGGTAAAATTCGTATTGCTGTTTTCTTGCCTCAATCTCTGCCGGAAGTCCGGCGGTGATGTCGTTGCAAAGGGCATCAAAGCGGTCAAGAATGGAAACGATGCGTTCTTGCTCGGAGAGGGACGGCAAATTGATAATGATATTGTTCAGCTTGTCCGGCGTAACCTCAATGACTTTCGTTCCGTGTGCAAGTTTTATCTTTTGAGCGTAAAAGTCAAGCGAATGGAACCAATACGAGAGGTATTTTGCATTCTGATTATGATGAATGATGGCAGTATGTCCGCTGACGGCTATCGGTTCGTCACCGAGCCAAGCTACGCAAGAACACACATCTTCCACGTTTTCACTTGTCACAGCCATTACAATATCACCGCTGACGGCTTGCTTGGATTTAGCAAAAGTATCAGCAGAAACACAGGTCAAAGGTTCTTCGGTGTGAATACCGAAATGGGTGTACATTTGACCGTAATGAATGCACGGCTTTCCGCTTTCGGAAAAGTCTTTCTTTTGGAAATTACCGCCTCGGACGATTGTTGCAATCTCTCCCAATGCCACGGGGCAGAAGCCGAAGACGTACTGAATCAGCTTAATCTCGGCGCTCCGCTCTACCTTTGCTCTCTCTCTCTCTCTCTCTCTCTCTACGTTAACAATCTGTGAACTGTCTTCCGCAAAGGTCAAGAGAAGGTCGCGGTAGTATTCGTATTGCAGTTTTCTCGCCTCAATCTCGGCAGGAAGACCGATTTTGAGGTCGGAGCAAATGGCATCAAAATTGTCGAGTGTGTCGGCAATTTTCTTTTGAATGTCAAGGGGAGGAACAGCGATTTCCAAATCGTTCATTTTCTTCATGGAAATGCTTTTTACTGTTCCGCCTTCAGCTAATAATTCGTATTTTTCGTGCATTTTCTTTGTGGAAAGATAATGCATTAAATAACGCGAAAATAGGATTTTATGTTTGGGCTTTATTGAATAAACGCCCTCTTTAATATTCCAATTAACCGGCTCATCTTCAATAACATAGGTTTCGCCAATAGTGCCGGTTCCGGAAAACAAAACATCTCCAACTTCCAGATTTGAACGATTATTACACAAACGCAGAGCGTCATCATTGATACGGTCGGTTTTTTCATCAAAATGAAGATTGCCGCCCTTAAACTCTTTTATTGTAACGTAATAGTTCGTCGCATCTTCCGTGTTTAGTTGGAAAAATTGTCTTGGATTTAGTCCTGTATGAACGGATTGTACAACATCCCCCAAATTGCACATTTCACATTGCACATTGCTCATTGGCGTAAGCAACTGCTCACGATAATACTCATACTGTTTCTTTCTCGCTGTAAGCTCCGCTGTAAGCTCCGCTGTAAGCTCCGTGAAATTGTCCAAAATACGGACAATTTCACGCTGTACTGCCAAGGGCGGCACGGGGATGACAAATTCTTCGGTAACAGGAAGGGATATTTGCGGTAAGGAACCCATTCCAGAAGCAGCCGTTCTAAAAAACTCAACGTTGTTTTTTAGAATGTAATATAAATACTTTACAGACACTTGTTCATCTGTGGTATAAGCCCACATTTCATTCTTAAAAGTGAATGGTTTATCGTAATATACCGCATCAATAACACCACGAGATTGAACTAATACAGCGGGGACACGAATAATATTCGCATTAGGTATATCCTCTTCGTATGCGTCAATTACTGTTTTTCCACCGGCGAATATCCGTATTTCACCATCTTCTGCTTCAATTTCTTTCATTTTGCCGGCGGTAATCGGTGTGCCTTTTAACCGTGTATAACAGTCTTTGACCTTTTTATGCTCCACCCCATTCGGGCAAAGCTCTTTTATCAGCTCATCGAGTTTACTCATTTTCGTCACCATTGCACATTGCACATTGCTCATTGCTAATTTCTTTAATGATAGCATCAATCTCTTCACGGAGTTTCGCTTCCTTTGCCACGATTTCGGCAATCTCGGCGTTGAGCTTTACAATATCCACCTTTTCACGGGTGTCCTCCTGCTCCACGTAGGTGGAAACAGAAAGGTTATAATCGTTCTTTGCCACCTCGTCATAGGTTGCCACGTGGCAGAAATGCTCGGCTTCGGCATGGTTTGCCACGGCTTCCACGATTTTTGCGATGTTTTCGGGCGCAAGGCGGTTATTTTTGGTCACCTTGACGCACTCGCCGGACGCATCCACAAAGAGAACGGTGTTATCCTTCTTGCTCTTTTTGAGGAGCATAATGTCAACCGAAATAGTGACGTTGAGGAAAAGGTTGGCAGGAAGCTGAATAATGGCATCCACAAAGTTGTTGTCAATGAGGTATTTGCGGATTTTCTGTTCCGCACCGCCACGGTACATAATGCCGGGGAAGCATACGATTGCCGCCGTACCGTTGGAAGCCAACCACGAAAGGGCGTGCATGACGAAAGCCATATCTCCCTTGGATTGCGGTGCCAAAACGCCTGCCGGAGCAAAGCGGGGGTCGTTGATGAGAATGGGGTTGCTGTCGCCCTCCCACGGCACCGAGAAAGGCGGATTGGAGACAATCAACTCAAAGGGCTGGTCATCCCAATGCATAGGAGAAAGGAGCGTATCCTCACGCACGATGCTGAATTTATCAAAATCAATGTTGTGCAAGAACATATTGATGCGGCAAAGGTTGTAGGTGGTGAGGTCGATTTCCTGACCGTAGAACCCTTGCGTGATATTCTCTTTGCCAAGCACCTTTTCCACCTTCAAAAGGAGCGAACCCGAACCGCAGGCAGGGTCGTACACCTTATTGATTCTCGTTTTGCCGATGGTGCCGAGGCGGGCAAGGAGTTCCGAAACGTCGGCAGGCGTGAAATACTGACCGCCCTTCTTTCCGGCGTTGGCGGCATACATACCCATGAGGTATTCGTATGCGTCACCGAACAGGTCGGCTTTTACGCCCTCGGTGGAGAACAACGGCATATCCGCTACGCCGTTGAGCAGTTCGACAAGTACCTTATTCCGCTTTGCCACGGTCTCGCCGATGGATTTGCTGTTCACGTCAAAATCGTCAAACAGTCCTGCAAAATCCGATTCGGATTCGCTACCTTTTGCCGACTCCTCTATGTGACGAAAAATGCTTTCAAGCGTTTCATTCAAATTTTCATTGTCTGCGGCTTTGGCTCTCACGTTGCAAAACAGTTCAGACGGAAGAATGAAAAAACCACGTTCTTCCACAAACGCTTCCTTTGCTTTTTCTGCATCTTTGTCGGACATTTTTGCATAATCAAAACTTTTGTTGCCTGCCGCACGTTCACACTCGTTAATATAATTCGTTAAGTTTTCGGAAATGTAACGGTAGAACATCGTTCCCAAAACATAGGACTTAAAATCCCATTCGGAAACGTGTCCGGCATGAACCAAGTCGGTTGCAATTTTATATATTGTTTTGAAAAGGTTTTCACGGTCTTGATTTTTGATATCCATCACGGTTTTCTCCTTTGCCGTTTTTCCGCCCGAAATGCTTCGCATTTCCGCGCGTAATATTTCTCTATTTTGATTATATCATAATCCCGTTATAAAAAGCAAGAACAAAAACGATGGATAACCTCTACCACCGCAGAAGGTTCGGATGAATTGACTTCGTCATTATATCATTCCGCTCCGCGGATGATATAACTGCGCCGACGGCGCAACATCACTTGCCGACAGGCAAACATCATTGTGCGGAGCACAGCATCACGCGCCTTTGGCGCACATCACTTCCGTTCTTCGAACGGACATGCCGCGTGGCGCGGATGATATACACGGCTACGCCGCGATGATATACCAAGCCTTTGGCTTGGATGATATTCTCCTTCGGAGAATTTGGGCAAAACGAAAACAAAAAAAGGACGCCAAAGCGTCCTTTTCATTTTAGTTTGTTTTCGACTTGCCCAAATACGCCTCACGGATTTTTTCATTCGCGAGCAGTTCCGCGCCGGTGCCGGTCATGGTGATGGATCCCGTCTCCATGACGAAGCCGCGGTCGGCAACCTTAAGCGCCATGTTGGCGTTTTGTTCGTTCAAAAGAACGGTGACGCCGTTCTTGCGGATTTCCTCGATGATGCCGAAAATGTCCTTGACGACGAGGGGCGCAAGACCGAGCGACGGCTCGTCCATCATGATGATTTTCGGGCGGCTCATAAGGGCGCGTCCGACGGCAAGCATTTGCTGTTCACCGCCCGAGAGCGTGCCGGCAAGCTGCCAGTTTCTCTCCTCCAAACGGGGGAAGAGCGAATATACGTACTTGAAATCTTCGTCGAGGTTGTCGTGGCGCAGATACGCCCCGATTTTGAGGTTTTCCTTAACCGTCAGGTTCGGGAACACGCGGCGGCCTTCCGGCACGAGGGAGATGCCCTGTGCAACGATGGCGTCGGTGGACAGTCCCGTGAGGGATTTGTCTTCGCCCATGACGATAGAGCCGGACTTCGGTTTGACAAGTCCCGAAATGGCTTTGAGAGTCGTGGATTTGCCGGCACCGTTGGAACCGATCAGGGTGACGACCTCACCCTCGCAAACGTCAAAGGAAATGCCCTTGACGGCTTCGATACCGCCGTAGGCGATATACAAGTCTTTGACGGTTAAAATCTTCTTACTCAACTCTGTCACCTCCGAGGTAGGCTTCGATGACGGCTTCGTTATTCTGAATCTCCGCCGGCGTGCCCTTGGCGATTTCTTTACCGAAGTTGATGACGTAAATGCGGTCGGAAATATCCATGACGAGGTTCATGTGGTGCTCGATGAGCAAAACCGTCAAATGGAAATCGTCGCGGATTCTGCGGATAAAGGCGGTGAGCTCCGCCGTCTCCTGCGGGTTCATGCCTGCCGCCGGCTCGTCGAGAAGCAACAAGGTCGGCTCCGTCGCGAGGGCTCTCGCGATTTCAAGGTGGCGCTGTTTGCCGTAGGGCAACGACGTGGCAAGTTCGTCTTTCACGTCGTAAAGGTCAAGCAGCTTCAAAAGCTCTTCGGTTTTGGCTCTTTGCGCCTTTTCTTCCTTCGCGTTGAGCATAAACGTCGCGGTGAAAAGGTTAGAGGTTTTGCGCATATGCATGGCGGTAAGGACGTTCTCGAAAACCGTCATGGATTTGAAAAGACGAATGTTTTGGAAGGTTCTCGCCATACCGAGTTTCGTAATCCGGTCGGGCGTTTTGCGCAGGACGGGCGCCGATGCGTAGGTGTCTTTTTCCGCGCCGAGATATTGCTTCTTCATTTTGCCGCGCGGCGTGTTGCGAAGAAATACCTTGCCTTCAAACGAAATCTCGCCGTTGGTCGGCTCGTAAAGGCCGGTGATGGCGTTAAACGCGGTGGTTTTACCGGCGCCGTTGGGGCCGATGAGGGCGACGATTTCGCCTTCGTTGACGTCCATCGTCAAATTGTTGACGGCGACGACACCGCCGAACTGCATGGTTAAATCTTGGATGTGAAGAACGTTTTTCATTCTGCTTTTTCTCCTTCCGTCTTTTTGCCGAAACGGGATTTGACGAAAGCGGGAATCTTCTTCGTGAAGAAGTTCCAAATTCTGTCTACGTCAAGCTCGCGCTCGCCCATAATACCCTTGCGGAAGAACAAAACGATGACCATGATGACCACCGAGAAAACGACGAGGCGGAAACCGCTGCGGAACACGGTCGGCAAAGAAATGCCGAGGAATTTTCCGGAGTCGAGGTTTCGAAGCCACCATTCGGAGCAGGCGATAAACAAGAACGAACCGAGAACCGAACCGGTGATGGAGCCGATACCGCCGATAACGACGATAAGCAAAATCTCGTAGGTCATGGCACTCGTAAACGCCGTCGCCGTCAGGGACGTTTGATACATGGCGAGCAGAGCACCGCCGATGCCGGCGAAGAAAGAACTGATGACGAACGACATCTGCTTGTGCTTGGCGAGGTTGATACCCATCGCCTCCGCCGAGATTTCGTCGTCGCGGATCGCCTTAAAGGCGCGGCCGTAGGTGGATTTCAAAAGAAGAACGATAAGGAGAATGCAAATGCCGGCGACGAGCGCAAACGGCCAAATCTTCTTGAAATAAGGATATTTAAGAAGCGAAATCGAACCGTTCGTCACGGGGGCAAAGCCCTGCCACTGGATGAGGGCTCTGACGATTTCGGCAAAGCCGAGGGTGGCGATGGCGAGATAGTCGCTCTTGAGTTTCAAAACGGGAAGACCGATGAGATAGGCGAAGATAGCCGGAACCACACCGGCAAGGATAAGTCCCACGATGAGGGGAACGGAGAAGTGCAAAGCACCGCCGTCGTACATGTAATAGACGCCTTCTCTGATGCCCGCGGGAATCGTGAGAATAGCGTACGTATACGCACCGATAAGCATAAAGCCCGCTTGACCGAGCGAGAAAAGCCCCGTAAAACCGTTCAATAGGTTCAAAGAAACGGCGATGAGCGCATAAATGCAACTCTTTTTCAGTACCGAAACGATAACGCGCGGCACGCTGTTGCCGAGGGTGTCCACGATGACGATAACGACGAACAGCAACAATACGGCGGCAACGACTTCAAGCTGTTTTTTGTATTTTTTCAGAAATTCCATCTTGACCTCCTTAAACCTTATCGATCTTCTTCTCGCCGAAGATACCGCTGGGTTTGACGCAGAGGATGACGATGAGAAGCGCAAAGGTGAAGGCATCCGAGAAGGGAGTAAGACCAAGCATCTTCAAGAGGTTCTCGCAAATACCGATGATAAAGGCACCGACCACGGCACCGGGAATCGAACCGATTCCGCCGACGACCGCCGATACGAACGCCTTAAGACCGGGCATGGAGCCCGACGTCGGGATAACCGACGGATAGTTGTTGAAATACAGCATCGAACCGATGGCGGCAAGCACCGCACCGATGATGAAGGTGAAACTGATAACGCTGTTGATTCGGATACCCATGAGGCGCGCGGTGTTAAAATCCACCGACGACGCACGCATCGCCATACCGATTTTCGTCTTGTTGATGAGGAAAACGAGCGCAACGACCAAAACCGCGACGAGGAGCGGCGTGATGACCGTGACCATCTTGGTGGTAGCACCGAAAATCGTCACCGTACGGGAGAAGAACTCCATCTGGGGATATACCTGCGGCTGACCGCCCGTCACGTAGAGGGCGACGTTCTGCAAGAGGTACGAAACGCCGATGGCGGAAATCATAACCGACATACGGGGTGCCTCGCGCAGGGGTGAGTACGCGCATTTTTCGATGGTGAATGCCACCAGCACCGTGATAAGAATCACGAGCGGAATAGCGATGTAATAGGGAACGGAGGTCGTCAGATATACCATCAAAAGCCCCGCGACCATAAAGACGTCGGCATGGGCGAAGTTAATCAAACGAAGAATGCCGTAGACCATGGTATAACCGATAGCAATCAGCGCGTACTGACCGCCCGCGGAAATACCGGCGAGAAGATAAGCCATAAACTAAAATCCTTTCTTGTCGTTATCTTGACAAGAGAACGTCCGAAAGTCGGGCGCTCGCCTGTCGAGATAAACAGGAATACAGGCATGACGAAAACCGCCATGCCTGTATCGGAAAAAGCGGGAAAATTACTGAGCTTTCTGTTCCTTCACGAATTCCCAGTTGCCGTCTGCGTACTTTTTGATGAACGCGGTGTCGCGGACACAGTCGCCGGTAGCGTCAAAGTAGATAGTACCGGTAACGGCGCCGGTGTAAGCCTTGTCGGTGCTGTTCATAGCGGCAAGAGCGTCGCGAACGTTGAGAGAGGTCAATTCTTTGCCGTCGTTCTCAGCGTGTGCGATAGCGTAAAGAGCGGTGAGGTATGCATCGTATCCCATAACGGTGACGGCGGAAATCATGTCGTTACCGCCGTTTTCGGCAAGCATCTGTGCGTTGTCGTTGAGCCAAGTTTTGAAGCCTGCGTCAAAGGTGGGGTTAGCGCCTTCCTGATAGAAGGTGGTGATGTGAACTTCAACGTCGCCTGCCTGCTGTGCAGCGGCTACGACCATGTTATCGTCGAGGGTATCACCGCCGAGGATGGTGCCTTCAAAGCCGAGCGCGTGAGCAGCGTCGATGATGAGCTGTGCATAGTTAACCGAAACGGGGCTGAAGATTACGTCGGCGTCAGCGTCGATGGCAGCCTGAACGTAGCTCGTGAAGTCCGCGGTGTTAGCCGGGAAGGTGTTGGTTTTGGAACCGAAGGTCTGGTTGAAGTAGTTGGCAAGACCCATATCGTAGTCGGAACCCTGGCAAGCCAAAACGTATGCGGTTTTCGCACCGAGGGTGTTCTTCGCATAGTTAGCAAGAACGGTGCCCTGGAACGGGTCAAGGAAGCATACGCGGAAGTAGTGGTTGTTGTCTGCGGTAACGCCGGGATTGGTGCAGGTAACGCCGATAGCGGGAACGCCGGCATCTCTGAAGGTGTCGGAAGCTGCCATCGAAACGCCGGAACCGTAAGAACCGAGAACGACGAGTGCGTTGTTATCGATCAAGGTGGAAGCGGCGGAAACGGCTTTATCGTTGGAGGACTGGTTGTCCACGATTTCAAGTTTCACGTTGTAGGTTTTGCCGTTAACGGTAACGGTGGGGAACATGGCGTTGGCATATTTCATACCGAGCGTCTCTTTTTTACCGCCGGCACCGTTGTCGCCGGAAGCAGGTTCGTAAACGCCGATGACGATGGTAGCACCGTCTTCCAGTTTTACGGAATTGCAGGCTTCTTTGCCGCAAGAGGTGAGTGCGAAGAGG
>DCHY01000020.1:21368-29245 GCA_002315715.1 Clostridiales bacterium UBA1740 | reverse complement strand
GCGTGGTTTTCGTTTTACAAAAAAGAGCAGGGCTACTATTATGCCCTGCTCTTTTGAAAATGAAAATGCGTGCTTGTTTTCGCTTTGACTGCTTATCTACCGCAAGCGGTCCTCCTTCTCTCACAGGAGAAGGCGTACCGTTCTTTTGGAAGACCTTTTTCACTTTTCGGTTTTCTTATCAACCGTTTGAGACTCCGGTGTTTTGCATTTGAACTGTCTTTTGCGGTTGAGCCGCGTCAAACTTTTTGTTGTCAAGTGATTTGTTTTCTTTGTTCAAATCTTGGTTGATGGAGTTCAACAATTCTTCCCTCGAAGCAAACTCTTTTCCGTCCTTGTTCGTTTCCTTGACGAGATTTTCGGCGGTGGGTTCCTTTTTCGCGTCGTTTACGACTTCGGGAACCCAAATGCCGTTTCCGAAATCGCTCTTATCCAAGCCGAATTTTTTATCCACGTAACCTTTATAGGAATCCAATTTGGAAACGTCGACCTTGTATTCCGCCAAGTTGTTTTTGATGGTTTTCAACATACCGCGTTCTTTGAAGGCGAAAATCTTTAAAAACCAGTTCTTTTTATCGTAATCATGTTTCAATTTCGGATAAAAGCCAAGACATTCCTTTTTGTTCAATGCTGTATTGCCGGATTTTTGGCTGGCATCCATATGTTGTTTCGCATAATCCGCATAGGAGTCGTATCGGTCTTTTTCGTCGTAATATTTGGTATTGATTTCATAGAATGCTTCGAGATTTTCTTTTTCAAAATCTACGTGTCTTTCTTTTTCTTCCTGTTCTTTTCGCTGTGCTTCCTGTTGTGCGTCATATTTCAACGCATCCTCTACATTTTGGTTAGATTTATATAAGGCACCGTCATAAACCTCAAAATCGCTGCATATCTGCTGTCCGAGATCGTTCCAAAGATCTGTCGCTTTATCGCTCTCTTTTTGTTTTTGGTTATACGCTTCGTTTATCTTTTTTCCTTCTTCGGAGTGATAATCTTTGACGCTTAGATCGAACAACTCACTTGCTTGATTTTCAAGTTGATCCTTCTTTTGCGACAACAGGTAATAATTCGCCAAGACGACCGAAAACTTTTCGAGCAGCAACGGTGTATTGGCTTTATCTATCGTTTTCAATTCTTGCATTGCGATTTTTAATTGAACGGTATATTGATCAAACGTATCTAACTGTTCCGCTTTTTGGGCGGTTGCCTGCAATTCTTTAACGATTTCTTTCGTTTTATTCGTGACTTGCGGTGTGATTTTCATAAGTATTCCATCCTTTTATAAAAAATCGGTTACGAACCTTGTTATATCCATATTGTATCATACTGTCTTTCGGAAATCAATTCTTTTTTTCGCTTGAAAAAGTTTTCAACGTGGACGCCGAAGGGGACGGGTGTTTTTTTCTGCCGTCATGCCGGCGGAACGGCTTTTGGCGAGAGAATTGACTTTTTAAGAAAAATGGGGTATACTAAGTCGGAAATCTCAATCAAAGGAAAAAATTATGAAAAAAATCATTTGTTTATTTATGGCTATGGCGACGTCGCTGCTCGCCCTTGTCGGTTGTGGGGGCAACGGCAAGAAAGACCTCCCTCTCTCCATTTCCCAAGAGGATTGGGCAGGTGCCAAACAGTACGTTTCGCTGTCGACGGGCATCAAAATGGCGTACGTGGAAATGGGAAATCCCGACGGTCCCGTCATCATTTTGCAACACGGCATGACGGACAACTCCCGTTCTTGGAGTCTTGCCGCTCCGTATTTTGCAGAGGCAGGCTATCACGTGTATCTGCCCGACTTGCGCGGCATGGGCAAGAGCGATGCGCCGGACGGCTATTATACCCCCATCACCTACGCAACGGATATGGAAGCCTTCTTTGATGCCATGGGCATTGAAAAAGCGACGCTCGTCGGTCACTCTCTCGGCAGTTATACGGTTCAGTGCTTCTCTATCATGTTCCCCGAAAGATGCGAAAAAATCGTTTTGGTCAGTTCTTTGCCGATGAAAGGATACCAAGATGCGGCACTTTTGCCGGCTTACGGTGCGTACGTCGAGCCTCTGGCGGAGGACGGTCACCCGTCCGATGGGTTTATGGACAGTTGGTATGCGACAGTCCTGCAGGAAAACGAATTCTCGGACGTATTTGACACCTTCCTTGCCAACATGAAAAAGGAAGCACAGGTGCTTTCCAAAAAAGCATGGAAAAACATCATGCTCGGCATGATTGCGGTGGATATGACCGAACTCTATTCTCAGATTGACGAGGAAATTCCCGTTTTGATCTTGCACGGAGACGGCGATACCATGGCGCCCACGAAGTATCAAGACGAACTTTGCGAGATTTTCGGCGTTGATGCCGACAGCTTCAGAAATTACGCGGGCATCGGACACAATATTCAGTTTGAAATGCCGAAAAAATGCGCAGCCGATATTTTGACGTGGCTTGCTACCGGCGCATTGCCCGCACAGGATTAAAACGCATATGCAAAGCACCTCTTTTTCGGAGGTGCTTTTCGTTTTGGGAACGTTTTTCGGGAGGCTATTCACTTGACAAAACGCGCTTTTTGTTTTATACTTGACGGGGTTTCGCACAGGCGAAACCTATCTCGGTTTTGAAAAGGAGAAAAAGATGGCTCTTAAAAGTTTGATTGACGGGGAGGTCATCAACACCGGCAGACAAAAATCCATCGACTACGTGAAGGCGTTTGCCATTTTTTACATGGTAACCATTCACTGGTACGAAGAGATGAGCGTTTGCTATGCGGACGGCACGACCTCGGTACTTGGCTATATTCTCGAATTTCTCGGCGGTCCCTTGGCGGCGCCCGTCTTTATGTTTTCGATGGGTCTCGGCATGATTTTTTCCAAGCACAGAACGCCGCTTGAACTCTTCAAACGAGGCGTCATACTGCTTCTTGTCGGATACGCTTTTAACATAGCCAGAATCTGCATTTCCTATCTCATCGTCGGCAATATCGCCGGTTATTTTGATATGGAAACGTTTTTATACTACACCTTTAACGTCGATATTTTGAATTTCTGCGGTGTCACTTTTATGTTTACGGCGCTGCTCAAAAAATGCAAAGTGCCGATTTGGTCCGTGCCGATCGTGGCAATTGTGATGATGACGGCAGGATCTCTCATCCAATACGAAGCCACGACGTTCGTCGGCAAATACTTCTTGGCTTTGTTCATCAAATGCAGTGACGTCAGTTACTTCCCACTTCTCAACTGGTACTTCTTCCCGGCTATGGGCATGATCTACGGCAGATATTTAAGACAGGCCGTCGATACGGACCGTTGGCATCGCATTTCCTTGCGTTTGTCTATCGCCTTCACGGTGGGTATTCTTTCCGCCGCTTTCTTCTACGGCATCAATCCCATCCGGTTTTTCACCATTGAGGATGACGCCTACTACCTTCAGAATTTCATGAGCGCGATGTTCTCTCTCAACGTCGTATTGCTTTGCGAATCGCTTTTCTACTTCCTTTTCAAGAAAGTCAAAATCGAAAAGCTCGACCGGTTGACCTTCTACATGAGCAACAATCTCAATACCATCTACATTTTGCAATGGCTCATCATCGGCAACGTCCTCGGCACCCTTTATAACGGCGGATGGATGCCGGCATTCCCCATTTGGGTTTCTATCCCTCTCGGCATTGCAACGACGATTCTCTCCACGTATCTCTCGAAATTCTGTAATAAGATTTTGAAGTTCTGAAAACGAAAAAGCGCAAGGGTCTCTCAGCGGCACGCAAAAAACGTGCCGCTCTTTGATAGAAAAAAAGACGCCGAGCGGTCGATTACAACTTGATTCTTGTTTTATTTTGTGATACAATATCACCTGCAAATTGCAATTACTATTTGAAAGGAAAACAACCATGAAAAAACGCATTTTATCTTTACTCTTTTGCTTTGCCATGCTTGTCTCGCTCATTACCGTCTTTTCGGTTCCTGTGTTTGCAACGCCCGATCAGTCGGTCTTCAAATTCATTGACGAAAACGGCGTGGAAAAATTTATCGGAGGTTCGGCGGATTCCGGCACGGTCAGTGCGCAGTATACCGTCGTAACCGATTCCATTTCTCCCGTCAACTGGTCGGCAGGCTGGTACGTGGTAAGCGGTAACGCAACGATTCACTGCGGTATTACCTGCAACGGAACCGTAAACCTGCTTCTTTGCGACGGAGCCGCTTTAACCGTCGGAGCCGACGATTTTCAAATAGGCATTAATATTGCGGCTGCCGATACCGTATTGAACGTTTTCGGACAAAAAGCCGGAACGGGTTCCCTTATAGTTGGCTCGGGCGGCTATGGTTGCCCGGCTATCGGTGCCGATTTCCCGACACCTTCTCCGGTTTACTTCAACCTCTACGGCGGTAACGTCACGGCAACCGGTTCCTCTGCCCCCGCTATCGGTCCCAATATGCTCAATATGACTTACCGCGGCGGTTCTCTGACCGCATCATATTTTAACAATACCAACCAAGCGCTTCCGTCTCCCGGTGGGACCGGCACCTATGACGTTTCGGCTACGACGATTATCAGAATGGGTGACTCCGCCGACAATTTGGCAAACTCCTTCTATGTGCAGGATTCTCAAGGAGTCAAGCAGGCCTTTGACGACTCTTGCCCCAAAAAGGTGATTACCTTTTCTCAGGCAGTCGCTCGCGTGGAGATCGGCGGAAAGTTCCAAGGTTTTGAAACGTTACAGGCAGCCGCAGACGCCGCCGTTGCCTCCATTACCGACGTAGGTTCGGAAGAACGCACCATCTATCTCGTGAAAGACGCTTATATCGACGAGGACGTTACGATTGACGACTCGTACATGATTGATTTCAACTTTGACGTATATCACGTTTATTCCACCAACGGATTGTCCGTCGGCGTGATTGACGAAAAAACCGGTAATATTGTTCTTCAATCCCGTATACAAGCGGTATACGCCGGTGTCAAAGCCGTCAATTTGGAAAATACAGGTTTTCCCTATTCCGACGCTGTTAAACTGATTTCCGAGTGCGGCATTGCCTTTGTCAAAGACGACATCGTACTGTACGCCAAGAGCGGAAACAATTTTATCGGCTTGCAATACAACGGAACCGATTGGATTACCCTTTCCTCCTCACTCTCGCTGTACAACGTTAAAAACTCAAAAAATCCCGTTTACGTCATCGGCTCGGTTGAATATTATCCTTCCTATAACGTGACGGTGAACGCCGCCGACAACGGAACGGTCTCGGTCGATACCGCAACTATGTATGAAACGCAAGAAGTCAAATTGACCGTTGCGCCGAAAGCCGGTTACGCTCTCAAGAACATCACCGTAACAAAGACCGACGAGTCTACCGTGGAAACGGAAATCAACGTTTCCGATATGACGTTCATCATGCCGGGCTATGCGGTAACCGTCACTCCCGTCTTTTATGAACTTGCCGTCAAAGAGGCTGCAACCGGTGCTTTCGGCGACTCCATGACGAAAGAAATCACGGGAATTGCCAATCTCTTTGATTTGTCTCCCAAGGCTTTGGAAGCCTATCTGAAAGCCTACGCGGAAGATGCGGAAAACGCAAACAATACTCTTGGATATTTCAAAACCGTGACCGATTCCGACGAAGCGAAATATCAAGCAGCTCTGTTGCTTCTCCTCACCGAATTTGAAACCGTAAAAGAAGACGAAGACCGCCTCGACCATATCAAATGCGCCCTCAACAGTGACGTTTTCCTTAAAGCATTTCAAAAGTGCGCCGAGAAGTTTTCCGCCGCCGATTCGGACAAAAAATACGTGGCTCCCGTATATAACGGAGTCCTCTGCCAGATTCTCGACGAAATCGGAAAAATGGTGGAAGGAACCGGCACGTTCCCCATCGGCGATTTTTACACGTACTTAAACACCCTTTTGACTCAAAAGCCCAAATCCGCCGATGACTACGCCGTTTTGAAATCGCTCGTCCTCGGTATGATTTACGATGAGGAAATCGACTGCTATACCGAGGCGGAAGCAACCACCGCTCTGGCAAAGATTCTCAATCAAATGAAAACCGGAAAAACGGTAGCCGAAATATTCGCAACCTATCATGTTGCAGATCTTTGCACCAACGGAAGCACCGAGGAGCAGAAAACCGCAGCCTGCGAATTGGCTGTTTTAATCAAACTCAATCTCCTTACATCTCTTTATCGCCCCGCATATTTTGCAGACGTATTTGAAAACCCCGACGATCAAATGACGGCAAAAGATACTTACCTCGCTTACTTCACGTCGGACGTTTACTTCAAAGCGCTTGCCAAAATCATCGAGGCGGAAGAAACCAAGGCGCCCCTTGCGGTTTTGTCAACCGTTGCAAACCTTGTCAATCCCGTAAACGACGAGGTCGGAAAGTATTGCAATTACGATCGCACGGGTGTTGCCGTAATGTATACCGCCGACATCGTCAAGGCGTTTACCCTTTCTCTCACGAAAGAAGAAACCGAGAACGGATCCTTCACTCTCGCCGAAACGGCTCTCGCCGGAGACACCGTAACGTTGGCATATACGCCCGACGATGGATATCGATTCGACACGGTGACCGTATACAAAACCGGTGATAAAAATACGAAAGTGAACGTTTCGAACGACGCGTTCACCATGCCCGAATATCCCGTGACCGTTGAAGTTGCCTTTACCAAAACCGACGCTACGCTCTTTGCAGAATACAAAACCGCAAAGAAGGGAGACCTTGACGAACTCGGCACCGATATCAACAGCGTGATTGCCGACGCAAAAACCTCCATCGACACTTTGGCATTTGACGACGGCAAGTCGCTTGACGATAACGAGGCCGCTATTGATGCCATCGTCGTTTTGGCAGCCGAGAAGTATCAGTCCTTAAAGACGTTTGGGGAATACAAGATTGAAAAGAAAGCGGCGCTCGACGCGCTCGGCGCCGACATCAACAGCATAATTGCCAATGCCAAGGCGCAGATTGACACTTTGGCATTTGACGACGGCAAGTCGCTTGCCGATAACAAAGCTGCTGTGGATTCTTTGGTTTCCGCTGCAAATACCGATTATGAAACCGCAAGAAAATCCTATCAGCCTACGATCATCGAGGGTGCAAAACAAACGGTAAATCTGAAAGTGAAAGATACCGTTGCCACCTTCCGCAGCGAAGCAAACTTTGATGAATTCGTCAAGGTCACCGTGGACGGTGAAGAAGTGGATGCCAAGAACTACGACGCGGTTTCCGGCTCGATTCTCGTAACGCTTCACAACGACTATTTGAAAACCTTGAAAAAGGGCGATCACGAAATCAGCATCGTTTCCACCAACGGACACGCCGATTCCACCTTTACCGTTGAAAAAGCCGCATCGCTCGTTTGGCTTTGGATTCTGCTCGGCATCCTCGGACTTCTCATCATTCTCTACGTTGCCGGTTACTTCTGCTACCGCGGCGGACACATGGACGGCACGCCCCTTGAAAAGTTCTACGCTTTCTTGCCCAAAGCCGCTCCCGTTGCCGCTGCCACGATTGAAACCGTGAAAACGCCGGAGGAACTTGCCGCCGAAAAGGCTGCCCGTGAAAAGGCAAAAGAAGACGCCGAACTTACAAAAACGGCAAACCATTTTGCCGATGTCGAAGTTCCCGTCAACTACGAAGGAGACGACAAACTCGAGGTTTGCGATATCTGCTTTATCGGCAGAAAGAAACTCTACCGTTTTGCTGTCAACGGTCTTACGCTGAAGGCAGGCGACAAAGTCCTTGTCAAAACCACTCTCACCGATAAAGAAACCGTCGGCATGATCATTCACGGCAATTATGCGGTGAAAGCCGACGAACAAGCGCGTGAATTAAAACCCGTTCTTTCCGTAAAAGAATAAAAAATCACAGCATATAAAAAGAGACGCCGAG
>DCHY01000020.1:0-21343 GCA_002315715.1 Clostridiales bacterium UBA1740 | reverse complement strand
GAGAGGCGTCTCTTTTTTTGGATTAGCGGTGGCGGAAAGATATTTCGTAATCCGTGAGCAAAACGAAGGTGCCGGCAGGAAGCGTGAACTTCGTCGGATTCATAGGCGCGGCGTCAAGGTCGTGCGTCTCGTCCAAGAGATAGGCGTTCGTCATGCCCGACAGGTTGGTCGAAACGACGGCGTCTTCCTCGGTGGCGTTGACCACGAGGACCGCGCGTTTTTCACCGTCGGTCGCCGCCAAGGAATACACGTGGCGGGCGCCGCCTTCGAAGGCTACTTCGGTGCCCAAGCGGTACAGTTCGTTGAATGCGGGAAAAGCGTAATAGAGTTTGAAGGGTTTCTCCGTCATGGGATCAAACATGGCGGCGTAGCTCGACACGGCGCAACGGGCGTCGTAGTAACACATAATTTCCGTATTGGTATTCGTTTGCATAGCGCACATCATACCGAGGGTCATGGCGGATGCCATGGGCGTTCCGCGCAGACGGACGGCAATCTTGTAGGCTATGGCGTGGTCGCATCTGTCCTCGGTCACGTTGTTCCATTCGTTGCACTGAGTGGGGAGTCCCGCGTAGCCGAGTTCCGCCAAGCGTTTGTCGACGTAGTTGGCGCAAATGACGGTTCTCTCGGTGGTGAGATAACTGTGCCAAGAGAAAAAGTCGATGGGGGCGTTTTCTTTTTTGATATGGGCAAAGAACATTTCAAACCAACGCATGAAGTTTTGGGCGCGTTCGGATGCATAGGAAGGATCGTCGGAGAATTCTGCGGTAACGCCGAATTTTTCGGGTTTTGTGAAGATGTGACGGAAGCCGCAGGTGGCAAAACCGCCGACACGGATGGTGTCGCCGAAAACTTTTTTGAGATGTTTGGCGGTTACGGTGTAGAGTTCAAAGAACTGCTCGGGCGTGCCGTGCCACATTTGGTTCTCGGTATCGTCTCTGCCGTTATCGGGCTCGTTCCAAATCTCCCAATCGCGGATGCCGAGGTGAAGACCGTCAGCCCATCCCTCGTTGTAGTGGCGGATGATATGCTCGCAAATGCGCGCCCATTTGGCGGGGTCTTTCGGCGGAAAGATGCGATATGCCTTGATATAATGGTAGTTTTCAATCGTTTCACCCAAGCGGTAGATGATTTGCACGCCGCGCTTGTGAAGTTCCGCCAGCATGAGGTCCGTGAAGGTGAAATCGTAATTTTCGGGTTTCGTTTCGTCGGCGTCAAAGTCGCGAAAAACGTTGTGAATGTCGATAAAGAGGTTGCCGCCGAAGGCGCCGCCGACGTCGTGCATGCGGGAATACGGAATGCCGGCGTCCGAAAGATAGTCGAACATGGAATAATCCTGTCCCGAAATCGGGGGCTGACCGACGCCGTGCATGGCGCGCATCGGGCGCAGTTTTTTTGAAAAATCGTAGGAATAGTTGACGTTCATATTCATATTTCCTTTCAAAATTCAACGGGTACGTGGGTAAAGGAAAGCAAAGGAATTTGCGAATCGTAATCGCAAAGCCAATATTTCGGGTCGTTGCCGTACTGTGCACTGACGGTTGCCCCTTCGGCGACGTCTTCTTCGAGCGTCACGCGAAGTTGGTTGGCGGAAATAGAATACGAGGCAATCGAAATCACTTTTTCTTTCATTTCCACCCGAATCGGCAGGCGCACGCCGGCGTGAAAATCATAGAGGAAGGATTGAATACCGTCGAAGGTCAAAAGAAGTTCTCTGGGGGATATGGCTTTGATGCTTTGAACGGAAGGGACAAGAAGTTCTCTGCCGCGTCCGTAGAGGGTCGGCAGAACCTGTGCCGCTAAGCGTTCGCCGAGCACGCGGTTGGTCGCGGCGCTTCCGTGGATGAAATCGGAAAGCGAAGCGCCGTCCACGGTCGGCAAGACGAAGACGTTCGCTATTTGCAAGGCGGCTCTTCTTTGTGCCTCGCGAATGGCGCTGTAACTCTCCGCCAAGGACGGCTCATCCTGCGGAATGATATAGCGGTTGAGTTGGAAGGTAAATACGGGGAGGGTGGGATTTTGCAAATCGGAGCGCAGGTGATTGACGAAGGAAGCAAACGCCTCTAAATACTGTTCGGTCGTCCAGCGCTCACCGCCCTCGTTACAACCCTGATACCAAAGAACTGCACAGATATCGGTGCCGCATTTGTCAAGTGCGGTTAGCGTTTTGCGATACAAATCGCCTTTTTTGTCAAGAAGGAAGCGTTCAATCGGAGCGCCGCCCATGGCGATCGGAATCAAGCCGACGGGGACGTGCGCTTTCTCCCAAATTCTTTTGCCGAAAGAAAGCATCATGCTTTGTTTGGCATAGTCATAGTCAGTCAACGGGAACGAAGCAACGTCCCAATACGACAAATTTCGATAGACGCGGACGGCTTCTGTCACTTCTTCACTCACCCGTCCCATTCCCATGCCGGCGGCATTGCTCTGTCCGGCGACAAGATATACGTCACCGACGAAAATGTGACGGCGGCGTTCTCCGCGCATCGGATACTGCGAACATCTTTCGCGGTTTAAGTAGCTGACGTCGAGCGTGTACGGACCGCCGGTCGGGACGTCCGTAACGCAAGCGGAAAAGTGCAAACCGTCCTCGCTTTTGACGGGGAAATACGGAGTAACGGCGGCACCGTCGTTTTCCGAAATCATACGGACGACGACTTTATCGGCGATGAAAGACATCGACTGTTCGGTGTCGTCGGTCGGATCCGCAAAAAATTCGCCACACACTTCGAAGGCGGCACGGTCGTTGATTCTTTGAAGGACTGCCCCGTTTTGCGGCGCTTTGGTCAAGCGAAAAGCGTTCATTTTTTCTGCCATCTTTTTCTCCTATCACGGTACGCGATATTTTCTTTTATCATATCACATTTCGGTGCGCTTTTCAAGAGACAGTTTCTTTTGTTTTAAGGCAGACGCTTTTCCTTGCGCGGTTTTCTCGTTTGTCAAAACAGCGCGTTCGTTATTTTTATTCTCGCAGATTCGTTGCATTTCCCGTCATTTTTTGCTATAATGGCATTGATTGAAACATTACGAGGTTCTTATGGAAAACATCAAAAAAATCTTCAAGCCTTCCCTCGATTCCAGAGAAGGCATTATCACGAGGACGTCCTTTCTCGGCATTATCGCCAACGTCTTCATTGCGGCGGCAAAAATCGTCATCGGTCTTTTGGTTTCTTCTATCGCCATCGTCACGGAAGGTGCCAACAACGCGACGGATGCCCTCAGTTCCATCATGACGCTGATCGGTGCCAAACTCGCGAGAAAGCATCCCGACGAAAAGCACCCCTTCGGCTACGGTCGAATCGAATATCTGTCGGGGCTTATCATTTCGGGCTTTATCCTCTTTACCGGTATCGAAATGATGATAAGTTCCGTCAAGTTGATTTTCAACCCCGAACCGATGAGCGTTTCGTATATTTCGATTGCCATCATCGGCGTAACGGCGGTTATCAAATTCTGTCTCGGTCTTTATACCGTCAAAATGGGACACAAGGCCGACTCCGTTTCGCTCGTCGCCGTCGGAACGGAATGCCGAAACGACTCGTTTGCCTCGGTCATCACCATCGCGGCGTCGCTCGTGTTCTTGATTTTCGGCTTATCGCTTGACGCCTACGCCGGCGTTTTGATTTCCCTTTTGATCATCAAAGCCGGATTTGACTCGCTGAAGGAAACGCTCGGTGACATTCTCGGTCGACCCGGCGATCACGACCTTGCCGTCAAAATTTACAAAGAGATTATGAAAACCGACGGCATTCTTTCCGCCGCCGATATGATGCTTCACAACTACGGTCCCGAGGCTTGGTCCGGCTCCGTCAACGTGGAAATCGACCACAAAAAGACGGTCGGGGAACTGTACCAGGTGATTCACAGTCTGCAACTTCGCATTATGCACGAGTACAAGGTCACTATGGTTTTCGGCATTTACGCCGTGGATAACGACGGGGAAAAGATTAAGGAACTCCGCACAAACGTGCGTGATTTTATCAGACAAAACGAACATATCAAGAGT
The DNA here is from genome assembly GCA_002315715.1 of Clostridiales bacterium UBA1740. Taxonomy (GTDB): domain Bacteria; phylum Bacillota; class Clostridia; order Oscillospirales; family CAG-272; genus UBA1740. The sequence goes on along the minus strand of DCHY01000020.1, from coordinate 17,337 downwards.
TTTCACGCCGTGTATATCGACTCCGCCGACGGCCGTATCTACGTCGATTTTATCGTGGACTATGCCCTGTCCGACTGGGACGGCGTTCGCGCGCAATTTGAAGCGTATATGAAGGAACTCTATCCCGACTACCGAATCGAGTTGACTATCGAAACGGAGTTTGTTTGACTGAATGATGACCGATAACGATATTTTGAAAATAGCCATGGAACAATCGGCGATGGATGCCGGTTGCGATTGGAAAGATTTTTTGAAATCGGAAAACGTGGCGGTGACGTCAAAAGTCCATCCGCAAGCACGCAAGTATTTGACGCTGCCCTTCGTTTGCAATCTGATTTCCTACGGAAACAACGTCGTGGCGTCGGTGGACGACAAATACCGCCCCGCCGTTTTGTCTTATCTAAACAAGTTTCAAGCGGCACACTGTTTTGAAACGCCGAACTTGCACGTGCTTGACGACTGCTTTGAGAAAGACGGCTATCGCGTTTGTTTTATGGCGGAGTATTTTTTGCCGAAACTCGACTTGCTCCGCGAAAACCCCTGTCAATACCCCTTGAAACTGCTGGAAAGCCGCGATTTTTGCGACTTGTATCTTCCAAAATGGCAAAACGCTCTGTGTGAAAAGCGCAAACAACTCGACGTGCTTGGCGTCGGGGCATACGACGGCGACGTCCTCGTGGGACTTGCCGGTGCCTCCGCCGATTGCGACGGAATGTGGCAAATCGGAGTCGACGTTTTGCCTCCCTATCGCCGTCGCGGCATTGCCGCGGCGCTGACGAGCAAGTTGGCTATTGAAATTCTCAAGCGCGGTAAAGTTCCGTTTTACTGTGCCGCTTGGTCCAATTTGCCATCCGTAGGCAACGCCCTCGCCTGCGGTTTTCGCCCGGCATGGGTGGAACTGACCGTCAAAGAGAAAACTTTTGTAGATGCCATGAACGCAGAATGAGGTTACCTATGGAAAACGAAAATAAGGAACTTTCCCCCGAAGAAAAGAAAATCGAGTTGTATCTTTCGCAAAAGAAACTGCTCGACACCTTTCTCTCAAGCGGGGCTATTTCCAAAGAGCAATATCAAAAGAGCCTTTGCGGTCTCACCGAAAAGATGGGGATGGAGGCTTTTCTAAAGAGCGAGAAACCGTGAAAAACGATTTTCAAACTTTTTTTGAAAATTTTCTTGACAAATAAAACGAGAGTTGCTATGATGGTAGCATAATAAACCGATGACGGAGAGAAGTAAGTACGAAACCGTTCTGCACAGAGAGCCGCGGATGGTGAAATCGCGGTGAGAGTGGGCGTACCGAATGGACTCCGGAGGGCAACCGGAAAGCCTCGGCAAGTATGGAAGACGGAGCGGCACTCCGTAAACAACGGCGGCGTATTTTCGTACGCATGAGTGGGTAGATTTCTACCAAACCGGGTGGCACCGCGATATGTATCGCCCCGATTATCGAAGGATAATCGGGGCTTTTTTTATTCGAAAGGAGAAGACAATGGAAAAGAAAGAAATCCCTTACAAAATCTATCTCGAAGAGCGTGAGTTGCCGCGCGCGTGGTATAACTTGCGCGCCGATATGAAGAAAAAGCCGGCACCGCTCTTGAATCCCGCCACGGGCAAGCCGATCACCGAGGAAGAACTCGAGCCTATTTTCTGTCGGGAATTGGCAAGACAGGAACTCAACGACACCGACCGCTTTATCCCCATTCCCGATGAAATCGTGGATTTTTACAAGATGTACCGTCCCTCTCCCCTTGTGCGTGCGTACTGTCTTGAAAAGAAGCTCGGCACGCCGGCAAAAATTTATTATAAATTTGAAGGCAATAACACAAGCGGCAGCCACAAACTCAATTCCGCTATTGCGCAGGCGTACTATGCCAAAGAGCAAGGTCTCGTCGGCGTGACGACCGAAACGGGTGCCGGTCAGTGGGGCACTGCACTCTCGATGGCATGTTCCTATTTCGGTCTTGACTGCAAAGTGTTTATGGTCAAATGCTCGTACGAGCAAAAGCCCCACCGCCGAGAGGTCATGCGCACCTACGGTGCGGACGTGACCCCGTCCCCCTCTCTTTTGACCGAAGTCGGCAGAAAAATCAACGCCGAATTTCCGGGAACGACGGGAAGCCTCGGCTGTGCCATTTCGGAAGCCGTGGAAGCCGCCACGACGAGAGAAGGCTATCGTTACGTGCTTGGCAGTGTGCTCTCGCAGGTTATGCTTCATCAATCTATCATCGGTCTTGAGACGAAAGCGGCGCTCGACAAGTACGGCGTCAAGGCCGATATCGTCATCGGCTGTGCCGGCGGCGGTTCCAATCTCGGCGGTTTGATTGCTCCCTTTATGGGCGAGAAAATCAGCGGAAAAGCCGATTATCAAATCATAGCGGTTGAGCCTGCCAGCTGTCCGACGCTGACGCGCGGCAAGTATCTTTATGACTTCTGCGACACCGGGCGCGTTTGTCCGCTTGCCAAAATGTACACGCTTGGCAGCGGCTTTATGCCGGCGCCCAACCATGCCGGCGGTCTTCGCTATCACGGCATGAGTTCCACCCTCTCCGAACTGTACGACGAGGGACTGATGGAGGCGAGAGCCGTCAAACAAACCGACGTCTTTGCCGCTGCCGAATATTTTGCTCGCATTGAAGGCATTTTGCCGGCGCCCGAAAGCGCCCACGCCATCAAAGTGGCGATGGACGAAGCCATCAAGTGCCGCGAGACGGGAGAAGCCAAAACCATCGTGTTCTGTTTGACGGGAACGGGATATTTCGATATGGTTTCATACGGAAAATATCACGACGGCGTGATGAGCGACTACGTCCCCACCGACGACGAAATCGCCGCCAGTCTATCCAAAACACCGAAACTGCCGTGACTTCTTCTCAACGAAAAAAGTGCTTTAGCCGCTTGGCTAAAGCACTTTTTTATCACTTACCCACGCTCATATCTTTATTTTGCGTAAGGGTGGGTTGTTCAATCTTTTTGTTTTGTTCATTGATGGACGCCGTTTTATTTCCGAACAGGTTTCCGAGGTCTTCGTTTAACTGTTCCTGCTCGCTTTTCTCGAAACCGACTGCCTGATTCGTTTTGGCGAGTTCGGCTTCAATCGCTTCCATATCCTTCGTATAACCGGTATTGACGGCGGGAACGCGCTTTCCGAAGTCGTATATTCTGCCGGCTTCTCCCGCCAACTTATCCAAGCTTTCCTTGGTCTCGCCATTGAGTTTGAGGGCTTCTTTTTCGGCTTTTTTATAGGACGCGTACTCCTTGATGGAGCGGAACGGATGGGCAAAGATGTCGCCTACCGTACGTTTTTCCCACTGACCGCGCAAAGCGAGATAACCGCCCTTGACGGTCATTTGTCTTTTTTGTTCCTTTCTCTCATACGCGCGCCGGAGATCGTTGTCGACGACGGAGTTGTTGCGTTCTTCCGCTTCCTTCGCCTCTTGGGTATCTTTGGATATCTGGTCGAGGACGTCGTCGGTCAAAGATTTATTAATATCTCGCGCGCCGAGGACGGATGCCAAGGCGTTTAAGCCTTGCTTCGTTGCGTGCTTCTCGGGGGTATCGTTCTCATCGAGTTCAAAACGGTAAATGTCGATGTGACCTTGCTCGCCGATTTGAATATTCTTTTCCTTTGCCGACTGCGTTTTGACTCCGAACGCCTGCCCGAACGCTTGACCGAGCGGAGAATCGTCGGGAACGGAACCCAACAGGGGGTTGTCGAGTTCGCCCTTTTGCAGGTCTTTTTGATAATTTTCTTCGAGAAAATCATCGTATTCGTTTGTGCCAAAATTCGGTTCATCGTCGTCGTCACCGAACAGTATCTCGTCGTGTTCTTCCTCGGTAATCTCGTCGTCATCGTACCGGTTCGTTTCCGGAGACCTGCCGGCGAGGACGGGATCGATACCGCCGAAATTCGCTTTCAAATCCTCCGTTTCGATATCGAGGTTTTTGAAAAGGTCGGCGGGATTTACCTGCATGGAAAACTCGTCGGTATTCGGCAATTCACTCTTGACGTGATCGGGCGTCGTCATAGCAAAGAGCGTTTGAGCTATCAGTTTTCCGACCGCGCGCTCGTACTCTTCAAATTCCCGAGGGTCGGTTTCGACAGTCGGGGGCGTGTCCATTTTCTGATACAATTTTGCGGTCGAGTTGTAATCGGAAAACATTTTCTTATACAAGTTCTCGTAGTTATAGCCGTCAAAATGTGCTTCGTCTTGCAAATTCTTGTAATTTTGATAATAATTCTTGGCAAAGTACGCCATTCTGTCGGTAATTTTCTGTGGCATAGCAAACTCCTATATCGGTATGTTATATTTTTATTATACGGGAAAGGAACTAAAAAATCAAGTTTTTCAAAAAATCGGTTATTCCGACGCTTTTGCCGTTTTGCGTTTATGTCGCTCGTCTTCTATCGCCAAGGTGACGATGTCGCCGGCGGCGTTGATGAAGGAATAAATCTTGGAGAAGAGGGCTTCCAAAATCAGCACGGCACCGACAAGTTCCACGGAAATGCCGATGAAACTCATAAGGATAATGGCACCGAGAAGCAAAGAGCCGGGCTCGTTGGGCGCGCCGACGGAAAACAGAAACAGGATTAGGACAATGCCGGCATACTGCATCGCCGTGACCGAAACGCCGACCGTCGCAATCAGATTCATAATAAGGACGGAAACCACAAGGCTGTTGCCGTCCATGTTGAGAAGCGTTCCGAGTTTTAAGCCCTCTGCCAAATAGTCGCGCGACAAGGTCATTTTCTTGGTCAAAATGCGCTTGTTATAGGGATACGACTGAACGTTGGAGGCGATTTTGAAGTTGACGACGAGCAGTTCGTGATATTTTTCGAAAAACGTTTTTACGGGAACGCCGCCGAACACCAAACGCAAAATGTAGTACGCGAACAAAAAGAGCAACGCCACCGTCAGGGAGACGATAAAATACAAAAGGACTTTGACACTGCCCTTGTCGGCTTTGATGACGAAATCCAAAACGGCGAAGAAAAGAAAGAAGGGGATAACGCTGTATATGATATTCATCAAGCACGAGAACAAATCGTTGAAGGCGGCAAGACCGTGGCGAAGCGTATCGCCGGTTCTGCCGAAGACGCTGCTCACGGCAAGTCCCACGAGAAGGGCGTTGATCAATACGGGAATGGGGTTGGAAATCAAAAACGGTTCCACCATGTTGGAGGAGACGATTTGCGAAAGAAAATCTTTAATATTGGTGCCTATGAAATTGTCTTCGGCAGTTTGGTAAAGAGACAAATCCACCGGCGGCTTCCCGAATTCAAAGAGTTTGGAAGTCAAGGCGCCGATTGCCAAAGCCGCAACGGAGGACAGAAAATATCGAAAACCGAGGTAAATCGTTTTGTTGTCGCGGTCGAAGGTGCGTCTGATTTTGACGACGAAATAGGCAAGTGAGAAAAAGGCGACGGGCACCGCGACGGTTTGCATGGCGCGCACGAAAATCAAAACGACGGGGAGAGTGACGTTGTTACCGATAAAGGAAAGCGCCGACGGATTGACGAACAAACGAAGCAAAAGTCCCACGAGCAACGCCGCCCCCCCTGACAACGCCTCGCTGACAAGAAGTTCATCGGAAGAAAAAGAGGTGGTGAAAAGGATTTCATTCGTGCCGAAGGAATAGGATTGACGCAGATATTCGCTGTATTCTTTGATAATCTGCCCCGAAAAGTCCGTGCCGGATTCGCTCTCCAACCGAACGGCGCGTCCCGGGCAGGTTATTTTTGCCGAAACGGTACCGAGATGCCTTTTGACCGACAGCGTCAACGAGGCGTCTTTATCCGCCGCCTGTACGGTTTTTGTAGCGACCTCTTCGATGAGCAGGACGTACTCCTGACGAAGATTCGCGCTGATTTGATAATCTTTGAGTTTTCTTTCAAAAGCCTCGGTGATATCACCGATGGCGCTCACCGACGCCGGAAACGTTTTTTCCATAGACTTCTCCTATGATTGATGCTTCTATTATAATAATTTCGTCCGTATCCGTCAAGTGGCTTTCCTTCAAAGATTTTTGACTTTTTTTCGCGCATTTGATATAATAGAGAAGCAACAGGAGGTAGCGTATGGAAAAACGAACGTCGAAGACGATTGCTCTTTTGGCAGCCGTCTGTGCTTTTCTTCTGCTCTCATCTTTGCTTTTTATCGGTCTGTTTCGTGTTTTCGGGCTTGGGTGGATGAAGACGGTTTTCATTTCCCTTTTCACCTGCTTTTATCACTTTGCCATGCGCCTTTGCGTGGGGGAAACCGTTACGGTTCTTTACAGGAACAAAGAGTTTCCAAAAGATCGTTTTGATTTTCGCCTTTTCGGGTTTGAAGAAAAACTATATGAAATTCTCAACGTGAAGGCGTGGAAGAAATACGTTGTGACCGCAAAGCCGGAACAGTTCGACACCCGTGCCGTATCCCCCGATGGGTTGCTTCACAATCTCTTGCAGGCGGAACTCGTGCACAGGATTTGTGCGGTTTTATCCTTTCTTCCGCTTTTTCTCATCATCCCGTATCACACGCCTTGGGCGTTTATCCTCACCTCGGTTTTTGCCGGTTTGATAGATCTTTTTTACGTGATGATTCAGCGATATAACCGTCCGCGGGTTTTGCGGCATTTAGAACTTTCAAAGGCACGGGAAGCGCGGCTTTCCCACTGAGAGGCGAATATGGAATATCTGGATATTGTTGACGATAACGGCGAGCCGACGGGCCATATCGTAGAGCGCAAAATCGCGCACCGCGAAGGCATTTTGCATAGGACGGCGCACCTTTGGCTTTTGAGGCGCAAAGACGGACAGACAGAGGTGCTTTTGCAAAAGCGAAGCGAAAACAAAAGTTCTTTCCCCGGCTGTTTTGATATATCCACGGCGGGGCATATTCCCGCCGGTTGCGACTACGTCGAATCGGCGATCCGAGAAGCCAAGGAGGAACTCGGCGTTGACCTCGACCCCCGGGATCTTCACGAAACGGGCAAACGCTTTGTCCGCTGTGACGATTCGTTTTTCGGCGTGCCGTTTCACGACAGGCAGATTTCCAAGTTCTTTTACGCCTTTTGCGACAAGGACGAGGGGGACTTCGTCTTGCAGAAAGAAGAGGTGGCGGCGGTCGTTTGGATGAAACTCGACGACGCCTTAACTGCCGTCGAAACCAACGCGATTCCTCACTGTATTTTTCTCGGTGAACTGCAAAAAGTGAAAGACGAAATCGAAAAAGAAAATGCAAACGAATGAGAAAAAACACAAATGACGATACTCGAAAAACTCTATGAGATGAGAGACGAAACCTACGCGGCGTTTCAAAGCAAACTGACGCCGAACGTTGAGAAAGATCTTTTCATCGGCGTGCGCGTGCCGCTTTTGCGCAAGTTCGCCAAGGAAATCAAAAACAGCCCGGAAGCTTACAGTTTTTTGTTGGCGCTTCCCCACCGCACCTACGACGAAAACATGCTCCACGGGCTTCTGTTGTCCGAAATCAAGGACTTTGACGCGTGTTTGAGAGGGGTTAACGCCTTTTTGCCATACGTTGACAACTGGGCGGTGTGCGATATCATGTCACCGAAAGTGTTTGCCAAGCACAAGAGAGAACTCCTGCCGATTTTGGAAAAATGGATGAAAAGTTCCCACACTTACACCTGCCGTTTCGGCATGGAGATGCTGATGAGTCATTTTTTGGACGGCGATTTTGAACCTTCCGTTTTGGAAACGCCCGCCGCCGTTCGCAGCGACGAATACTACGTCAAAATGATGCAGGCTTGGTTTTTTGCGACGGCACTCGCCAAACAGTGGGACGCCGCCGTTCCCTATATCGAAAACGGCGCCCTTGACGTTTGGACGCACAATAAAACCATCCAAAAAGCGAAAGAAAGTTATCGTTTGACCGACGAACAAAAGGCTTATCTTTCGTCTTTCAAAAAAAGTTTTAAAACCTCTTGACTCTCCCCCAAGAGTACACTTTATAATCAAGTTGACACGAAAAGGAGAGACGTATGCTGAAAATCGGTGAATTCTCGAAACTGTCCCATTTGACCGTGAAAGCGCTTCGCTTTTACGAAAAGAAAGGGCTTCTTTTGCCGACGGGCGCCGACGCCAAAACCGGCTACCGTTTCTATGAAACCGAAAAGCTCGAGGAGGCGGCGAAAATCAAGCGTCTGCGCCAACTCGGTTTTTCGATTTCGGAGATTCAAGCCCTGCTTTTGCATGCCGACGGAAACGAAATGCTGCAAAAGAAAGCGCAAGCCCTGAAGATGCAAAAAGCCGATATTGAACGCTCTCTTCTCGTGATCCAACACATTTTGGAGGAAAGAGATATGAAGTATCAAGCGGTTGAAAAAAACATTCCCGGCTGTATCGTTTATTACAGCGAAGTTAAAGTCGAAAATTTTGGGGAAATGATGGAAATTATACCGAGCCTCGGCGAAGAATGCCTCAGGCTGAATCCCGACATTCGTTGTCTTAAGCCGGATTACGAGTTTTGCGAATATCTCGACGGCTATCATAAGGAAAAGAATATCAAAATCCGCCACTCCCAAGCGGTGGACCGCATGGGCGCGGAGAGCGAGAGAATCCGTTTTCGAACGATTTCCCCCGTCAAAGTTCTCTCCATCTACCATAAAGGCGGATACGATTCGATCGGCGAAGCCTACGCCTTTCTTTTCCAATACGCCGAAAAGAACGGCTATCAAAAGGCAGGTCTGCCCCGCGAATGCTACATTGACGGTATTTGGAACAAAGAAAGCGAAGAAGATTGGCTGACCGAAATCCAGTTGCCGATTGTTTGATTTCTATGAAAAGAGACGGATTTTATGGCATTTGATTTCAAAAAAGAATATAAGGAATATTATCTGCCGAAAAACACACCGCAAATCGTCACCGTGCCGAAGGCAAACTACGTTGCCGTACGCGGCATGGGGGACCCGAACGAAAAGGGCGGGGCTTATCAAACCGCCATCGGTGTTTTATATTCCGTTGCTTATACTCTGAAAATGAGTTATAAAAGCGATTACCGTATCAAGGGTTTTTACGACTACGTCGTTCCGCCTCTCGAAGGGTTTTGGTGGCGGGAGGGAGTCGTGGAAATCGATAATTCCGACAAGTCCGCATTTCATTGGATCTCCGTCATTCGCCTGCCGGATTTCATTACCGAAAAAGACCTCGCCTGGGCGAAAGAAACGGCAATGAAAAAGAAAAAAATCGATTGCTCGTCGGCGGAGTTTTTGACGGTTGACGAAGGACTTTGCGTACAAATGATGCACGTAGGACCCTATGACGACGAACCGGCATCCGTGGCGATGATGGACCGTTTTATCGAAGAGGCAGGGTTTGAAAACGATATGGAAGTCCGCCGCCATCACGAAATCTATCTCTCCGACGCGAGAAAGATTGCGCCCGAAAATTGGAAAACGGTTCTTCGTCATCCAATCAAAAAGAAGCCATAATGCAAATATTTATTTACAAATTTAAGGAAAAACCATAAAATGGATAAAGAAAACATTGTCATTCGACGCGAGGAAAAAGAAGACGAAAGAAAGGTCGAAGAACTCGTTCGAGAGAGTTTTTGGAACGTGTATCGACCGGGGTGCCTTGAGCATTACGTGCTCAAGTGTTTACGAAGCGATCCCGATTTCGTGCCGGAACTCAACTTCATCATGGAAAAGGACGGAGAAATCATCGGTCAAAACGTTTTCGTCAAAACGGTGATTTACGCCGACGACGAACGGGAGATTCCCATCATGACGATGGGACCTATCTCGATAGCACCGAAATACAAAAGACGGGGCTATGGCAAAATCCTCCTTGACTTTTCTCTCGAAAAAGCCAAAGAGTACGGCTGCCCTGCCGTCTGCTTTGAAGGCGACATCCTCTTTTACGGCAAGTGCGGATTTACCTATGCTCGTGAGTACGGCATCCGCTATCACGGTCTTCCCGCAGGCGAAGACGACTCCTTCTTCCTGCTAAAAGAACTGAAGGAAGGATACTTAGCAGGCGTCACGGGAGAATACAAAACGCCGCGCGGATATTTCGCAGGTTGGGAAAATCCCGAAGCGTTTGAAGAATACGACAAAACGTTCCCCGCAAGAGAAAAACTCAAACTGCCGGGACAACTCGAATAATACAATAACGAACGGTGCCCTCTGTTTTTGCAGGGGGCATTGACTTTTTTGATTTTTTTGCTATAATCCTATTGTATTTTTCATCCGAGGTGACACATGAACAAGAAAACGGGGACGGCGCTCGTCATTGCCGCCGGTGCTCTTTGGGGCATCATCAGTCTGTTTATCAAACCCTTAGCCGCGCTCGGCTTTGACAGTAAAGAAATCGCGTTTTTGCGCGTTTTGACCTCTGCTTTGATGCTGCTTTGCATCATCGCCGTCAAGGATCGGCGGCTTCTCAAAATCAAGCTGAAGGACGTCTGGATTTTTATCGGAACCGGCATCGTCAGCGTGACGTTTTTCAATATTTGTTATTTTGCGACGATGATCGACGCCGGCAGTTCCGTTGCCGTATCGCTTCTTTACACCTCACCGGTGTTCGTCATGCTCTTCTCGGCGATTCTCTTTCACGAGAAAATCACGCCGAAAAAAGTCGTTGCCATCGTCCTTACCATCGGGGGCGTCATTCTCATTTCCGGCATGATCGGAAGCGGAACCAAGCTCGGTTTTCTGTCACTTCTCGTCGGCATCGGCGCCGGATTCTTCTACGGTCTTTACTCGGTGTTCGGCAGATACGGCACCGAAAAATATCACCCGTTGACCATCACGTTTTATACTTTCGTTTTTGCATCGCTCGGTTCGCTCTTTCTCGCCAATCCCATCACGACGTTTGCCAAGACGGCAAGCGCGCCGACGTCCATTCCCCTCGTTATCGTCTCGACGCTTCTGTGCGCCGTGCTGCCGTACGTCTTTTACACCGCCGGTTTGAAGGTGTTAGATACGGCGGTGGCGGGGGTTTTGGTGGCAGTGGAGCCGTTAATCGGTTCGGTCATCGGCATCGCCGTTTTTCGTGAAGAAGCGCCCATTTTGAAAGTGATCGGCATTCTTCTCATCCTCGCCTCCATCGTTCTTTTGAGCGTCACGGCGAAGAAAAAGAAGACGGAAAACAACTAAGACAGCATGCACTTCGGCCTCGGAGTGCATGTTTCTTTTTTACAGTTGACGAAAAACGAAAGCCGTGATAGAATAAAGTGAGCAAAGTTTGATAAAAAGAGGGGACCCATGGAAAAACCGTTGTCGGATTTGACAAACGAGGTCGGGATTACCCTCGCAGAGGAGAAAGAAGGAGAGCCGATGAAAAATAAACACGATTTGAAAACGAAAAACTTTCTGTTTTTAACTATCGCAGGCATGATTAACGCTTTTGGCGTTACGGTGTTTTTATATCCCATGAAACTTTACGACAGCGGCATTTCCGGTCTTTCGATGTTGCTTGACCAATTGACGCCGGATTTTCTTTCGCTTCCTCTGTTTCTTGTCGCCATCAACTTCCCGATTTTCCTCTTCGGGCTTAAAAGGCAGGGTGTTTCGTTTACGGTATATTCCCTTTTCGCCATCGGCATTTACTCTCTTTCTTCCTTCTTGATTATGGACGTTTTGCCGTTTGACGTCGTGGATTCCTCGCCTCTTGCGGGCGAAGATTTGCTTCTTTGTGCCATTTTCGGCGGACTGATTTCCGGCATCGGCAGCGGACTTACCATTCGGTTTGGGGGCGCTATCGACGGCATTGACGTTTTGTCCGTGTGTTTTGCCAAGAAACTCGGTTTGTCCCTTGGCAATTTCGTGATGCTCTTCAACGCCGTTTTGTACGTCTGCTGCGGCATTCTCAACCAAGGCAAATGGATCGTGGCTCTGTATTCCGTCGTCGCTTATTTCATCGGTTCCAAGACGGTGGATTACATCGTCGACGGTTTTGACCGCGAGAAATGTGCCATGATCATCACGAAATCCGCCAAAGAAATCACCTCCGTTTTACAGGAATCGTTCAGCAGCAGCGGTACGATCGTCAAAGGGCTCGGTGCCTATTCCGGCGACTCGAAAGAGATTATTTATTTCATCGTCAACCACTTTGAAGTCAACAAAGTCAAGAATATCGTTCACGAAATCGACCCGCAGGCGTTTATCGCGCTCTACGAAATTTCCGACGTCATCAAGCGCACCGACGGGTGATTCCCGAAGAGCGCCACCGTTTTTCCATATAACCCATTCATTACGACGCGGTCCTTCTCCGAAAGAGAAAGTGCCGCGTCTTTTTTTGCCGGAACCCGCCCTTTCGCGAAAAGCGGCGGCATTTCCCGTCATTTTTCGCTTTTATTCGTATCAAAACCCCTCTCAAAGTCCATTCAAAGAAAATAATATATTATTAATATGTTAATTTTTTCTTTTTAAGTTGACTTTTATGGGTGTACATGCTATAATGTAATTGAATAAAGAAATATAGATATGAGCAAAGCGAATGAAAATTCGTGACGCAAAGCTATAGGGGCCGAAAAAGCCAGCCAGTTGCCGTTTATCTTCGCGAGATAAATGGCATTTTTATTTCTACGGAGGTTTGGTATGGAAGAAAAACTCAATACAAGCACGCCGAACCGACGTGAAACCGTGCGGACGATTTACCGTTCCGTCGTCAGTCTCGTTCTCTCGTTTTTCGTCGTCATCTTTGCCGTCGGCGTGGGACTTCGTTCCTTCGGTTGGTTTTCGTCCAATAAAGACGTAAAAGGAACCGGCATGTCGGTGTCGATCAAAGGTTCGCCGAGTTTGATCATCTCGGATGATATCAACGACGTTTTGCACCCGGTCAATATTAATGCGCTTTTCCGAAAATCTTTCACGAGAGCGACCACCCTGGATCTTGAACCGGCAACACACGATGCGGAGCATAATCTCGTCGTCGTGGTCGCGGACGATGAAATGAACATCGACCCCGACTCCGGCTTGACGAAAAACGACAGCAGCATTCAAGATTTCACATTCACGACTGCCGTTCCCGGCGTTAACTACTATGATTTTGTGACATACATCGGTGTTTTCGGCGTTTCTTTGGAGTATTGCGAACTCACCCTGTCCTTGGATCCTCAAAACTGTTTTGCACAGTGTGTAGAGGATGAGACTGCGGTAGCCGAAAAAACATACTATCTTCGCTCGGGAAGCAGTTTTACGGAAGTGACACTCCCCGTTGGCAGTGTTGCCACAGGATATTATACCAACGTTTTTGACGGCGTTTATCTCACCGTCGGCATTGACGTCCTGATTGACGACGTATACAAAACGACGCTGTTGCCGTCTGGCAACACCGAATCGACCGGTGTCTCGGTTCAACTGACGGACGGACCCGGAGTGATGGTGCCCGGAAGCGTTATGAAGGTGACTCTGCGCGTATTCTTTGACGGCGCCATGAGAGATCCCTCCACCACGCAGATTAAAACGATTTTGCGTGCCAACAACCAAACCGTCAATCAAATTTTTCTGAAAGTCGACTACGTGGCGCAATAACGCCGACAGTCAAGTTATGAAAGGAGTTGCAGATGAATTTCACAAGAAAACAGAAAAATTGTCTTATCGCGCTGACACTCTGCCTGCTCCTGTCGTTTACGGCGCTTTGGAGTCCGTCCTCCTTTGCCTGGCTGGCTTCGTCGGTGCGAAGCACGACCTTCACGGTAGAGAGTTCCTCCGTTTCCAAATTTGAAGAAGCGCAGGTTTGGATGTATTCGGATACCGAATATAAGGATGCGACGTCGGGATATGCTCGAAGCATCGGATGGAACGTCGTCGTGGTGGACCCGAAAAAGGACAGCACCGGTATCGAAAAGCACTTCAGCGCCATTGGTAAATTCGAGACGAAAGAAGACGACGGAAAAGAAATCACGACGTTTGACCCCTATTTTCTCTACTTCGGTACGATCAACAATCTCGTACAGGAGCAGGCGAACAGACCCGTTTACCTCAAATTCAAAATCAAACTTCAGAAGAACTCCTCGAACACCGTCAAGTTGAACTATTCAACGCCGGATAACTACGTCAGCGTATATAAGGCTTCCCTCTCCGGAGCGGAAAACAACTTCGGCTATTATCCGAGCGAAGAAGTCACCGACAACGATTACGCCTTAAACAAAGAACTGAGCAACACGAATGATTATCCGTTCTTGCGTTTTCGTTATTTCTATTCCACGACCGATTACACGATTAGCAATCTCAACGGGACGACCGACACGTTTTCTCCCCTCTTTAATGATGACAGCGACATGGGCGTCGTCGAATATTTGAAAGAAGACGACGCGTCGAAACTGTCGACCACGCTTGAAAACGAAGGTGAAGAGCAGTATTATTGTTTCTACATCAAAATCAGCATCAATTCCGAGACGCTTGCTGACGCTTTGACCAATTCCGGTTTGAAGAATTATATGCCGGCTTACCTGCTCTTCACCGCCAACCTCGGTTTGGAGATTCAAACCTCCGCCATTCAACAATAAAATCTCTGTCAATTTCAATCGCAACGTATGATATGACAATTCGGAAAGGAGAAAAATGGCACACTGTCACGTTAGAAAACTCGTACGTCCGTCACAACTGAACAAAGCCACCGCCGTCCGTAGTCAAGCCGCGTTTCTCCTTTTGTCTGCTTTGCTGATTACGCTGATTTCCTCCACCGTTACGTATGCGTGGATTTCCAAGAACCATAAAGTCGAGCTGACGAGCGGCGATATGTCGTATGACATCAACGAACTGCAAATCGGCGGCGTTAAGATTAACGAAGACGAGGGCGTTATCTCGCTCGTTACTCCCGGCGAAGCCACGACGGTTTCCACTTCCGATTCCAAACTGATCCCCGGCTCGGTCCTCAAAATGACCATCGGTATCGCCAACAGTTCCTACAGCACATCCGTCACCGGCATTGGTTTTCAGGAGACGGTCCTTTGGGAAGCGGGCACGTCCGCGTACGACAGCATCGATAAGAGTCTCTACGACGAGATTCCCACCGAGGCAGGCAAATATCTCGGCACGCAGCTCTATATTTCGGTCGACACTTATACCATATACAACTTTGAATATTCCGACGTGCTCGACCAAAACGGGAACCCGATAATGGAAATCAAGAGCGTTGAGGGCGGAAACGAAGCGAAACACCTGCCGCTCAAGACCGACGGTGACGGGCAACCCGTCAAAATGACGCCCGTTCAGATGACGACGGTCGACGGCGATTCCGTGGAATACACGGAGATTATTCGCCACGATATCGACATTTCCCTCGGTCAAAACCAACTGATTGCTTTTGATATCGTCATCACTTTTATGGATAACGGCAATCAAAACGATTATCAAAATTTCGGTAACGAAAGTGCCACAACAAAAGCAAAATTTTCCCGGACGCTTGCCATTATCACGGATTAACATTTTGAGCGTCGGCTTATCCGAGATTTAAATTAGGAGAACATCATGCAAAAAACAAGAAAGATTTGGAAGGTAGCTCTGTGCGTCGTCGCCATCGCTCTGATACTTGCCGCAGCGGTGACGGTCGTATCCGCCTACTATTTTTCACAGGCCTACCTATACAACAGTGAAGACGGCGGAACAAAACGTTTCCGTATCGGCATGGAACTGAATACTTTCTTTGACATTATCAATACAAACACCGCTGCCAACACGCCGCTCGGTATCGAATGCACCGACTTGACGGGATTGACCGAAGTTACCGAAGGCGAAAAGACTTACTACGTGAATAACGAAAGCAAGCCGACTCTCAAGGTCGTCAAAAACGCGGAAGGCAGTGAATTTGCCTACGAGTACGTTTATCTTTCCTCTGCCTCCTGGGGCTCGGCTTCCAACCCGTATCTCATTTCCCGTATCAACCATTTGCAGAACCTGTACGTTCTTCAGAACATCGGTTATTTCAAAAACAACTATTATACTTCCGCCGATAAGAAGTCGGAGCGCGACATTCCCTATTTCTTGGTTTGTCAGCCGGACGGAAAAGCCGTCACGATTGACGGTCGTGGATACGATTTCGAATATATCGGAAACGAAGCCAATCCTTTTATCGGATATCTCGGCGGTTCCTTTGACAAGACGTCCACCACTTCCGTAAACGGGCAAACCTCTTCACAGTCCGTTATTTACGGTATCACCGCAAAAAGCGACGGTAACGCCGTCGACGTCGGTCTTTTCGGTCACATCGGGTATCTCGGTGACGTTTCGACTGCCACAACCAATTCCGAAACCGGTATAACAAAATTCAACGGTGCAGCATCGACCGTGCGCGACCTTTTGCTCTACGACGTCACTGTCGAAGTCAAGGATAAAAAGGGATGGGAGGCCGTTCTCAGTGCCGTTGCACACGCCTTTTCCTTCTCGTCTGATACCTCCGACAGTTCCATGCACGAAACGCACCATATCGGTATTCTCGCCGGGCACGTGGACTATGCGACGGTCGAATATATCAGCGTGTATTACAGCAATGACGATATTGCCGCACTGGACGTGGATTTGAAACAAAAATCCACAAACGAAGAGAACGCCACGAACGCCAATTTTTATTCCGTCAGCGGTATTATCGGATATATGGTCGGTATGAACTCTGACCAGGCGACGGGCGTCATCACCGTCAACGGTAACAACAACAGCGATATCAGTATTTCCGACGGCGGATCCGGTTCCGGCGGCGGTCTTTTGTCCGGTGAAGGACGCGGTTACGTTACGGCGGCGGAAATTTACGAAGGCTATCACGCTTCCGCTGAAATCGTGAAAGTGACGACGGGTGCCGAAGGCTCCGAAACGGTGTTTTACGGCTTGCTCGTGGAAAGACGCTCGTACAGTACCATTTATATGGATTCCGATGAGGATGGCACAACCCGTACCACCGATATGATGCTTCCGGATGGAACGCCCGTCAAATATACCGACGATAAGGGAAGCATCGCCACGATGTCGGAAAAAAGAGACTTGCTCGGCCGCACCTCGGCGGTGGAAGAACCTTGGACCAACTACGTCGTTCACGACGTTCGCACGGACAGAGGCACCGACGAACCCGAATACTATTACTACTCCGGTTCCACGGAGGACACGAAAGTCGGGGCGAGCGCAGCGCAAGTTTCCGTTACCGGTATTTCCATGAAATATGCCTCGCAGAAAAAGACGGAGAACGACAAAACAACCTTTACGCGTCTTTGTACACAATACGAGCGTGAACGTATCGGAACCCAGATCACCGGCACGCAAAGAACAGACCGTTATTATTTCTATGACGGCGTTTTCACCTTTGCCCTTTCGAATGCGACCGATACGATTGACCCCACCTGGGCGGATACGAACGAAGATAGCACCTCGACGCAGGACAAAATCACCGTCGGGCAG
>DCHY01000021.1:26784-29735 GCA_002315715.1 Clostridiales bacterium UBA1740 | reverse complement strand
AACGGGAGTTCGAAAGGCAAATCGGATGCATCACAGGATGCCATCGTCATGGCGCCGAGAATCAAGGATGCGATAACGAGAAGGACGAGGGTTAATTTCTTCATGTTTTTTCTCCTTGTTTTTGATTTTGGGTATTGCGCTGGCTACATATTAACATGATATGAATGTTTTTTGGTAAAAAGTTTGCATTTTTTTAAGTTTTTTTCGAATTATCATGTCAAATTGCACAAAAACAAAAAAAGCAATTGCACAAATCAAACAAAGCGAATAGGTTTTGCCTCATTACTTTGCAATTATTGCGAAAATAAACTGTAAGCGCAAAAATGGTAATATAGGAAGAAAAAGCCGGCGTTTCAAGCGAAACGCCGGCTTTGCCATATAAATTATTTAGGAAGGGTTTTCTTTTACGCTTTCTTCATTTTACCCTGCAGAAAACGAATGCCGAAGATGGTTCCAACCATCAAAACGACGGCGACGGGAAGCATGATCCAAGCGTTCGGAACGAAGCCGGCAACGATGAAGGAAACGAAGGAAACGCCGGCAACCGTAATAGCATACGGCAACTGGGTTTCCACGTGGTTCACGTGGTTGCAATTTGCACCGGCGGAAGCCATGATGGTGGTATCCGAAATCGGCGAACAGTGGTCACCGCAAACAGCACCGGCGAGGCAAGCCGAGATGCCGACGAAGAGCAAGGGGTCGTCTACACCGAACATGGCGGTGACGATCGGAATGAGAATACCGAAAGTGCCCCAAGAGGTGCCGGTCGAGAACGAAAGCACGCAGGCAACGAGGAAGATGATGGCGGGAAGCAAAGCGAAGAGTCCGTCAGCCGCATTTGCCATCAGGTTTGCCACGAAATATTTGGCACCGAGCACGCCCGTGATGTTCTTCAGAGAGGTAGCAAAGGTCAAAATGAGGATGGCAGGAACCATGGCGATAAAGCCGTTCGGGATGCATTCCATCGCTTCTTTGAAGCCGAAGGACTTACGAAGAAGGAAGTAAACGATGGAGAACACGAGGGCAACGACACCGCCCCAAGGAAGAGCGACGAAGGCGTCGGTATCACCGAATGCGCCGATGAAATCGAGGTAGTTACCGCATTCCGCATCAAAGAATCCGCCGACGTAGACAAGCGCAAAGACGCAAGCGACGATCAAAACGGCAATGGGAAGGATAAGGTCGAGGACTCTGCCCTTTTCGGCAGCGACGGGGGCTTCTGCCGCCTTGTTGTCAAGTTCGGAGAGGTCACCGTTTTGCGCCTTGATTTCAAAATCAGCCATTTTGCCGTAATCGTAACCGAGAAGCGTGATGGTGATGATGAAGACAAAGGTCAAAAGCGAATAGAAGTTAAAGGGAATCGCTCTGACGAAGAGGGTAAAGGAACTCATACCGGCATCGGCAACGGCAGAACCTTCAACCGCGCCGGCAACGGCAGCCGCCCAAGAAGAAATGGGGGCAATCATGCAGACGGGTGCGGCGGTAGCGTCGATGAGGTAGGCGAGTTTTACACGGGAAATCTTCTGCGAATCCGTGACGGGCGCCATAACGGAGCCGACGGTCAAGCAGTTAAAATAGTCGTCGATGAAGATAAGCACGCCGAGTGCGAAGGTGGCAATGGCAGCACCGACCTTGGTATGAATGTGCTCTTTTGCCCATCTTCCGAATGCCTGCGATCCGCCGGCACGGTTGACGAGGCAAACGAGAATGCCGAGGATAACGAGGAAAGCAAAGATGCCGGCGTTATCCGAAACGGCGGAAATGATACCGTCATTGACGAGGACGTCCAAGGTGCCGGACAGTTTGTAATTGGCAGAAAGAAGTGCGCCGATGACCATACCGATGAACAAAGAGGAGTAGGCTTCCTTCGTAATCAAAGCCAAGGCGATGGCGATGATGGGAGGCAAAAGCGCCATAAAGGTCTCTTCGTAACGGCTCGAGGGATCGACAAGGCCGGTACCGCCGCAGGTTTCACATGCGGCATCTGCGCCGTCGCAGTCGTGGCAAGCGTGAGGCTCAACGTTGTTTACGGCAAGGCTGCAAACGATGAGAGCAACGGCAAGAACGGCGATGGCAATAAGTTTTGTCAAGGTTTGTTTGTTCTTAAACATAAATTCCTCCGCCCTATGGGCAATAAAATAAACAAAAAAGGATAGCACGAGTGCTATCCCAAAATTCAATCCACGCCATATATAAATATGGAAGAATTTCGATAGCGCTCCACATGACTGTGACAGTACGGTAGATGTTCTCTAACGTCCCAGCAAAGGAAAAGCGGAAACTTTCCTTCACTTCGGCGTCCTTCCCTTTCCCTTTTGGCGGATTTCCGTCCTTGCCGCAGGTACTCATAAACGACGCGCCTCTATCAATTTGTTGTTTCCATTATAATGGGACGAATTGGCATTGTCAACCGTTTTGTGCAAAATTCTGTAATTGTGCTATGAAACGGGTGCTTTCATGCACGAATTGTGTACAAATTGCACAACTCGGCGCGCAAAAATGTTTTATAATTTTAGGGTTGGGACTTGATTTTCCGACGGCGATAGGCTATAATATCACTTGATAAAAATAAAAAGGAGCACTCTTATGTTAGTTTCTGCAAAAGAAATGCTTGAAAAAGCAAAGGCCGGACACTATGCTGTCGGTCAGTTTAACATCAACAACCTCGAATGGGTGAAAGCCATCCTTCTTACCGCTGAAGAAATGAAAGCCCCCGTCATCCTCGGTGTTTCCGAAGGCGCCGGCAAATATATGTGCGGTTTCAAGACGGTTGCCAAAATGGTTGACTCCATGGTAGAATGCCTCGGCATCACCGTGCCCGTTGCCCTTCACCTTGACCACGGTACCTACGAAGGTGCTTATAAATGCATCGAAGCCGGCTTCTCTTCCATCATGTTTGACGGCTCCAAATATCCCATTGACGAAAACATCGCAAAGACCAAAGAACTCGT
>DCHY01000021.1:25226-26708 GCA_002315715.1 Clostridiales bacterium UBA1740 | reverse complement strand
GAAGAAGACGGCGTTATCGGCGGCGGCGAAGTTGCCGACCCCAACGAATGCAAAATGATTGCCGACCTCGGCGTTACCATGCTTGCCGCAGGTATCGGAAATATCCACGGCAAATACCCTGCCAACTGGCCCGGTCTCCGTTTTGAAACCCTCGCCGCTATCAGCGAGAAAGTCGGCAAAATGCCCCTCGTTCTCCACGGCGGTACCGGCATCCCTGCCGATATGATCAAAAAGGCTATTTCTCTCGGCGTTTCCAAAATCAACGTCAACACCGAATGCCAGCTCGCATTTGCCGCTGCTACCCGTGCTTACGTCGAAGCCGGCAAAGACCTCGAAGGCAAGGGCTTTGACCCCCGTAAACTTCTCGCTCCCGGCGTAGAAGCCATCAAAGCCACCGTCAGAGAAAAAATCGAACTCTTCGGCTGCGCAGGTAAAGCGTAAGAATCAAGAAAAATCAATAAGAGAAAAGACCGCAGAATTTCATCTGCGGTCTTTTTTGTAGGCAAAAATGCACACTATTGTTTGCATTTTCAGCGTTTTTTCAATATTTCGTTTCTTGTTTTTCTTTTGCCATTTGCAAAAGGCGTTCTTCGGAGATGCCGCATTCGGAGAGAAAAGCAACGGCTTCCGCCGATCCGCTTTTGCCGGCGGCAAGCATGAGTTTGACGCCCTTGTCTTTGTCAAATTCCGTGCCGAGGCCGTCCACGTAACACTTGGCGTAGAGGAACTGCCCTTTGGCGACGAGGCTCTCGACGTAGGTAGGATCGTGGTGTGCCGCACGTCGGAACCACTCAAACGCCTCGCGCGCGTCGGCGTCGATAACCGACATTCTTTCGTCTTCTTCTTTTTCAAAATCGGCGCTTTCGCCGACGAGAAGGCCTAAGTTGTTCGGGCGGTACTCCGCCTTGTGAAAAGGGATCATCGAAATGCCGTCAATGTCCGGCTCGTAAACGCAGCCCGTCGTGTACGCCATACCGAGATACAGCGACGCTTCGACACAGCCGCGGTCACCGGCGGCACGCATATAAGCCATACTTTTTTTGAAGTTGCGCTTGACACCGTCGCCGTGCATATACATGATAGCCAAATTGTAAAGGGATTCGCCGCCTTCCATGTCTCTGGCAAACACGAAAAAACTTTTTGCCGCTGCCGCATCTTTGGCAGTTCCGATACCGCGCCACAGGCAATACCCGTAGTTAAACGCCGCGAGAACGTCGCCTTCTTCTCTTGCGAGTTCGTGATATTCTCTTACAGCTTCCTCTAAGTTGCCTTCGAGATACAGCGCGTTGGCGTGCGTGACGTTCATGGTGCCGCCTCCCTTCCTTCAAAGTCTCGCTTTTCCGTCTTTCGGTTTTACGAAACCGTATATTTGGTGCCTTCTTTGGTGTCGATGAGGGTTACGCCGCGCGCGGTCAGTTCCGCACGGATGTTGTCGGCTTCGGCGTAATTTTTATTGGCTTTCGCCTGTTTTCTTCTTTCAAT
>DCHY01000021.1:0-25017 GCA_002315715.1 Clostridiales bacterium UBA1740 | reverse complement strand
GCGTCGGTGAAACGGCGCTTTCCTTCGGCAAAAGCGGCAGCGTCAACGGGGGCACCCGTCGGCTTCAAAGCACCGATTTTGGCGAGGAGTTTTTCGTATGCCGTTTTGCAGTTGTCGAGGTTTTCCCAAGAGAACACGAGGTTCTTGCGATAGTGAGAACCAAGGCAGAACAGACGGTAAACGAGCGGCGAATAACCGCGTTCTTCAAGGAGCGAAACCGTCAAAAATTCGCCCTTGGATTTGCTCATCTTACCCTCTTTGGTGTTGAGGTGATGCACGTGGAACCAATAATTGCACCACTTGTGACCGAAGGTCGACTCGCTTTGCGCAATTTCGTTGGTATGGTGCGGAAAGGCGTTGTCGATACCGCCGCAGTGGATGTCGAGGTATTCGCCGAGGAACTTGTGGGAAATGCAGGAGCACTCGATGTGCCAACCGGGGTATCCGACGCCGAAGGGGGAATCCCATTTGAGTTCCTGGTCCTCGAACTTTGATTTCGTAAACCACAAAACGAAGTCGGTTTTGTTGCGTTTGTTGTCGTCCGCCTCGACGGTGTCTCGGACACCGACGGCGAGGTCTTCTTCGTCAAAATCGTTGAAGACGTAGTATTTCTCGAGTTTCGAGGTGTCAAAATAGATATTTCCGCCGGCTTCGTAGGCATAGCCTTTTTCGAGCAGCTTTTGAATCATCTTGATAAACTCGTCGATACAGCCGGTGGCAGGCGCCACGACGTCCGGCGTTTTGA
This sequence comes from Clostridiales bacterium UBA1740, assembly GCA_002315715.1. Lineage (GTDB taxonomy): Bacteria > Bacillota > Clostridia > Oscillospirales > CAG-272 > UBA1740. Next base: position 24,272 of record DCHY01000021.1, on the reverse strand, counting down.
TGTTCAGTTTTTGACAGTCCGCGAAAAACGCCTTGGTGTAAAAATCGGCGATTTCCATGACGGTCTTGTGCTCTCGGCGGGCACCCTTGAGCATTTTATCTTCTCCCGAGTCGGCGTCGCTCGTCAAGTGTCCGACGTCGGTGATATTCATGACGCGTTTGACGTCGTAGCCGTCGTAGCGGAGATATTTTTCGAGAACGTCTTCCATAATATAGGAACGCAAGTTGCCGATGTGGGCAAAATGGTACACGGTAGGGCCGCAGGTGTACATGGCGACCTTGCCCGGCGTGTTGGGGACGAACGTCTCGCGCTGTCTTGTTAAAGAGTTGTAAATTTGCATAACTTTTCCTCTTATATATTTTTCCGCATAATATTTTAACAGAGGAAAAATATTTTGTCAATATGCGCGCACGTTATTTATTATTTTTTTGCGTTTGCCCTTGTTTTTTTGCTCACAATTTGGTATCATTATCTTGGATAATGATAAAATCGGAGGTCCTCTCATGCCGGATTTCGAAAGAGAAACACAAGAAAATAACAGCAGCGAAAAAAACAGCGGTAATTTCCGCCGCGCCGTGCCCATCATTTTGTCGGCGGTCGGCGTTTTTCTCGCGCTTTGCTTTTTCCGACAAAACACGGGAAGCGTCGGCGCGTTTATGTCGAAAATGCTTATGGGGCTTTTCTCCTTTGCCGCTTACCTTTTGCCGGTGCTGCTCCTTTTGCACGCCGTCTTTTTCAAGAGCGACATTGAGAAAAAACGCCTTTCGTCACGCATCGTTTTTTCCGGCGTATCGATGGTCTCCTTCTCGCTTCTCATCTCCGCCTTTTCCCACATGAAAGAGGAGTACGATTTTTCCCTCTCGGCGTTTTTCCAAAACGGCAGAAACAGACAGGGCGGCGGCGTCATCGGCGACACCTTCCACTTCGTCCTTGAAAAAGCCTTCGGCTCTATCGGCGTCATCATCATTCTGTTTGCCGTGCTCGCTTTGTACTACACCTTCTTCTTTGCGAAAGAGCGCGACTTGTTGCACCTTCTCGTCGGCAAGACGCTGGAGTTTTTATCCTTCGTCGAAACCAAGTGCAAGCAATTCTTGACGAAACTTACGAAAAAGAGCAAGCCCTCCCGTATGAAACTGTCAAGACGCGAAGAAAAGAAAGAAGAAAAATACGAGGAACTCAAACGCGATTCCTATCTCAGCGCCCCCGGCGTTTCCGAAATCCGCATTCAGGAACTCGGCATTCACGAAGTGTATAGCGGCGAGAGCCGTTTGCCCACCGTCAGCGCCGATCTGCCCGAATTTTCCGATATTCCGACGGAAGATTATATAGATCCCGAGCCACACTCTCACCCCGAAAAGCAGACGGTCGTCGTCACCGACAAGGCCGACGACGTTTTCGGCGAGAGTTTTGATCCTTTCCGCGCATCCGTTCATCGCACGCCGAAGAAACCCGAAATCAGGGAGGATGACGTCGGCGGTTTCGGCACTTACACCGAGCCATTGGATATCGAAGAAGCGGCTTACCAAAAGCATTTGCGCGAGGTAGATTTCGAGCGCAAAAAGCAGGCGGCGCTCGAGCGCATGGCAGAAAGACAAGCCCAAGAGAAGGCTTACGCGGATTTTGCACAAGACGGGCGTAAGTCCGTGTCCTTCACCGTTTCCGAGCCCGAAAAGGTCGAAATGCCGCAGGCGGAGGAAAACGAATATATTTCCCACGCTTACCAAAAGCCCGCCGAAGAAGAAAAGCCGAAGCCGGAAGCGCCCATGGATCCCCACGCCAAGGAGGCTATCGACCGTTTCAACCGACTTTCCGACCTCTCCGCTTTGGAATCGGACGGCATTTTCACGCCTTTCACGCCGCCAACCGTCACGCCTCTGAAAGAAGAGGAAAAGCCCGAAGAGGCACTCTATACCGAACGTTCCCTGCTCCGTACCGAACCGCTCTCTGAAGAGCCGAAGGAGGAGCCAAGACCCGTCTATACGCCCGAACCCGTCAAAGAAATCAAGCAAGAAGAAAAGACAGACGATATCTTCAACGACACGTACTCCCGCGCCGAAGAATCTTTCCAAAAGAAAGCGGCAGCCGAAAAGGAGGAAGCGGACGATGCTTTTGACGGCATCGACGGTGACGACTTCGTCGAAGAAGAAGGTCCGGTTTACGACGAAAACGACTATTCCGACTACGAATATCCGCCCCTTTCCTTCCTGCACGAACCCGAAAACCGTTACGACTCGGCGGCACAGGAAGCCATTCAACATAACGCCGACGTCATCATCAATACTCTCGCCGACTTCAACGTCAGCGCCACGCTCAAAGGCATGAGCAACGGTCCGCGTGTCACGCGCTACGAAATCGTACCGGCGCAGGGCGTGCGCGTTTCCAAGGTCACGTCGCTCTTCCAGGATATCGAACTGGCGCTTGCGTCCGAGGGCGTCCGTATGGAAGCCCCCATCCCCGGCAAATCCGCCATCGGTTTCGAGGTGCCCAACCGCATTCCGAAGATGGTTTACCTGCGCGAACTCGTCGAATCGCAGGACTTTATGACGGCAAAATCCAAGACCCTCTCCTGCGTCGGCAAGGACGTTTCCAACAACTGCGTCTTCTGCGACATTGCCGATATGCCCCACCTTTTGGTCGCCGGTGCTACCGGTATGGGTAAATCGGTGTGCATCAACGCCATCCTTTTGTCCATCCTTTACCGCGCCCGTCCCGACGAAGTCAAGTTCATCATCTTCGACCCCAAGCGCGTAGAATTTAAGAGTTTCAACGGTATCCCCCATCTGCTTGTCCCCGTCGTCACCGAATCCAACCAGGCGGCAGGCGCCCTCTCTTGGGCGGTGGATGAAATGGAACGCCGCTATGCGCTGATCGAAAGCGTCAACTGCAAGAAGATTGACGAATACAACGCCATCGTCAAAAACAATCCCGACATCGGAAAGCCGATGCCGAAAATTATCATCGTCATCGACGAGCTTGCCGACTTGATGCTGCAAGCCAAGAAAACCGTCGAATCGCTGATTGCCCGTTTGACGGCGAAAGCCCGTGCCGCCGGCATTCACTTGATTCTCGGTACCCAGCGTCCCTCCGTCGACGTCGTCACCGGTCTTATCAAATCCAACGTTCCGTCACGTATCACCTGCAAAGTTGCCCTGCCGCAGGACTCCGTCGTCATTCTCGGTGAAGGCGGTGCCGAAAAACTGCTCAACCGCGGCGATATGCTTTACGTAGCGTCGGGTGCAACGAGAAAAATGCGTGTGCAAAGCGCCTTCGTCAGCAACGAGGAAGCAGAAAAGATTCTCGACTTCTTGCGCGCGCAGTCCAAAGGCAACAACTACAACCGCGACGTCATGGCACAAATCGACAGAGCGGCTCAAAAATGCTCCCCCACCAAGGACAGTGCCGCTGCGCGCGGCGACGACGGTGAGGACGCGGAAGCGGGAGACGACGAAAACGTCGATTTCACTCCCAAGACCTCGGTCTCTTCCCTCATGCGCGACAATATGTTCCTTGCCATCGTCAACAAAGCCCTCGAGAGCGAGCGCGTTTCGGTTTCGTATCTGCAGCGCGTCTTCTCCCTCGGTTTTCAGCGTTGCTCACGCTATATGGACGCCATGCACGACCTCGGCATCGTCGGGGAATCGACCGGCAGTTCCAAGCCTCGTCCCGTTTTGATCACCAAGGACGAATGGATGGAAATGAGACAGAAATATTCATAAGTCAAAAGGCTTAGAAAGAGAAAAATATGATTGCTTTACTGTTAGCCGAAGGCTTCGAGGAAGTCGAGGCTTTGGCGCCGCTCGATTACCTGCGCCGCGGCGGTGCCGTTGTGAAAACCGTCGGCATCACCGGCAAGACCGTCACGGGGGCGCACGGTATCCCCGTCGTTTGCGATATGCTCAAAGAAGAGGTAAAAACCGAAGAAGTCACCGACGTGATTTTGCCCGGCGGTATGCCCGGCACCGAAAATCTCGACGCATCGCCTTTCGTCGACGCGCTGCTTTCCGAAGTGTCGAAAAAGGGCGGACGGCTTTGCGCCATTTGCGCCGCCCCTATGGTACTCGGCAAGCGCGGCTACTTAAAAGGCAAACGCGCCACCTGCTTCCCCGGTTTTGAAAAATACTTAGAGGGGGCAACCTTCACCGAGGCTGCCGCCGTCACCGACGGAAACGTCACCACCGGCCGCGGCATGGAATGCGCCGTGCCGTTTGCCAAAGAACTCGTCAAACTGTTTTGTGAATAAGGAAACGCCATGGAAACGAAAAAAAGATATATCGCCTACCGCTGTCCCTCCTGCGGAGATTTGACGGTGGGACTCATCGGAAAATTTGCCTTTTCCGCCGACCTTTTGCGCCTCAAATGCCCTTGCGGCGAATCGGCGCTGGACGCCAAGATACGCGCCAATCATAAGCTCGAAATCTCCGTGCCCTGCGTTTATTGCAAGAAAAATCACAACTACACGGTGACGGAAGACATCGCCTTTTTGCGCGAGCGTTTTTCTCTCGCGTGCCCCTATTCCAACATGAATATTTTGCATTTCGGCGACGAAGACGCCATCACGGAAGACGGAAAGCGCACGGGTTTGGAACTGTCGGACGTTCTGAAAAATCTCGAAGCGGACAAACTCTCGGATATTCAGCCGCAGGATTTGGATAAAGAGGATATTCTCCCCGACCCGGCGGTTTACGATACCTTCCGTTTTCTCGTCAAGGAAATGGAAGCCGAGAAAACGATCGACTGTCCCTGCCACGGCGGCAGTTACGATTTGCGCTTTACCGACGACGGCATTCAGGTTTACTGCCCGAGTTGCGGTGCGACGCACCTTTTCCCCGCCGAGAGCGTTTCGGCATCCGAAGACTATTTAACTCTCGATAAACTCGAATTGAAGTAAAAAATGCAAAATGACGCTTACGCCAAGCCGTAATACGCCAAAAGTCCCCGGTAAATCGCCGCCGAAAACAAGGTCGGCGAATACGCCATGAGCGACGCGTCGTAGGGATTGGTGATAAAGCCCATCTCGATGATGACGGCGGGCATTTTGGTTTTGCGGAGGACGTACAGTCCGGGGCGCGGAATCACGCCGCGGTTGCGAAGTCCCGTATACGTGTGCATTTTCGAAAGGATATTTTCCGCCACGCCTTTGGCAACGGTGGATTTTTCGCTGTATATTAAGCCCTCCGACCCCGTCGCGGAACTGTCCTGTGACGCGTTGGTGTGCAAAGACAGAAACAAGTCGGCGCCAAAGGCGTTGGCACCATGGACGCGGGCGATGAGGCTCGAGGAATTGTTGGTGCCGAGCACCGTATCTTTGGTCGGTCTTGAAATTTTGACGTCAAAATTGCCGTTTTGCCGCAGTCTCTCATACACCTGCAAGCCGATTTTTAAGGTGATGTCCTGCTCGAAAAAGCCGTTGCCCTCGGCACCGGTGTTGAAGGTTCCCGACGGATTGTGTCCGGGATCCAAGTATATTTTTATCGCCATATCCTACCCCTTTTTTAACAGTCTATGAAACGGTTTTGGAATTGTCTATGAATGAAGAAAAACACATATTAAGCCTCGTCAGACGCGCCGTCGACGATTACGGCATGATCGAGGTGGGGGACAAAATCGCCGTCGGCATTTCCGGCGGAAAAGATTCTCTGACGCTCTTATTTGCGCTTTCCGTACTGCGCAAGTTTTACCCCAAGCCTTTTGAAGTTGTCGGCATCTCGATTGACCTCGGGTTTGAGGGGATGGACTTTTCCGCGGTGGAGGCGTTTTGCCGTTCTCTCGACGTCCCTTTTCTGCGCGAAAAGACCGAAATCGCAAAAATCATCTTCGAGGTCCGAGAGGAATCGAACCCCTGCTCGCTTTGCGCCAATATGAGACGCGGTGCTTTGCACCGTGCCGCCAAGGAGGCAGGCTGTAACAAGGTGGCGCTCGGCCATCACAACGACGATGCCGTCGAAACCTTTATGATGAACCTGTTTTTCGAGGGGCGTCTCGGCTGTTTTTCCCCCGTCACCTATCTTTCCAACCGCGATATCACGGTGATTCGTCCGCTTATCTATGCGGAAGAGAAAGACGTCGTGTATTTTGCAAGGCGCAAGGCTTTGCCGATTCTCGAGAGCAAGTGCCCCGAGAACCACGCAACCGAAAGAGAGAATATGAAAAATCTGCTGACGCAAATCGAAAAAGGCAACAAAGGTCTGCGTCACCGCATTTTTCACGCCATGTGCAAATCGGAAATCGACGGTTTTCATTTAGAGAAAGACGAGAAACAAGAATGATTTTCGGAAAGACCATCAACCGCTATTACTTAAAACATCTGCCCGTCCTATTGGTCGGGCTTTTGGCGCTTATCGGCGTCGATATCGCCCAACTCGTCATCCCCGAACTCTACCGCATGGTGATAAACGGTATCAACGACGGCAAGGTCGAGGTGGACGGCAGTTTCGTTCCTTTTGACCTTGACTTCTTGCTTGACAAAATCTGTCTTCCGATGATTCTTATCATCGTGGCGCTCGTCATCGGCCGTTTTCTTTGGCGCATTTGCTTTTTCGGCTCTGCCATTCGGGTGGAAACCGACCTGCGAAAAAGGATGTTCGACCGCTCGGAAGATATGCCGGAAGAGTATTACGAAACCCACAAAGTCGGGGCGCAGATGTCCCTCTTTACCAACGATATCGAGACGGTGCAGGACTGTTTCGGCTCCGGCATTTTGCTCGTCGTCGACGCCGTCGGTCTCGGCATTTTGGCGGTGCGAAAAATGGCGAAGATGGACTGGCGCTTGACGCTTCTTTCGATGATTCCGATGGCGCTTTTGCTGCTGTCGAGCACCGTCGTCGGCAAATACATGACGAAGAAATGGGAAAAAAGGCAGGAAATGTACTCCGAACTGTCGGACTTTGCCGAGGAGAATTTCTCGGGCATTGCCGTCGTCAAAGCCTTCGTCAAAGAGGCGAAAGAGTTGTCGGCGTTTCGCCGTCTCAACCGCAAAAACGAGGACGCCAACGTGGACTACGTCAAGATGTCCACCCTTTTCAATATCACTATCACGCTGTTCGTCAGTTCCGTCATGTGTATCATCCTCGGCTACGGCGGAACCCTCGTTTACAACGGGGTTTTCAACGCCGGAGAACTCGTGGAATTCATCGGCTACTTTGATACCGTCATTTGGCCGGTTATGGCGGTTTCGGAAATCATCGAAATGTCCTCGCAAGGACGGGCATCGCTCGGCAGAATCGACGAAGTCTTGAACGCCGTGCCCGCCGTGTGGGATAAAGACGGGGTAAAACCGCTTCCCGAAATTCGCGGAGAAATCGAGTTTTGCCACTGCACCTTCCGCTATCCTGCCGCCGACCACGACAACCTCATCGACGTCAACTGCAAGATAAACGCCGGTGAAAACGTCGGCATTATCGGCAAGACGGGCTCCGGCAAAACCACCCTCGCGGATTTGATTCTGCGCACCTACAACGTAGGGGAAGGCATGCTCAAAATCGACGGTGTGGACGTCAACCTCCTTCCCATCAAGCAAGTGCGCGGCGCCTGTGCCTACGTGCCGCAGGATAATTTTCTCTTCTCGGATACCATCGAAAACAACATCGCCTTTTATACCGACGATATAGACGAAGAAAAAGTCAAAGAGGCTGCCAAGGACGCCGACATACACGACAATATCATGGAGTTTGAGGACGGCTACAAAACCAAACTCGGCGAGCGCGGCGTCACCGTTTCGGGCGGACAAAAACAGCGTATTTCCATTGCGCGCGCCCTCATGAAAGACGCGCCCATCTTGATTTTGGACGACGCCGTCAGTGCCGTCGATACCGCCACCGAAAAACATATTCTCGAAAGTCTCAAAGAAAAACGAAAGGGCAAAACCACCCTGCTCGTTGCTCACCGCGTCTCGAGCGTTCAGTACATGGACCGCATCATTTATATGGAGCGCGGCAAAATTCTTGCCATCGGAACGCACGAAGAACTTCTCAAATCCTGCGAGGCGTACAAAAACACCGTCGCCCTTCAAAAACTCGAAGAAAGGGTGGATATGTAAAGTTATGTACGCATTTTATCCGATTATCGTCATCGGCGGCATCATCGGTTTCTTCTCTGTTGCCTTTTTGATTGCATATTTTTGCATGAAAGACAAGAAAGAAGCGATAGGGTTTGACCGCCATATGAAGGACAGCGTCCTCATCAAAAGAATGCTGCCTTTTGCCAAACCGCACACGGTTTCTCTCATCGTCATTTTTCTCTTTCTTCTGCTTTCCGTCGGGCACGACGTCCTGTCGCCTATTCTCGTCGGTGCCGTTGAAGAACTTATCAAAGAAGATTTTGCCCTCAAGCGGCTTTATCTTATCGTCGCCCTATACGCGCTTTCCGCCGTGCTCAGCGTCGTTTGTACCTACGTTTCGCGCATTCTTCTCCAAAAGACGGGACAGCGCATCATCTCCGACGTGCGCGAACGGCTTTTTACCCATATCGAATCCCTCTCGCACAATCAGCTTCACCATATCCCGGTCGGCACCCTCGTGACGAGAGTCATGAACGATACCGGTGCTATCTCGAGAATGTTTACAAACATTTTGACGGAACTTTGCCGCGACGTGTTTATTCTCGTCGGCGTGCTTTGTGCTATGTTTGCGCTCAATGCCGAGTTGACTGTCATCACCCTTTGCTTTTTGCCTTTCATCGTGCTCTTTACCTTGATTTTCCGAAAATTCACGCGACGTGCCCATCGCCGCGTCAAGGACGGCACGACCAATATCAACATTTTTCTTTCGGAAAACCTGTCGGGCATGAAAATCACTCAGATTTTCAACCGCGAGGAGCGAAAGATGAGAGAGTTTGAAGAGAGAAACGACGCCCTCGCCAAAGCGAAAAGCGAAGAAATTTTGGTATTCGGCATTTTCCGTCCTCTCGTCTATATGCTCTATCTCGCGTCGGTTCTTTGCCTCTTCTATTTTGCCGGGCGCGGCGTCATTGCCCCCTTTACGATTATGAAAACCGTGGTGAGTGCCGGTACTGTCGTCACCTTCTATCTTTACATCAAAAAGTTCTTCACCCCCGTGCAAAGTCTTGCCGAGCAATTTCACCGTCTGCAGGCTTCGTTTGCCTCGGCGGAAAAGATTTTCTCGATTCTCGACATTCAGCCCGAAGTCGTGGATGAAGAGGACGCCGTCGACATCGACAAAATCGAGGGCGACATCGAGTTTTCCCACGTCACCTTCGGTTACGTCGAAGGACACGACATTCTCAAAGACGTCTCCTTCCGCATCAAAGCCGGACAAACCGCCGCTTTCGTCGGTGCCACGGGCGCCGGCAAGACGACTATTCTGTCACTGCTTTGCCGCAACTACGACGTTGACCGCGGCGAAATCTACATTGACGGCATTCCCATCAAGCATATCAAAATGGCGTCGCTGCGCCGTCACATGGGACAAATGCTCCAAGACGTGTTCCTCTTTGCCGGCACGATTCGCTCCAACATCACGTTGCGCGAGGACTTTAGCGACGAGGAAGTCATGGCGGCGTGCCGCTACGTCAATGCCGACGGCATGATTGAAAAACTCGAGCACGGGCTTGACGAGGAAGTGCGCGAGCGCGGCAACAACTTCTCTGCCGGAGAGAGACAACTGCTCTCCTTCGCCCGTACCATCATCCACAAACCCGACGTGATGATTCTCGACGAGGCGACCGCCAACATCGACACCGAAACCGAAAAACTGATTCAAGACTCGCTCTCCAAGATGATGAACATCGGCACGATGCTGATCGTGGCGCACCGTCTTTCAACCATCAAGAGTTGTGACCGCATCTTTGTGCTTTCTCACGGCGAAATCGTCGAAGAAGGCAATCACGAAGAACTTCTCAAGAAGCACGGGCGCTACTATGACCTCTATAAACTGCAATCCCATGCGGAAAAGTTAAAAAAAGTATAAATTAAACCGTCACTCGAACCGGGTGACGGTTTTTCTTAAACGAAATGATTTTTGATACAAAGTCGCCGTGCTTCGTAGAAAGGCGTAAACGCATACGTCGATGCACCGACGAAAAAAGAGCACGGGGAAAACCCATGCTCTTTCGGTCTGCGCAAAAAGCGCAGGTTTTTATTTTCCGTGGAACAGTTTCTTCGTCTGATACGTCGGTTCGCACGTGAGATTGACGCCGAGTTTTCTTAAGGTATTGGCGTCCACCTGCGAGAGGATGACGGTCGAATGGAGTTCCGCATGCTTAAGAAGCGGAATGGCGTGAAGCACTTTTGCCGCGTCTTCATTCTTGGAAGCGGAGATAGCCAAGGCAATCAGCACTTCGTCGGTGTGAAGACGGGGGTTATGGTTGCCGAGGTACTTGGTCTTGAGGTCCTGCACGGGGGCAAGGACGCGCGGCGCTATCACCTCGGTATCGGCATCGACACCTGCCAAAGCCTTAAGGGCGTTGAGAAGTGCGGCGCTCGACGCACCGAGAAGCGAAGAGGTTTTGCCGGTGACGATACGTCCGTCGGACAGTTCAATGGCGACGGCAGGGGCGCCCGTCATATCGGCTTTGATGAGTGCCGGGGCAACGGGTTTTCTGTCTTCGGGGGTGATGCCGAGTTTCTGCATCAAAATCTCGATGCGGTGGATTTCGACGTCACAGACGTTGCCGTTGCGGCGATTGCAAAGAGCGGCGAAATAGCGGCGGATGATTTCCTGGCAGGAAGCCTCCCTCGTGGCTTCGTCATCGACGATGGAAAAGCCCGCCATGTTGACGCCCATATCGGTGGGAGATTTGTAGGGGCTTTCACCGAGAATGCCGGTGAGAATGGCGCGTACGACGGGAAAGACTTCGACGTCGCGGTTGTAGTTCACGGCGAGAGTGCCGTAGGCTTCAAGGTGGAAGGGGTCAATCATATTGACGTCCGCGAGGTCGGCGGTTGCCGCTTCGTAGGCGAGATTGACGGGGTGATTTAAGGGCAGGTTCCAAACCGGGAAGGTTTCAAACTTGGCATAGCCCGATTTGATACCGCGCTTGTTTTCGTGATAAATCTGCGAGAGGCAGGTAGCCATTTTGCCCGAGCCGGGGCCGGGTGCCGTCACGACGACGAGAGAACGGGTGGTTTCGGCGTACTCGTTTTTGCCGAGACCTTCGTCCGAGACGATGACGGGAATATTGGAGGGATATCCCTCGATGGTGTAATGCTTATACACCTTGATACCGAGGTTTTCGAGTTTGTTCTTGAAAGCGTCGGCGACGGGGGACGGACGAAAACGCGTCATGACTACCGAGCCGATGTACAGTCCTGCCGCACGGAAGGCGTCGATCAAGCGCAAGACGTCGAGGTCGTAAGTGATGCCGTAATCACCGCGCACCTTGTTCTTCTCGATATCGGCGGTATTGATGGCAATGATAATCTCGGCATCGTCGCGCAGCTCCATGAGCATGCGAATCTTACTGTCGGGGGCAAATCCCGGCAACACGCGCGATGCGTGAAAGTCGTCAAAGAGTTTGCCGCCGAATTCGAGGTAAAGTTTACCGCCGAACTGTGCTATGCGTTCTTTGATCTTCTCCGACTGCAATTTGCAGTATTTTTCATTATCAAAGCCTTGCTTGAACATGGTCTCATCTCCCAAAACAAAATTACTTTCCTATTCTAACACAACATTTTTCGCTTTTCAAGTTTTTTCGACAGTTTGCCGTCCTCATTTTTGAAGAAAATCTTTTCCGTTTTTTGTGCTACTTGACAAAATTATAACATAGTTATAAAAAAAGATTGTTTTTCTTTTACAACTGTGTTACAATAGATTGTACTATCCCCATTTGTGAGGTTTTGCCAAATGTTCCGATTTTCAAGGGGTTTTTCGCCATCCGAGGATAACACCCTGCGCGCGCGGATGACCGGCGATTTTTCCGCCGTGGCTTTTGCCTTTTTCGTCTATTCGGCGGTGGGCGCCCTCCTCTCTATCGGCGTGTCCTCTCTCTTGCGCCGCGTCGGTTTTTTGGATTCCGCTCTTTTTCTCAATAACGCCGCCGTTTTTTCGACGCTGGTTTCGACCGTTCCGATGTACGCTATCGGCATTCCCGTCTTTTTCCGCGTCCTTCGCCCGAAAGAGCCGAAGCCGATGAAGCAAAAGGCAATGTCCTTTGCCGAACTTTTGGTCTTGTTCTTCATTTCCCGTCTTTTCGTGTTGGTCGGCAGCACCGCCAGCAGTTTCGTTATCACGATTCTTGAAAATATCACGGGGGTTGCCTCGAGAAATTCCACGACAGAACTCGTGTCGAGCATGCCTATTTGGTTTATGCTATTGGTCGTCGTAATCGTCGCGCCTATTATCGAAGAAATCCTCTTCCGCCGCGCCGCCATCGACCGTCTTGCCGGCTATGGCAGACCCTTTGCCGTTTTATTCTCGGCTTTGATTTTCGGCATTGCGCACGGCAACTTTTATCAGTTCTTCTACACCTTCCTTTTGGGTCTCTTATTCGGCTATATTTACGCCAAGACCGGCAAAATCACCTATGTCGTGATTCTCCATATGGTAACGAACTTCTTGGGTTCCGTCGCCGTTTTGCCGATTCAGGATTTGCTCGAGGAATACCAAGCACTCCTGCCCACGATCACCGAGGATGTCAACACGGCAGAGATTATCGTATCGTTCGGCCTTGTCAAATTTCTCGCCCTGTTCTCTTTTATCGTTTGGCAATACGGCATCGCCTTTATCGGGCTTTGCTTCTTTATTATGTATTACAAAACCCTCAAGCGTTTTGTCAAAGAGCCGTGCAAGCTTCCCTCTTCCGAGATGGCGAAGGCGTCGTTTTTGAACCTCGGCTTTCTTCTTTTCTTTGCGTTTTCCGTTTTGGCTTTTATATATGAATACTAATTTTTGGAGGGCTTATGGCAACCGATTACTATCCGCCGAAATCCAAGAAAAACCGTAATAAATATTGGGACGACCTCACACTTATCGATTATGCCAACGAGCATCCTTCGAAAGATGACGTCTACGAGGATGCAAGATGCGCCGTCAACGACGATATTCTCGACCGGGAGCGTATCAAACGCCTGCGCAGAAAACCGCGCTTCAGAAAAGAATTCAAAAAAGAAGAAAAAGAACAGGCACGTCTTGCCAAAAAGACGCGCAAGGAAATTGAGAGAAAAACGTTAAGACGCGTATATGCCAAGAGAATCCGCCGCCGTTTTTCGCTTTCCTGCTTTCTCTTCCCGTTTGTATCCGCCATCATTTGGGGTTGTATCGGCTACGTGCTGAAATCCATGATGGAATTCTACTTCCCCTTCGTCAATCCCTTGTATTTGCTTGGCGCCTGCCTCCTTCCCGCCGCGCTTTTCCTGCTTTGTGCCTTGAAGGCTTTGCTGTTCGGCGGACAGACGATAGGCTCGACGCTGTTCCTCTACATAGTCGGTGCTATCTTGATTATCGCCGCGCCGGCGGTCTTGATATTCGTCGTCAGCGAAGACCCGATGGCGGAATACACGGCGTTTTTCGAGAGCCTCAAAGCCACGCCGATTGGACAGTATTTACCGTTTTGATTTTCAAAAACCGAGAAGTTTTTGCTTCTCGGTTTTCTTTTTTTCGGTTTTTGCATATCATAATCGCCGCCGTCATACGATAGATTGAACAACAAAAGGAGGCTGTTATGACGGACAACGCCATTTACCGAGATATTGCTAAAAGGACGGGCGGTGACATCTACATCGGTGTCGTCGGACCTGTCAGAACCGGAAAATCCACCTTTATTCACCGCTTTATCCAAACGGCGGTGCTTCCAAGGATGAAGGACGCCTACGAAAAGGCGAGGACGGAAGACCAATTGCCGCAAAGCGCGGCGGGAAAAACCGTCATGACGACGGAGCCGAAATTCATACCCGAAGAAGGAGCGAGGGTCAGTTTCGGCGAAAAATCCGACTGCCGCGTTCGCCTCATCGACTGTGTCGGGTATCTTGTGGACGGGGCGCTCGGCGGTCTTGAGGACGGCAAAGAGCGGCTTGTCAAAACACCGTGGAGTGAAACGCCGATGCCCTTCGTCAACGCCGCGGCGATGGGAACCGACAAAGTCATCAAAGAGCACGCGACCATCGGGCTGCTTTTGACGACGGACGGCTCGTTTTCGGATATTCCCCGCGAAAATTACCTTGAGGCAGAAGAAAAACTCATAGGAGAACTCAAAGAAATCGGCAAACCCTTTGCCATTCTTCTCAACTCCGCCCATCCCGAAAGAAGCGAGACGAAAGCCCTCGGCGAAGCGCTCGAACGAAAGTACCAAACGGCGGTGGCGTTGATAGACGCCGAACATCTCAAGGAAGAGGACGTGGAGGGTATCTTATCCTTGGTGCTTTCCCAATTTCCGATGAAGAGCATGACCTTTCACCTGCCCACCTGGCTCTCGGTTTTGCCGCCCGAGCACGCCCTTTGCCAATCGGTTTCGAAGACGGTTTTTGACTTCTCCGCCCAAGTTGAAAAAATCGGAGACGTCAAACGGGTGTGCGAGGAATTTCCCTCGCTCAGCCTCTCCGCCCTGAAATCCGAGGACGGGACGGCGGAGTTTGACGTCGTGCTCGGCAAAGACGTATTTTTGCAAACGCTCTCGGAGGTGGGCGGACGGTCGCTCACCGACGAGCACGACCTGCTTCTTGCCGTCAAAGAACTGACCGAGGCGAAGTCCGCCTACGACAAGGTGGCACGGGCGCTTTCGGACGTCAACGAAAAGGGTTACGGCATTGTAATGCCGACGCCGTCGGAACTCGTCCTTGACGAACCGAAGACGGTCAAAACGCCGGGCGGTTTCGGCGTCAAAGTGTCGGCACACGCCGAATCCATTCATATGATCAAAGCAGGTATCCACGCCGAGGTGGCGCCGGTCCTCGGCACCAAGGAACAGGCGGCGGAAGTGCATAAATACCTATGCGACTCCTTTGAAGAAAGCCCCGAAAAGGTGTGGCAGACCAATCTTCTCGGCAAATCGCTTTACGATTTGATGAACGATTCGCTTTATGCCAAACTCGAAAACATCCCCGACGAATCGCGAGAGAAACTGTCAGATACGCTCGAGCGCATTCTCAACGAGGGCGCAAACGGCTTGATTTGTATACTTTTATAAGCAAAAAAGAGGTTGCCTTGGCAACCTCTTTTCTGTTATCTGTCTTCGCGGAAGTAAGAAACGCCGAGAGCGGCGGGGGGCTGATTCTCGCGTTTGTTACGAATCGACGAAATGACGAGGACGACGATGGTAACGACGTAGGGGAGCATCTTCAAAATCGGTGTCGTCGACATCGTCACGTTGAACCAAGAAATCTTGGAAGCGATGACGGAAATGGAGGACGAGCAACAGAAGAGCACGCCGAAGACGAAGGAACCGAGAATCGTCATATGCGGTCTCCAAAGAGCGAAGATAACGAGGGCGATGGCAAGCCATCCGAACGCCTCGATGCTCTTATACGCTTCTTGAGAGCCCATGTAATCGATAATGTAGTAGAAACCGCCGAGGCCGGCAATGCCGGAACCGATGCAGGTGGCGACGTACTTGTATCTCGTAACGTTAATACCGACGGCGTCGGCAGTCGCGGGGTTTTCACCGATGGCGCGCAGATGCAAGCCGAGTTTCGTTTTATAAAGCAGGTAGGAAGCGACGACGGCAACCGCGATGGCAAGGAAGAACATCACGCCGATTCTCTGAAGCGCGTCGGTTCTTGCCGCGAAGGGGAAACGGAACATTTTCTTGGGTTTGTTAAGGTAAACCGTAGCCTGCAGTCTTGACATGATAGTCATCATAAGACCCGAGCCGAAGGTCGTCATGGCAAGACCCGTGACGTTTTGATTGGCACGGAGGGTGACGGTCATAAAGCTGTAGATAAGTCCCATCAGCGCCGCCATAAGGAAGGACGCCACGATGGCAAAAGGAACGAGCAATACGGACGGAAGCGTCTTTGCGAAGAGCTGAAGGAACAGACATCCGCCGGCACCGCCCATGCACATAATACCGGGGATACCGAGGTTGAGGTGGCCGGCTTTCTCGGTGATGATTTCACCGGTCGAACCGTAGATAAATACGGCGCCGAAAGCCAAAGCATCGATAAAGAAGTTTAACCAAGCGTTCATGCTGCCTTCTCCTCCTTCTTGAAGATGTTACGGATATGAAGACGGTAGTTGATAAAGAATTCGCATCCGATGACGAAGAAAAGCGTCAGACCGACGAAGATGTCGGTGAGGGCACCCGTTACGTCAAATACCGAAGCGATTTCCGATGCGCCGCGATCCAGAAAGACGATAAGCGCGGAAGTCAAGAGCATAAAGAGGGGCGAGAACTTGGCAAGCCAAGAAACCATGATGGCGGTAAAGCCGCGGCCGCCGACGGAAGTATCGGAAACCGAGTTGTTGACACCGGCGCCAATTAAGAATCCGGCAAAGCCGCAGAGCGCGCCCGACAAAATCATGGTACGAATGATGACTTTTTTCACGTCGATACCGATGTATTTCGCCGTATTTTCGCTCTCACCGACGACGGAAATTTCATAGCCGTGTTTACTGTAATTGAGGTAGAAGTACAAAACGACGGTCAGCGTCAAAACCAACAAAATGGTCGAGAAATACTGGTTGACGAAAGACGGAAGCACGCCGACTTGCAATTTCGGCATAACCATCGAACCGCTCGTGATCCATTTGGAAAGGCAATAGATAACGAGGTAGGTTGCCACGTAGTTCATCATCAAAGTAAAGAGCGTTTCGTTGGTGCCCCATTTGGCTTTGAAGACAGCGGGAATCACGCCCCAAAGCGCGCCGGAGACGATGGCTGCCACCAACATGAGAAGCAGCAAAACGAAGTTGCTTTGAATACGGGAACCGTAAAGATACGCAATGCCTTCTGCGGCAAGAACGCCGACGAGCACCTGACCTTCCGCACCGATGTTCCAAAACTTCATGCGGAATGCCGGGGTAATGGCAAGAGAAATGCAAAGCAGAACGGCAACGTCTTTGAAAAATGCCCAGGTAATTTCCACGGTTTTGAAGTTGCCTTTGAAGAAGCAAGAGTAAAATTCACCGATACGGGAGGGGTTGGCGGAAAGTTTCGGAATCAAGATGAACGCCAAAACACCGCAAAGGATCATGGCGGACAAAATGGCACCGGCACGAATCAACGCCTGCTGCCAAACCGGCATCACGGCTCTTTTGGTGATGTGAAGAAGCGGCTCTCTTTTTTTATTTTGATTTTCCATATTATTCCGCCTCCTTCGTATTTTTGGTCATGAGGAAACCGACCTCTTCTTTGGTCACGGATCTGGCGTCCACGATTTCGGAAACGCAGCCGGAGTTCATGACGACGATACGGTCGCAAAGAGCAAGCAAAACGTCGAGGTCTTCGCCGACGAAAATGACGGCGGTTCCGTTTTTCTTTTGCTCATTCAAAAGATTGTAAATAAGGTAAGAAGAGTTGATGTCAAGACCGCGCACGGGATATGCCGCCATCAACACTTTCGGTGCGGAGGCGATTTCACGTCCGACCAAAACTTTTTGCACGTTACCGCCGGAAAGACGGCGAACGGGGGTTTTGATGCTGGGAGTGACGACTTCAAGGTCGTGAACGACCTTTGTGGCAAGATTCTCGGGATTTTTGCGGTTGACGAAAACGGACTTGCCTTTTCTGTAACTTCTGAGCATCATGTTGTCGGTGAGGTTCATATTGCCGACAAGTCCCATGCCGAGACGGTCCTCGGGCACGAAGGAAAGACGCACGCCGAGTTCACGAATCTGAAGGGGAGTTTTGTCGCGCAGATTCATGATTTCGTCGTCGTTGAAGATGACGTTGCCGTCGTTGACTTCTTTCACGATAGTGGAGGTGGTTTTGCCGACGAAGGAGACGGGCTTGCCCTCTTTGTCGTGGAATTTGCCTTCCTTCGCCATCTCCTTAATCTCAAAGAGCGACTTATGGAAGAAAGTGACGGGCAGATTCTTTTTGGGGCGATGGAAGATGATTTGACCGTCGGAAATCGGCTGAAGACCGGCGATGGCCTCGAGAAGTTCACGCTGACCGGAGCCGGCGATACCGGCGATACCGAGAATTTCTCCGCCGAACGCGGTGAAATTGATGTCGTCGAGAACTTTGACGCCTTCTTGGTTAAAGGCGGTGAGATTTTGGATAGCCAAACGCTCCTCGGCGTTCGTGACGTCGGAACGGTCGATGTTCAGAGTGACTTTTTTGCCGACCATCATCTCGGTCAATTTGCTCTCCGAAGTTTCCTTGGTGTTGACGGTTCCGATGGATTCGCCCTTACGAAGGACGGAAACGCGGTCGGAAAGCGCCAAAACTTCGTGGAGTTTATGGGTAATGATGATAATCGATTTGCCGTCGTTACGCATGTTGCGAAGAACGGCAAAGAGTTTTTGTACTTCTTGGGGGGTCAAAACGGCGGTCGGCTCGTCGAGAATGAGAATGTCGGCACCTCTGTAAAGTACCTTGATAATCTCGACGGTCTGTTTTTCGGAAACCGACATATCGTAGATTTTCTTGGTGGGGTCAATATGGAAACCGTACTTCTCGGAAATTTCGAGAACACGTTTGTTGACTTCGTTCATGTTGAATTTTTCTTCACTCTCCACGCCGAGAACGATGTTTTCGGCAGCGGTGAAGATGTCCACGAGCTTAAAGTGCTGGTGGATCATTCCGATTTTATACTTGAAGGCATCGTGGGGGGAGGCGATGCTGACCTCTTCTCCGTTTACGAGAATCTGTCCCGCGTCGGGATAGTAAATGCCCGACACCATATTCATCAGAGTGGTTTTGCCGGAACCGTTTTCTCCAAGGAGCGAAAGAATCTCTCCGCGACGAAGGTCAAAATTCACGTCGTGGTTGGCACGGATGCTGCCAAACGTCTTTGAGATACCGCGTAGTTCCAAAACGATATCGTTGTTTTGTGCTTGCATAAAAGTCTCCTTGTCTTTCTTCTAAAAAGGGGTAAAAGGCGGAGCGTTGGCTCCGCCTTTTTCGAATATCATCAAAGATTAGTATTTAGCGTTAAGAAGTTCGATACCGTCGATCTGAACGTCGAAGTAAGGAGCGGAACGGAAGGAAGATTCCTGGAATGCGCCGTCGCTGATTACCTGGGTGTCGGGCGTGTAAGCGGGGTCGGTATTAACGTCTGCCATGTAAGTGGTCAAAGCGGCGCCTTTTACGGTGAATTCGGAAGTCTTGAACACGTCAAGAGTACCTGCTTTGAACTGAGCGATAGCAGTTTCGATAGCTTCTTTGGTGCCCTTTGCGGCAACGTCAAGGTTAAGGCCGGTAAGAAGAACGGAGCCGGTAGCGATGGAGCCGGTCCAGTCGGTGTCGATTTCCGCACCTGCGCAAACCTGCTTAGTGATGTAGAGGAAGTAAGGAGCCCAGTCGATTCTGGAAGCGATGATGTAGGACTCTTCGTTGCCTTCGTAGGTAGAACCGTTGTAAGAAACGTTGGGGATACCTGCGTCGGAGCAAGCGGTGGGAGCACCCATGGAGTCGGCGTGCTGAGAAATAAGGTCGCAACCTGCGGCGATAAGAGCTTCAGCGGCGTTCTTCTCTTCGGTCTCGTCGTACCAAGAACCGGTGAACTGAACCTTCATCTGAACGTCGGGGCAAACGGATTTAGCGCCAAGGTAGAAGGAGGTGTAACCGGAGATAACTTCAGCGTAGGTAAATGCGCCGACGTAACCCATCAAAGGAGTGGAACCCTTAAGTTTGCCTGCTTCTTTGAGTTCGTTGAGTTTCAAACCTGCAGCAATACCTGCAAGATATCTGCCTTCGTAGATAGAAGCGAAAGCGTTATGGAGGTTGGAAAGGCCTGCGGTGTGTGCGGTGGTACCGGTAGCGTGGCAGAATTGAACGTTAGGATATTCTTCTGCAGCCTGTGCCAAGTAGCTTTCGTGACCGAAGGAGTCAGCGAAAACGATGCAGCAGCCGGCGTTTGCAAGGTCAACGGCTGCTTCGTAGCACTCGTTGCCTTCGGGAATGTTCTTCTTCAAAACAACCTGATCATCGGTAAGACCGAGAGCAGCCTGAACGCGTTTAGCGCCGTTGATGAAGTTGAGGTCGTAGGTGGAGTTTTCGTCATGAAGGAAAATGAAACCGATTTTGAAAGTGGAGGGAACGGTGATACCGGTGGTATCGAGAGCGATTTCGGGAATCAGGTCGGCACTCTGACCGAGTTTTTCGTTTTTACCGTTATCACAAGCGGTGAGAGCGGCAACGCCGAGGCAAAGGGTAAGTGCAAGAACCAAAGACACAACCTTTTTGAACATTTCCATGTTCCTCCTAAAAATTATTTATTTACAGGACCTTGTCCTTGTAAACGAAGAAGATCACGCACGGAACGTGATGTCGGTGTCGGTCATCGAATCGACGATAGCGAGAGATTCGACGCGGATTCCCTCTTTGCGGAGCAAATCGCCGCCGCCCTGGAATCCTTTTTCAATGGCAATGGCGCAACCGACAAGTTCGGCGCCTGCTTGTGCGAGCATCGACTGAAGCCCCTTGATGGCATTGCCGACGGCAAGGAAGTCATCGACGATAAGAACTTTGTCGTTTGCATTCAAATATTCTTTGGCAACCACGGCGGTATACACGTTTCCGTGGGTGAAAGAGGAGATTTCGGCGGAATACACGTCCTTCGACTGATTGGCGGAGGAGTGTTTTTTGACGATGACGGCGGGAACGCCGAGGTAAAGCGCCGCCAAGGTGGCAATCGCGATACCGGACGCCTCAATGGTGATGACTTTCGTCACGCCGCTATCCTTATATAAACGTGCGATTTCCTTGCCGACTTCGGAAAGGAACGCGGTGTCAAGCTGTTGATTCAAGAAATTGCCGACTTTCAAAATGTTGCCGGGCAGGACTTTTCCGCAGTCACGGATTTTCTCTTCCATCAATTTCATAAGCAATCTCCAAAAAAAATAAAAAACAGGCCTTCGAAGAAAGTCTGTTTACCAAATAGGAAAAGCCGCGGGGAAAATCCGAGGTTTTTCTTCTAACCAATAGTCGCAACTTGGCGTGCGGTAGAAACATTCGGGCCATTTTATCCGAACCTATATTGGTAAATATTCTTTTTTCGCCTTTCGGCAAGCCTATTGTACCATAGAAACATAGGCTTGTCAAGCAGGCAAATTGTCGAAAAAGTCCATTTTTCGGTGGTGCCTTTTGTGGTTTTTGCCACATTAATCCTTCAAAATGTCGGAGATGAAGGCAATAAAGTCCCACTTCGCATCCTCGAGGGGCTTCTCGTTTACGTAATAATAATCATAAGGATAGTTTTCGACACCGTCGTCCGACGCGTTGCCGTAAGCGCCGACGTGCGAGAAACGGCTGCCGCCGCGGATGAGCAAAGTCTTGGCTTCGTTGCCCGTCGCTTCGACGAACTTTTTGATTTCCCCGCCCTCTCGGATATGGACGAACAAAAGGTCGTAGTCTTCCGTCAAAAAGGCGTCGTACTCGGCTTTTGCCCACACGGTCGGATAATTGTTGTATTCGACGGAGAGTTTTTTGAGGTCCGAAAGAAATTTGCGGTCTTTGTCCTCTTTACCGCCGCACCAACCGAGCCCCTTGGCAGCCGCCTTGATGGGATCGATGGAGGAAATGTTTTTGACGCGGAACGCCGATGCCGCCATAGCGCAAAGGGTATCCTTGCCGACTCCGCCGGCACCATTGATGACTATCGCCAATTTTTTCATATGTACCTCTCTTTACCGTCTATCGAATCGGGGACGGCTTTTTTGATTCGGTTATGCCGAAGTTAATACCCGTACCGTTTTTGATTTTTTATATAAAAGAAGGAAGAAATCAAAAGGGTGCAAAATTCCACGCCGAGGGAAGCCAGCCAAACGCCGCTTACGCCGAGCCATAAAGGAAGCAGAAAAACGAACAGAAGCTGAAGCACGAGGGTGCGGAAAAACGAGATGACGGCGGAGACCATGCCGTTGTTGAGTGCCGTAAAGAATGCCGAGGCATAGACGTTGAATCCTGCTAACAGGAAGTTTAAGGCATAAAGGCGGAAACCGTCCGTGGCGAGTTTATACAGTTTTGGATACTCGCCGACGAAAATGCCGTTTAAGAAGCCCGAGAAAATCTCGGAAATCGCCACGATAATCAAGGACATGGCAACGACGATGCGAAAACTGATGCGGCGGACATTTCTCAGTTCCTCACGGTTCTGCGCACCGAAATGAAAACCGACGATGGGAGAGGTTCCCATGGAATAGCCGAAGAAAACAGAAAGGCAGAAAAAGCCGAGATACATCATGATGCCGTAGGCATTGACCCCGTCCTGCCCCTCTATATCGAGCAAAATCAAATTGTAGACGATACCGACGACGGACATCGAAATGTTGGATAGAAATTCCGAAAAGCCGTTGGTGACGACTTTGCCGATTGCCGGCAAATCGAAACAGGGCTTTCTCAGTTTCAAGAGGCTATTATTCTTTTTCGAGAGAAAATAGAAGAGGGGAGTCAAACCGCCGACAACCTGCGACGCTGCCGTAGCGAGTGCCGCGCCGACGAGTCCGAGGCCACAGACGCCGACCAAAACGGCGTCACCTATCATATTGGTAAAACCGGCAAGCAGGACGATTTTGAGACCGAGTTTCGGACGTTCTGCCGTGACGAGGAAACTTTGGAAGGTGCACTGTAACATAAAAGGAACGAGCGCCAAGAGGTTGATTTGTCCGTACTGTATACAATAAGGAAGAAGAACGGCGTTTTCCCCCGTCGCACCGAGCAGGATGGCTATCGGTTTGAGGAAAACGACACCGACGACGGCGAGGATGCCACCGCCTATCACAATAAGGCAAATGAGCATCGAGAAGAGTTTGTCGGCGCGGTCCTTATTCCCTTCTCCGAGGGTTTTGGCAACGAGCGCCGAACCGCCGGCACCGATCATAAAGCCGATGGCGCTGAACACCATCAAAAACGGAAAGATTAAGTTGAGGGCGGCAAAGGGGGCTTCGCCGGCGTAATTGGAAACGAAATAACCGTCCACCATGCCGTAGATGGACGTAAAAATCATCATCACCATGGACGGCAACGTAAAGCGCAACAGTTTTTTCGCGGTAAAATGGTCGGATAATTTAATCTGCATGTTGGATTCTCACATAAAAAATGCTTTTCCGAAGAAAAGCCGTAATCGTTCTCTTATTATAGCCCATCAAAAGGAAAAAGTCAAGCCATAAAAAGGGGTTGCAAGACAGCCTTTTTTCGGTTACAATATAACAGAGGTGACTGTATGCAAACGTCGATTGAAAAACTGTTTACGAAAGAATATATCGAATACCGTGCCGTTTTGCCCTTTTCCGAGGTCGTGACGACGAAGACGCATCTTTTGGACGGGCTTGGCTTTGTTCCCAAGAGCGTTTTGTTGTTTCTTCTTCCCTACTACACGGGTGAAACCGAAAACCTATCCCGTTACGCCGCGTCGCTTGATTACCATCTCGGCATTGCACAAATCGGCGGACGTTTGACGGCGGGTCTTGAAAGTCTTTTCCCGGGCGCGCATTTTTCGGTATTCGGCGACCATTCGCCGCTGGATGAACGACGCGCTGCCCTCACGGCAGGACTCGGCATCGCCGGCGACAACGGGCTTCTCATCAACGAAAAATACGGCTCCTACGTTTTTATTGCGGATATTCTGACGGACGTCGCCCCGGAAGAACTCGGTCTGACACCGACTGTGGAGATTCGCTCGTGTGAGAACTGCGGCGCCTGCAAAGTGCACTGCCCGACCGGCATTTTGCGCGGTGAAGGGGCGGATTGTCTCTCCGCCATCACTCAAAGAAAAGGCACGCTCACCGAGGACGAAGTCGCGCTTATGAAAGCGTACCGCACGGTTTGGGGATGCGACGAGTGCCAATGTCACTGTCCGCACAACCGCCACCCCGAAAAGACGCCGATTCCTTTCTTCTATCAAGAGCGCCTGCCCGCACTCAGCCGCCCCGTGCTTGACGCCATGGACGACGAAGCGTTTGCCCGCCGTGCCTTTGCTTGGCGCGGACGTGCCGTTGTCGAAAGAAACGTAAAAATATTGGAAGAATAATCAGGTTCTTTTGCTTTTTTCTTGACAAGTCTTTGATAAAATGATAGAATAAACGCGCTGTTCAAATACAGCGCAAATCTACCCGTAGCCCAGCTGGATAGAGCGACAGACTCCGACTCTGTAGGCCGAAGGTTCAAATCCTTTCGGGTAGGCCAAAGAAGCGCTTTCTTGTAAGGTGCTTCTTATTTTTTTACTAAAACTACGACTTTCGGCAGGCCGAAGCTGACGCTCCACTGCGTTTCGCTATTCC
>DCHY01000025.1 GCA_002315715.1 Clostridiales bacterium UBA1740 | reverse complement strand
TGGTGCACCCTCAGGGACTCGAACCCTGGACCCACTGATTAAGAGTCAGTTGCTCTACCAACTGAGCTAAGGGTGCATCTTTGGAACGCATTATATTATATCAAAGCACAAGGGGTTTGTCAAGAGATTTCAAAAAAAAGGTTAATTCTTTCTTGACGGTTTCAACGCTTGCATTTTTTCTTTCTTTTGAGTATAATAATATCGTTGCCGGAAAAGGTAGATCTTTCACGCGGCAACGACACCGAAAGGAGAAACCATGCTCAAAGAATTTGTCTTTTTCTTTTTGCTTTTTTCTTTCCTCGGTTGGGTGTTGGAAGTCGTCTTTCACATGGTGAAGATGCACCGCTTCGTCAACCGCGGTTACAACAACGGCCCCGTATGTCCGATATACGGACTCGGCATCGCCTTCATACATACCGTTTTGTCGTTTTTTGACAACAACCTCTTTTTGCTTATCGCCGTCGCTTTTCTGTTGCCGACGGTATTGGAACTCGTCACTGGCTTTCTTTTGGACGTGATTTTCCACACGAAGTGGTGGGATTATTCCAAAGAAAAGTGCAACCTCGGCGGTTATATCTGCCTGCGCTTCTCGGTGGCGTGGGGCTTGCTCGGCGTGGCGATCGCACTATTGCTGTTTCCGCTTCTCGATTTTCTCTGCGCCTTGATTCCCGAAACGTTTTTGACGGTGTTGGAAATCGTTTTTATGTCGGTGTTTGCCGTGGATTTGACGGTTTCCACCATGGCGGCAATCGGCATGGGCAGCGAGTTGAAACTCCTGCAAAAAACGGCGGCGGTTTACCGTGCCGGCAGTGATGCCGTGGGCAAAGGCGTTTGCAACGGCACCGCCAAAGTTGAAGACATTTACAAAAAAGCGGCAGAAAAAACCAACGTTTTCCGCCGCCGTATTATCGCCGCTTTCCCAACCATGAAGTCGCGCCGATATGACAACGAACTTCACGGCTTGCGCGAAGTCCTTGCCAACCTTCGCAAGAAAAAAGACGACGGCAAAAAAGACGAATAAAAGGCGATGCCAAGCGGCATCGCCTTTTTGCTTACAAGAGAGGAATCCCCGCCTCGGCGCAAACGCGAATCGTTTCGTCGTCCCAAAGGCTGGATTGTACTTCGCCGATGTGGGCACAGCCAAGCATCAGCATACAAAGACGCGACTGACCGATACCGCCGCCGATGGTGAGTGGCAACTCGCCGTTCAAGAGCATTTTGTGGAAAGGCAAATCGCGGCGATTTTCACAGCCGGCAAGTTTCAACTGACGGGCGAGGGATTCTTCGTCCACTCTGACACCCATCGAGGAAATTTCAAAAGCGCGGCCCAATACTTCATTATAGAAAAGGATATCGCCGTTGAGGGCCCAATCGTCGTAGTCGGGAGCACGGCCGTCGTGCGGCTTTCCGTCGCCGAGTTTGCCGCCGATTTGCATAATCAAGGCGGTTTTGTTTTCCTTCAAAAAGGCGTCTTCACGCTCTTTTGCGGTTTTGTCGGGATACATCTGTCTTAATTCTTCGGTCGTTACGGCAACCATTTTTCTTGAAATGTGCGTCGGAAGAGTGGGAAAATCCACGCGCAAAAGGTCCATGGTATCGCAGATGACGTCCACGATTTTCTGCGCGGTCTCTTTGAGAGTGTCAAGGGTTCTGTCTTCTTTGGTGATGACTTTTTCCCAGTCCCACTGGTCCACGTAAATCGAGTGAATGTTGTCGAGTTCTTCGTCACGGCGAATGGCGTTCATGTCGGTGTAAAGGCCGTTGCCGACGTAAAAACGGTATTTTTTCAGAGCCATACGCTTCCACTTGGCAAGAGAGTGCACGACGGCGGCTTCTCTGCCTACGGCAGGAATGTCAAACGAAACGGGACGCTCGAAACCGTTTAAGTCGTCGTTAAGACCCGATTCCTTGGTAACGAACAGCGGCGCGGAAACACGCTTGAGGTGCAGCGCGGCGGCAAGACGGTCTTGGAAGGTGCGTTTGATAAAGGAAATGGCTTTCTGCGTGTCGTACACGTCGAGCGCCGCCTTATAGTTTTCGGGAACAAATACGTGATTCATAGGACTCCTTTTAGCGTTTCACGCGCTTTGCCGATGTGATTTTCGGCTGATATTCGGACAAAACGGCACCGTTGGTCAAATACACCATCGTCTGAGCCAATTCGTCCTTGGAAAGATTTTGAAAATAATTGTAATAGTTGGCAAAATAAGAAGAATAACCGGAAAGAACGTAGGGATTGCTCGAAACGTAATTGACGATTTTATCCACCGCGTCCATCCCTTCCACCACCTCGCCGAAAGCGGCGTAGTTGCCGTCGAGGGAAGCGGACGCGTCGTCCACGCAGATAAAGAACTGAGAGGAAGCCGAGTCGTAGTCATCGGATCGCGCCATGGAAACGACGCCGCGCTGATGCGACAGATTGTTTTCAAAGCCGTTGGCGGAAAACTCGCCTTTGATGGTATTGGGGGAACCGCCGGTGCCGTCACCGCTCGGGTCTCCGCCTTGAATCATAAAGCCGGGGTAAATGCGGTGGAACGTCAAGCCGTTATAAAATCCTTCATCCACGAGAGCAAGAAAATTGGCAACGGTTTCGGGCGCCACGTCGGGATACACCTCGATGACGACGGTTCCGTAATCTTTGATTTTGATTTCCACGAAGTTGGAATCCGATGCATCGCCGCAGGACGTCAGCGACAGCAGTGCGCTCATCAAGAGAGCACAAACGAGCAGAGTTGCGAGTATTCTTTTCATACGAGTCTCCTTAAACGTATTCCACAATAAACATATCAAGGGCGGCGTAGCCGTCGCGGGCGCCGAATTTCATATCGGCATCTATGCCGCAAAGCGCAAAGACGGCGGCGTCGAGGCGTGCTTTACCGAGTTTGCGTCCTGCCGACGCATAAAGCTTTGCTTTATAGGCGTTCATATTCAAAACTTTTGCACAGTCGTCGGTGTTGACTCCTTCCGCAAGAAGGGAACAGACGGCGCAAAGGTCGGTGTAGATTCGCGTCAGCATGCCGAGCACCAAAGAGGGATCGTCCCGCGCGGCGCGTCGCTCGGCAAGCGCCCGCAAAGCCAGCGTCTTGTCTGCCGACAATATCGCGTTGGAGAGGGCAAAGGCGTCACAGGCTTCGGTCGGGGTTGCGACTTTTTCGACATCTTCCTCTGTCAGCGCGTTTCTGTTGTTCTCTTTGACGTAATAACAAAGTTTCGCGACTTCGTTCGACAAAACGTCCATGGAATTGCCGCATCTGTCAAGAAGCAAACGGAGAAGATTCGGCGTTACCGTCACTTTTTCAGCGTCAAAATGCCGCTTGAGCCAACCGAGAATTTCGGTATCCTTCGGCGTGTCAAAAACGACGATATCCAGGAGATTTTCAAACTCTTTGTAAAGTTTACTTTTCATTTTCGGCAAGTTTCCGGCAGGAAACCCGTCCGAAGTGGTCAAAAACACCAAGGTGGTGAAGGGGTATTCATCGCGGTTTTCGAGCAAAGCGCAAAGGTCCTTTTTGGTCTTGACGTCCATTTTCGTAAAGTCCGCGTATTTCCAAACGACGAGCTTGTTTTCTCCCATGAAAGGCGGCGTGCGCACCGCGTCGGCAAGTGCCGGCAGATCGATGTCCGCCCCGTCAAAGCGTGTTTCGAGAAACGACGCCATGGATTCGTCAAACAGCCCTTTGGCAAGTTCTTTGACGTAAAACCGTTTTAAGTAATCTTCGTCGCCGGTAAAGAGGTAACAAAAACCGCCTTGACCGATGCGCGCTTTCAGTTCTTTCACTTCCACGTTATTTGGCCTCCGCGCAAAGTGAAAAACATACTTTCTTTTGAGCCCCGCCGATTCGCAGTTCGTAAAAGATATCGAGTTTGCCCACAGCTCTTTCGAATTCTTTGCGGATTTTGAGGGTGTGGAGCTGATAATCGAAGGCGTAGGGTTCGATGCGGTAAATACCGCATTCGTCCGCCTCGCCGAAATGCATATCGAAACTGATGGCACCCCGTCTTTGGACGGAAACCGTGTCATCTTCGATTTTGACGGTGGAAAAAACGGCGCCGCCTTCGGTGTTTTCACGGTAGGTGATAAGGAGGCAGGCGTCTTTGACCGTAATAAGCCCCGGCACTTTTACTTCGGTGATTTCGGGTTCACCTTCGGGAAGTCCGACGTCGGATAGATTTTCGATGACGGAACGTATCGTGAGGTTTCTGTCGTAAACAACGCCCATGGCATATCCTTTCCGAAAAAGTAAAAAGGGGATGCGTCAAAACGTATCCCCGCTGTCTTACTGCTTTTTCCTTTTATTGTATGCGCTTTGCGGATTGACGAATTCGCGCCAGTTCAGCTCTCCGCGGTCAAGGGCCATGACAAGCGCTTCCGCCGTGGCAATATTGGTGGCGACGGGAATGTTGTAGGTGTCGCACAGACGGAGAATGCTGATTTCCGCCTCGGACGGAACGTCCGCGGGATCGGTATTGCGGAAGTAGAGAAGCAGGTCGATTTCGTTGTAGGAAATCAACGAGGCAATCTGCTCGGTGCCCGAGTGTCCCGAGAGGAAGGTTTCTATGTCAAGACCGGTCGCATCGGCGATGTAGGTGCCGGTAATGTGCGTGGCACAGATGTGATGACGAGAAAGGATGCCGCAATAGGCAATGCAGAATTGCGTCATGAGTTCTTTTTTGTTGTCATCGGCAATGATAGCAATATCCATAACATGCTTTCTTTCTCAAGTGTTTTTATCAATTGTAGCACATAGCCCCTTTTTTGTCAATGCGCTCGACGGATTTTTCTCGGTTTCTCCGCCTCTTGTGATAGAAAAACGGTGATTTTTCCGGTTTGCACGGAGATTGACAAAAAAATAACGATTTCTTCTCAAAAAATAAAGACTTTTTTCTTGTAAAAGAGGGAAATTTGGTGTATAATCATCGTATATTGCAAAAACAGGAGACAGTTATGAAAACATTCAGAAGAATCGGCGTTTTGACATCCGGCGGCGACGCTCCCGGCATGAACGCCGCCATTCGTGCCGTTACCCGTGCCGCGCTTTCCAAAGGCATTGAGGTTATGGCTATATATCGCGGATACCAAGGCTTGATTGACGGAGACGTCGCACCGCTTTCCCTCCGTGACGTGTCCAACACCATCAACAAAGGCGGCACGATGCTCTATTCCGCCCGTTGCCCCGAGTTCAAAACCGAAGAGGGTATGAAAAAAGCCATCGCCACCTGTGAGAAATATCACATCGACGGCATCGTGGCGCTCGGCGGAGACGGTACGTTCAGAGGCGCGACCGACCTTTCCATGCGCGGCATTCCCTGCGTCGGTATTCCCTGCACCATTGACAACGACATCACCGCGACCGACAACGCTATCGGTTACGATACGGCGATGAACACCGTTATCGACAACGTCGATAAACTCCGCGACACCGGCGAATCTCACGCGAGATGCAACGTCGTTGAAGTCATGGGACGCGACGCCGGCGATATTGCCCTTTCCACTGCCATTGCCTCGGGTGCTACCGCCGCCGTCATTCCCGAATTTCCCTTTGACCAGGATGCCCTTCTCAACAAAATGCAACTCTCCCGCGCCCTCGGAAAACGAAACTTCATCGTCATCGTTTCGGAAGGCATGGGCGCCGATTACGGACCGGCTCTCGCCGAGAGAATCGATAAGGAAACGGGCATTGAAACCCGCTTTATCCGTTTGGCGCATATCGTCAGAGGCGGAAACCCCAACCTGCGCGACCGCGTAATGGCAACCGAAATGGGTGCGTTCGCGGTGGATTGCCTGCTCGAAGGACACTCCAACATCGTTATCTGCGAACGCCACGGCAGAATTAAAGCCAAGGATATTCGCTTTGCCTTGATTCTCGACCGCATTTACAAAAACCGTCTCAAAGAGGGCGACCTTGAGGGCTTCTCGCAAGAGGAACTCGAGGAAATGCACGACGTTGCCGCCGGCAAACGTGCGAGAATGCAGAAACTCTATGAAATCGAAAACAGAGTCAATATTTGACGGATGGGAAGAACGGCGCTTGCCGTTCTTCCTTTTTATCGACAAAAACGGGCTTTTCGCGACAGTGACGTCATAATAATTTACAAAATGTCAACACTTAGATACAGATAGCCCTTGACTTTATTTTAATTTTACCTTATAATATTTACGTATGTATGGTACATGCCGCCGCAGGGTCAAGCGGAGGCAGATTCATATATTAAAATTTTCGAAAAAGCAAGATATGCTATTCTATGAAAGGAGAACCGTATGGAGTTATGGTTAGCACTCGTGCTGATTGCCGTTGCCTTGGTTGGCGGCGCCGCTGTCGGCATTGTGATTTTTAAGAAATCCGCAGAAGGTCACTTGGGCTCTGCCAAGGACCAAGCAAACCGCATTTTGGAAGACGCCATCAAGAGCGCCGAAAGCGCGAAAAAAGAAGCGCTCATCTCGGCAAAAGAAGAAATTTTCCAGATGAAAAAAGAAGCCGATATCGACGTGAAAGAGCGCAGACGCGAAGTCGCGCATCAGGAACAGAGATTGGCACACAAAGAAGAAACCGTCGATGCGAAAATCGAGGGTTTGGAACGCAAAGAAGCCGCACTCGGTCAGAAGTATGAAGAAGTGGAGGCGCTGAAGGAAAAGACGCAGATCCTTTTGGATCAACAGTTCGTCAAACTCCAGGAAATTGCCGGCATCACGGCAGAAGAAGCCAAAGCGGAACTCGTTTCGCGTCTGGACGAGCAACTCAAACATGAAACCGCACTGAAAATTGCGGAATACGAAGAACAGTTCAAGGAAGATGCCGACGCCAAGGCGAAAGACATTCTGTCTTTGGCAATTCAGCGTTGCGCCGCCGACCACGTCAGCGAAGTGGCGATTTCCGTCGTTCAGATTCCCAGCGACGAAATGAAGGGCCGTATCATCGGCCGAGAGGGAAGAAACATCCGCACCATCGAAAACCTGACCGGCGTGGAACTCATCATCGACGACACGCCCGACGTCATCACCGTTTCCGGCTTTGACCCGATTCGCCGTGAAACCGCGAGAATTGCCCTTGAAAAATTGATTTCCGACGGCAGAATTCACCCCGCCCGCATTGAGGAAATGGTGGAAAAAGCCCGTAAGGAAGTCGAAGCCGTTACCAAACAGGCAGGCGAACGCGCCGTATTTGAAACCGGCGTTCACGGTCTGCATCCCGAGGAAATCCGTTTGCTCGGCAGAATGAAATACCGTACGTCGTTCGGTCAGAACGCCCTTCGCCACTCGGTTGAAGTTTCGCTTCTTGCCGGCGTTATCGCCGATGAAATGGGCGAGGACGTGACGGCGGCGCGCCGTGCCGGTCTTCTTCACGATATCGGTAAATCCGTAACGGCAGAGCAGGAAGGTTCCCACATCCAACTCGGTGTGGAAATCGCCAATAAGTATCACGAATCCAAAGAAATCGTTCACGCCATCGAGGCGCACCACGGCGACGTGGATGCCGTCAGCGTTTTGGACTTCATCATCCAGGCAGCCGACGCCATCAGCGCAGCCCGTCCCGGTGCCCGCCGTGAGGACGTTGAAAACTACATCAAACGTTTGCAGAAACTCGAAGAGGTTTCTTCCGACTTTGAGGGCGTTGACAAAGCCTTTGCCATCCAGGCAGGCCGCGAAGTCCGCGTCATGGTAAAACCCGAAGTGATTGACGACGACAAGATGACGATTTTGGCACACGATATTGCCGCCAAGATCGAGGGAGAACTCAACTATCCCGGTCAGATCAAAGTCAGCGTGATTCGCGAGAACCGCGCCGTAGATTACGCAAAATAACAAATCGGGCGAACCGCCCGCTCCGAAACGGGGGAGGCTTGTCGCAAGTCTCCCCCGTTTTGGATAGAAAGAGTACGTATGAAAATTCGCATTTTGGCAATAGGTGACGTGACGAGTCCCGGCGGCGTTTCCCATCTTTCGCAAAACCTTTGGGCGTTTCGCCGCGAAAACGCCGTGGACTTTTGTATCGTCAACGGAGAGAACGCCTCTCTCGTCTACAGCATGAAAGAAGAGCAGGCAAAAGAGATGCTGGCGGCAGGTGCCGACGTTATAACCGGCGGCAATCACACCATGCGGAATCTATCGGCGTTTTCTTATATGGATAAGGAAAAAAACGTGCTTCGCCCCTGCAATTTTCCGACCGACGTGCCGGGACACGGCTATGCCGTTTGTGACGTTTGCGGCTATCGTTTGCTTGTCATCAACGCCATGGGACAGGTACATATCGAGCCGGTTTTGGACTCTCCTTTCACCGCCGTCGATAAGATCTTGAAGCGCGAAGAAGGAAAATACGACCTTGCCGTCATGGATTTTCATGCCGAAGCGACGGGCGAAAAACTCGCCGTCGGCTACGCTTTTGACGGAAAGATACAGGCGGTTTTCGGCACCCACACCCACGTGCCCACCGCCGACGCTTGTCTGTTGCCTCGCGGCACCGCATACGTCACCGACATCGGTATGTGCGGCGAGACGGGCGGCATTCTCGGCATGGAGCCGAAGGGAGTTGTGGAGCGTATGCGCACCCACTTGTCTTATCCGTTTTCCGCCGCCAAAGGGCAGGTCAGGGCACAGGGCGTTTTGATCGTCCTCGACACCGACAAAAAGGTTGCCGTCTCCATTGACAGAATCGAATTTTAAGGAATCACTATGACAGAGAAAAAAACACAAGTAGCGGTCATCGGTTCCGGTCACGCCGGCATAGAAGCGGCGCTCGCTTCGGCACGCATGGGTGTCGATACCGTTCTTTTCACCATGAATCTTGACGCCGTCGGCAACATGCCCTGCAACCCGTCTATCGGCGGCAGCGGCAAAGGCCACCTCGTCTATGAAATTGACGCTCTCGGCGGCGAAATGGGTTACGCTGCCGACAAAGTGACGATGCAATCGCGCACCCTCAATCTCGGCAAAGGCGCCGCCGTTCACGCCAAGCGCGTGCAGGCAGACCGTGCCCTCTACCGCACCGAGATGAAACGCACCGTCGAAAAACAGGAAAACCTGCGCTTAATACAGGCGGAAGTCGTGGACCTCTTGACCGAGCCGGACGGCGACGGTGTCAAAATCCGCGGTGTTTTGACCGCCATGGGAGACGTCTTTGAGGCGGAACGCGTCGTCATCGCCTCCGGCACCTATCTTGACAGCACCGTGTTCGTCGGCGACAAGGTCTTTTCTTCCGGTCCCGACGGGATGCTCCCTGCCAAGGGGCTTGCCGACTCACTTCGCAAACTCGGCGTGCGCACCATGCGTTTTAAGACCGGCACCCCGGCGCGCGTCAATCGCCGTTCCATTCATTTTGAAAAACTCGAAAAGCAAGAGGGTGAAACGCCGGCTTTGCCGTACTCGGCGAGAACCCCCGAGGAGTATCTCGAAGGCATAACGCAAACACCTTGCCACATCGTATATACCAACGGGAACACCCATAAAGTCATTCTCGACAACCTCGACAAAAGCGCCATGTATTCCGGCAACATCGTCGGCACCGGCCCCCGCTATTGCCCGTCCATCGAAACCAAGCTCGTCCGCTTTGCCGACAAGCCACGCCACCAACTCTTCATCGAGCCGTGCGGCGCTACGACCGACGAGATGTATATTCAGGGTTTTTCGACCTCCATGCCGACGGATATTCAAAGAGAAATGCTCTCAACGCTCGACGGCTTTGAAGATGCCGAAATCATGCGTTACGCCTACGCCATCGAGTACGATTGCACCGATCCTACCGAACTTTTGCCAACTTTAGCGTTCAAAAAAGTGCACGGACTCTACGGAGCCGGTCAATTTAACGGCACGTCCGGCTATGAAGAAGCCGCGGCGCAGGGGCTTGTGGCAGGCATCAACGCCGCCCTTTCGGTGCTCGGCAAAGAGCCGATGACGCTCAGCCGCGATTCCTCCTACATCGGCACTTTGATTGACGATCTCGTCACCAAAGGGACCGAGGAACCCTACCGTATTATGACTTCGCGCAGCGAGTATCGCTTGCTCTTAAGACAGGATAACGCCGACTTGCGTCTGACGCCGATCGGCCACCGTGTCGGTCTCGTGGACGACGCCCGCTTTGCCAAGTTCGAAGAAAAACGCACCGCCATTGAAAACGAAGTGGCGCGTTTGACGAAAACCGTTATTCCGCCGACGAAGCAAGTCAACGACCTTCTTTCGTCCCTCGGTTCGGCGCCGATTACGACGGGCGCCCGTCTGTCGGAACTTTTGCGCCGTCCCGAGATGACCTACGACGCCCTCGCCCCGATCGACCGCGAACGCACGCCGCTTTCGCGCGCCGTCCGCATGACGGTGGAAGTCGAAATCAAATACGAAGGCTATATCAAGCGCGAACGGGAAGAGGCAGAACGCCAAAAGAAATTGGAAGAAAAACGTCTTCCCTCCGACATCGATTACAAACAAATTACGGGACTTCGTCTGGAAGCCGTCGAAAAACTCGAAAAAATACGCCCACTCAATATCGGACAGGCGTCCCGCATCAGCGGCGTCAATCCCGCCGATATCTCGGTACTTCTCATTTATCTTTCGCTTGCCAAAGGCAAGAAGGAAGACGTTTGATTTATTATTAGTTATGGAAAGAAACGCGCCGTCAGCCGTTTGGCAACGGCGGCGGAGGGAGACGGCAGGTGAAAACGCGGCGCATGCCGGGGAAGGGAAAAACCGCGTCGTATTTCCTCCACAAAATCCTTTTCTCGGTCAAAAAGAGACAACCGACCGTGTGACAGTTCCTGCGTCCTTTCGGTTTCTCGGCGAAAAACGAGCGTCGGAATACCGAGCACGGCACTTTCTTCCGACACGCCGCCCGAATCGGTCAAAACGAGGTCGGCACTGCAAAGCGTCGGATAAAACAAAGCCGGCGAGAGCGGCGGTGTAAAACGAAACCCGTCGGTCTTGGCAAAAGCGGCGGCGATTGCTCCCATGCGCGGACTGCCGTGCACCGGGAAAATCACCTCGTACGCACCGCGCGCGGTTCCGTTGGCCAACGCCGACAGCAACCGTCGAAAATCCTCGTCGGAGTTTTCCCGACGGTGAAGCGTTAAAAGAATCCGCGGTTTTCCCGTCTTGGGAAACGGCAAAGGACACCCCGAAAAACGCCGCAAAGCGTCTTCTCCCGTATTCCCGACGGTGGCAACCGTTTGGGGGTCAACCCCCTCCCGCAGAAGATTGTCGCGCGCCGACTCGGTAGAACAAAAATGAAAGTCCGCCATGGCGGTGACGGCACGTCTGTTCATCTCTTCGGGAAACGGTGAGCGCGGCACGTACGTGCGAAGACCTGCCTCGATATGGCAGACAGGAAGCCCCAACAGAAATCCCGATAGGGCACCGACAAAAGCGGAAAGCGTGTCCCCTTGGACGCAAACGGCGGCATAATCTCCCTTGCCGATAAAACGCCGACAACGGGAAAACAACCTTTCGTATCGCAAGGATAACTCACCGCCGCGCGGCATTTTTTCCACATAATCCGCCTGCATTTGAAAATCGCGAAACACGCATTTTGCCATAAAATCGTGCTGATTTGTAAAATATAGTTTGCAAAAACTCGGATTTTCATTTCGCAAAGCATCCACAACGGGCAATATTTTCAACAATTCCGGACGCGTTCCGGCAACAAACAATATAGGTTTCATCCAACCTCCAAGGAAAGGCATTTTATGAAAATCACGTTTTTGGGCACCTCTCACGGTATGACGGAGAAGAACGCTTTTTGCGCCACCGCCGTCGTTTCGATCGGCGAGCGTCACTACGTCATCGACGCCGGTGCGCCGCTCGGCACTCTCCTTCAAAATTATGATATCCCCTTTTCGGGTATTCGTGCCATCTTTATCACTCACCCCCACCACGACCACTTTTTGGGACTCGTTGACCTTTCGTCCCTCGTCGAGGGTTTCCGCTTTCAAAACGTATCGATTGACGTCTATCATCCCGAGGGCGTTCCGATTGCCAAAATGTACGATTTTCTCTACGACGGCAAAATCGAGAGCCAAGACAGCGAAAGACTTCACTATCACCTCTATCAAGACGCCAAACCCGACGGCGACGTCATCTTTGACGACGGCGTTTTGAAGGTCACCGCCATCCCCGTGGAGCCGTACGTGCCCCACTCTCACGCCTTCCTTCTCGAAGCCGAGGGCAAAAAAGTCCTCTTCTCGGGCGACCTGCATAAGGATATGCCAGACTACCCCGCCGTGCTTGAGCAAACCGACACCCCCTTCGACCTCGTCGTCGTGGAAGCCGCGCACAGCGTCTTGACCGGCGAGCCGGTGATGGCGCACTTCCGCGCCACCAAAACCAAGCGCCTCATCATCCAGCACCGCAACCCCCGCCGCAACACCGACGAGATGATGGAAAAGGTCAAAGAAGACCTCGCCCCCCTCTATCCCGTCTTCGTCATCGGCGATGGGTATTCCATCGAACTATAAGAAAAGAGCGCCTCTTTCGAGGCGCTCTTTTTGCTTCCAATATTATTTCTCACTCTTTGACAAATCTTTGAGATACGCGTTGATAAATCCGTCGATTTCGCCGTCCATAACGGAATCGATGTTGCCGTCTTCATACCCCGTACGGGTGTCTTTGGCAAGGGTGTACGGCATAAAGACGTAGCTGCGAATCTGGCTGCCCCATTCGATGTTGGCTTTGTTGCCCTGGATGTCTTCGATGCGCTCGAGGTTCTCGCGAATCTTGATTTCCATGAGCTTGGCTTTCAGCATTTTCATCGCGGTTTCTTTGTTCTGAAGCTGCGAGCGTTCGGTCTGACAACCGACGACGATACCCGTCGGTTTGTGCACGATACGAATCGCGGAGTCGGTCTTGTTGATGTGCTGACCGCCGGCGCCGCTCGATCTGTGTGCCGTGACTTCGATATCTTCGTCACGAATCACGATGTTGTTGTCGTCGTTGAATTCCGGCATGACCTCGACGGAGGCAAAGGACGTGTGACGTCTGCCCGAAGCGTCAAAAGGCGAGATGCGGACAAGACGGTGAACGCCGTTTTCGCTCTTGAGATAACCGTATGCGTTTAAGCCTTCAATCATAATAGTCGCCGACTTGAGTCCGGCTTCGTCGCCGTCCAGCCAGTCGATGAGTTTCACGTTGTAGCCGTGTTTTTCGCCCCATCTCGTGTACATGCGGTAGAGCATAGAAGCCCAATCCTGCGCTTCGGTACCGCCGGCACCGGGGTGGAAGGAGAGAATGGCGTTGTTCTTGTCGTATTGACCGGAAAGAAGACTTTCGATGCGCTTTCTTTCGGCTTCGGATTCGATAAACGCGGTCTCTTTGACGACTTCCTCAACGGAACTTTCGTCGTTTTCTTCAATCGCCATTTCGCAAAGAACGAGGGTGTCTTCCAGCTTCTTGACAAGTTCTTCATAACTCTCGACACAGTCCTTGAGCTGCTTAATCTGCTGCAGCTTGCGAGAGGATTTTTCGGCATCGTCCCAAAAGTTCTCGACGAGGGTTTCCTTTTCGAGGTCTGCCGCGCGTTCTTTGGCTTCTTCGATGGCGAGCTGGTTCCCGAGCTCTTTGACTACGTCATCGAGAGCGACGAGCTTTCTTTTGGATTCTTCGAGTGCTACGATCATATTTGGCACCTTTCTTCATAATATCCCACATATTGTATCATAAGACGGCAGGAAAGTAAAGACTTTTTTTGATGCCGTCTTTTCCAGTCCCGTTATTGCAAAAGGGCGCGAAGCGCCGCCTCCGCCGCCTCGTAAACCGCGGCGTTTTGCTTGCCGTTCGTCTTTTGCGCTACCTCACTGAGCCCGCGCATGACAAGCACCGTGTCTTCCGGCAGCGCGTCAAATCTCGGCTTGGAAGCGATGGAAAGGGAGGAGAGTTTGACGGCGTATTCGTCGACGTATTCAAGCGACGTATTGTCGGTATATTCTGCGAGTTTTACAAAAAGCGATTGATTTTGATAACTTTTATATACATTTTCCGACAAAAAGCAGACGTAATAGTTGCTATACAGCATTTCGGAATAGAGCGTGTCGGTGTCTTCCGACAGACGGGAAACGTTGACGTCCTCGGTCTTTGATGCCTCATCCATCGTCAAAACGTAAAGGGCTTCAAAGGCAACGTCCTTTTGCCCGTTGCCGTCGCGGTCGACGGCGTAAGAGGAAAGCGACGTCATGATGGACTCTCGCTCCGACATGACGGTGTTTTCCGTCACGGAGGAAACCTCGTGTCCGCCGGCGTACAGCACGTACAAATCGTACTTTTGTTTTTTCGCGCATTGCACGACCGAAACGGTGAGAAACAACACGAGCACAAAAACGATCACGGTCGGCCACTTGTAATGGTACCAAAAGTTGTCCAAAAATCGATAGAGCCGACTGTCCTTGTTCACCAAGGAAACGTCGCCGGTTTGCATCTTGTTTTCGTCCATTTTTCGCCCTCCTTTTCCTTGAGTATACCACTTTTTTGCCTCTAAATCAAGCCTATTCCGGCAAAAGAGTGCAAACCAAACCCAAAGCGGCAGGGCGTTTTCCTTGATTCTTTATAGAATCACCTAAAAATCGTTCCGTACAACTTTCATAAAAAACTTTTGAAAAAAGCGAAAAAACTATTGCATTTGGCAAAACCATATTGTATAATAATCTTGAATAATAATCTTGAGGTGGAAATATGGGAAAGAAACTGAATGAAAAATTCGTTGAAGCATACGCTCAGCTCGACAACGCATGCGGTAAAAAGTTCGGCCTTTCGTCCGGCGGTGTAACCGAATACATCGACAGACTTGACAGAGCCCGTTTTGCGCCTGAGAGAAACGAAACGTTGCAGGTGCTGAACCAGTATAGAGAATTGCGCAACACGCTTGTTCACGACTCTATCCAGATGAAGAGAGGCAACGTAATTCAGAAAGCCGACATCCGTTGGGTTTTGGATTTTGCAAAGAAACTCAATGCGCAGAAAGACCCGATTTCTGCTTACTTGAAGAAAGCCAGAAATCTTGTCAAACGTCGCAAGAACAAGAAGAGAGCCAAGAAGGTATTCGGCGTATTCTTCTTCATTTTGATTCTCTTGCTGATCATCGCCGGCGGTTGCGTCATGACGACGGCTCTCGATCCTATCATCGAGCAGTACGGTTTTACCGAATATTTGGATTTGGCGCGTGGCTATCTGCCGGAATCCATTCAGCCGTTTGAAATCAATCTCTTCTGATATCAAAAAACCAAAATCCGAAGGCCTTCCGCCTTCGGATTTTTCTTTCCTATTTATTTAGAAAAGGATACAGAAGGATACAGACGCCAAATTTCCCAAAGCAAATCCCAAGGGCTTTTGCCCTCCCTCGCGCCGCGAAGCGCCGCTTTTGTAATCTTCACATTCTCTTAAAAAACCTATGAAAACATCTTGACATTTGCCGTTTCCCATGTTATAATTACATTTGCTTTGGAGAACCCCGCGCTCCGCGCACGCTTTGCACACGCTCCGCGCACGCTTTGCGTGCCGCAAAATGAGCCGTCTCCGAGCAAGCAAACTGCAAAAGATCTGGGTGTAGCGCAGTTGGTAGCGCGCTACCTTGGGGTGGTAGAGGCCGCAAGTTCAAGTCTTGTCACTCAGACCAAATA
>DCHY01000017.1 GCA_002315715.1 Clostridiales bacterium UBA1740 | reverse complement strand
AATACCCCCCGTTCTACGGGGGGATTGTTATTGATGGCACATCAATACTGAGTGAGGGCGGATGCGGTAATGGCGATGGGAACGTCAAGGCTTTCACCGTTTCTCTCAACGTGGAAGACGACCGAGGAACCGACTCTCGCGTTGAGCATGTTGTCAACGACGTGGAAGATTCTCGAGACGTTGTAGGTGTTGCCGTCAATCGTGATGGACTTAATGACGTCACCGACGGCGAGGACGCCGTTTGCAATGCCGGTCGAAGAAACGTCGGACACCTTCACGGTTTCCTTGATATGCACTTTGCCGGTTTTCATATCGAGTTCGCTCGTGGACGCGGCGGCTTCAACCGTGATACCCACCATACAGCGGTAGAGGTGTTCTTCTTCCTTGCCGTCGCAGTAGTCGAGAATGTTTTTCGTGACATAGACAGCCACGTTGGAAGGAATGGCGTAGCCGATGTTATCGACGGAAGAATCCGCGAGTTTGGCGTTGACGATACCGATGAGTTCTCCGTCTTTGTTGTAAAGTCCGCCGCCGGAGTTACCGCCGTTTACGGCAGTGTCGACACGGATGACACGCATGGAGAGCGCCGTTTTTTCGTCTGCCGCCGTCATGGAGATATATTCGCTGACCACGTTGATATGACCGACCGTTGCGGAGATGCCGAGACCTTCGGGATTGCCGATGGCGATGGCGGTTTCCAAAACCGAGACGTCGTCGGAGTTGGCGATGACGGCTTCGGTGGCATGACTGGCTTTCAGAACGTCACTGTTGGAGACTTTCAAAACGGCGATATCGTAGTACATGGAGCCGCCGACGTAGGTGGCGGGGATGGCGTACTGTTTGCTTTCCTGTCCGTAGAGGTAGACGTTGATATCGTCACTGATTTTGTTGGAAGTCAAGGCGGATGCATAGTAAACGACGTGGTAGTTGGTGATGATATAGGCAGAACCCGTCACTTTATCAAGGTCGTAAATGACGCCGGATCCGGCAAAGGAAACGGGGTCACCGTCCACCAACTGATAGCCGTAGCGGGAGAAAACGTATTGCTGCGTTTGGAACGTCGTGACAATCGAAACGGTGGACAAGAGCGCCGAAGAGGCGCCGACGAGTTCAAAGGATTCCGAAGCTTCGACGGTGACGTCGTAGGTGTCGCCTTCTTCAATCGTGAGATTCTTCGCGGCTTTTGCCACTTCCTCGTTGATCATGGCTTTCAGTTCCGACTCGGTGATGTATTGCGAGTTGGATGTCGTTTCCGTCGACGAACCGTTTTGGTAAGCTGCAAGATAATCGGACAAATCGTAAAGGCCGCAGGACGACAGGCACAAAGCCAAAAGCAAAACTAAGCATAATAGGGTGCGTTTCATAAGAGCCTCCGTAAAAAATGAAATAGTGTGCATCGATTCTATTATACACCACTGTCGAACATTATACAATGGGAATATGAACGTCGTGTGTCGCAGTTGTAAAATGACTGTATGAAAAATAAAGACGAACTGTGATAAAGATTGACACAAACCGACGCTTGTGATACAATAAATAAAAAATAAGGGGGTGGCTATGGAAGAATATTTACGGTTAAAAAACGGCTATGCCTGCCCTCTTTTTCACTTGTCCGAGACGACTTCCACGAACGACCTTGCCAAGGCGTATGCCAAAGAACGAGCGGGGGACGCCGTTTTTCTATCCGACCGGCAAACGGCGGGCAGAGGACGCATCGGGCACACGTTTTTGTCACCGATGGGCGGGCTTTACGTTTCGTTTTTGTGTCATCCGCAAGGCAGAGCGGACGAGGTGCATTTGACGGTAGCCGCCGCCGTGGCGGCGATGCGCGCGCTTGCCGACGTCGCAGGCGTAAGGTGCGCCATCAAATGGGTCAACGATCTGTTTATAGACGGTAAAAAGGTTGCCGGGATCCTCGCCGAAGGAGAAATCGAAAACGGCGCATACCGCTACGCGGTCATTGGGATCGGCATCAACCTATCGGACATTCGCGCACACGCCGACATCGCCGACATCGCCACTTCGGTTGAGGCGCAAACGGGAAAAATTCCCGACCGCACGGAGATTCTCTCCTCCATCCTTTTCCATCTGCAAGAAGCTTTGCAAAATCGCGGCGACACGATAAAAACGTATCGCGAAAACTGTTTGGTTCTCGGGCGGACGGTCGAAGTCTTAGACGGAAAATCCGTTTATGAAGCCGAGGCACTTGACGTGACGGACGACGGCGAACTTCTCTTAAAACTTCCAAGCGGCGAGAGAAAAAATCTTTGCGCCGGCGAGGTTCATATCCGTGCCAATGTGCAAAAATGAAAATAATTCTTTACAAAAGGAAGACATAATGACCATATACGAAGCAATTTCCGCGCTGTGTTCATATGCGGAAGCGAAAGAATGGACCCAAGATGCGGACCGCATTTTTATCAAAAATCGGTTGTATTCTCTTTTACATATCACCGAGGACGTCGAGGTGCCGCCGCTTGAGGCGCCGCTTTGTGACATCTTGTCGACGGTGCTTTCCTATGCCGAAGAAAAGGGACTGATCGAGGCGGACAGCATTGTCGCGCGTGACCTTTTCGATACCGAAGTCATGGGGGCGGTTCTTCCCTTGCCCTCGGTCGTGTGCCGTCGCTTTGAGGAGAAATACGGCGTAGACCCCAAAGACGCGACGGATTATCTTTACCGCCTTTCTATCGACGCGAATTACATCCGTGCCGACCGCATTGCCAAAGATTTGAAATGGAAAACTCCCTCCGCCTACGGCGAGATGGACATCACCGTCAATCTGTCAAAACCGGAAAAAGACCCGCGGGCGATTGCCGCCGCGAAATCGGCGCCGCAGTCTGGGTATCCCAAATGCGCACTTTGCCACGAAAACGTCGGCTTTGCCGGCAGTCTTTTGCAGGCGGCAAGACAAACGCTGCGCCAGATACCGCTTTCCATGGGTGGCGAGCGTTGGTATTTGCAGTATTCTCCCTACGTGTACTACAACGAACATTGTATCGCACTCTCCGAGAGGCACGTTCCGATGAAAATCGACCGCCAAAGTTTCCGAAAAGCGCTTGATTTCGTCGAGACGTTTCCGCATTACTTCATCGGTCAAAACGCCGATCTTCCCATCGTCGGCGGTTCTATCCTCACCCACGACCATATGCAGGGCGGTCGGTACACCTTCGCGATGGAAAAAGCGCCAATTGAGATTCCCTTGACCTTTTCCGGGTACTCCGACGTGTCGGGCGGCATTGTCAAATGGCCGCTGTCAGTTATCCGCCTTGCGGGGGAAAACAAAGAATCGCTCGTGGATTTGGCAGACAAAATTCTGCGCGCTTGGCGCGGCTATTCCGATCCCGACGCCATGATTTTTGCCGAGACCGACGGCGAGATGCATAATACGATAACGCCGATTGCCCGTATGCGAAACGGGAAGTTTGAACTCGATTTGGTGCTTCGCAACAATCTGACGACGAAAGAGCATCCGCTCGGGCTTTATCATCCGCACGCCGAGCATCACAATATCAAAAAAGAAAACATCGGTCTTATCGAAGTCATGGGACTTGCGGTGCTCCCCGCGCGTTTGAAAAATGAAATGGCATTAATGGAAAAGGCGATTCTTGCCGGCGCCGATTTTGCCGAAATTCCCGAAATCGAAAAGCACAAAGCGTGGTTTGAAGCGTTCAAAAACGATTACACCTTTACCGCCGAAAACGTCTTGGATATCCTCAAAACCGAGGTCGGCAAGACCTTCGTCCGCGTTCTCGAGGACGCCGGTGTCTATAAGACGACAGAGTCCGGCAGAGACGCGTTCTTAAAGTTTTTATCTTCAATTTGACAACAAAAATAGTCATTATTCACGTTTTTATGCAAAATACAACAAAAAAACGACTCCCGATTGC
This sequence comes from Clostridiales bacterium UBA1740, assembly GCA_002315715.1. Classification (GTDB taxonomy): domain Bacteria; phylum Bacillota; class Clostridia; order Oscillospirales; family CAG-272; genus UBA1740. The sequence continues at coordinate 178 of DCHY01000017.1, read as the reverse complement.
GGGAGCCGTTTTTGTTGTTTTGAGATGGTTTACAGTGTCGAAAGAATTTCTTCGACACGCTTGAGTGCCGCGTCGATCTTGTCAAGATCACGGCCGCCGCTCATGGCGGAGTCGGGACGTCCGCCGCCTTTACCGCCGCAGATGACGGAGATGTCGGCTGCGACCTCCATCATTGAAT
>DCHY01000038.1:765-5148 GCA_002315715.1 Clostridiales bacterium UBA1740 | reverse complement strand
CGTTCCAATAGGAGCGCTCTTTTTTTATGCCGTTTTTCCGAAACGAAGATGATACAACGCTGCGTGTTGATAAGATACCGCCTGCGGCGGATGATATACTGCGCGTTGCGCAGATGAGATACCATTCCTGCGGAATGGATGATATACAACGCTACGCGTTGATTAGATACCGCCTGCGGCGGATGATATACCGCGCGGGGCGCGGATGAGATACAAGGCTTCGCCTTGATTGACGTTGTCAAAAGACAACGTCAAGCGACATCATAAGGCAAAAGCCGAGACTGAAGAATAAACTGCACAGCGGAGCGTTTTCTTTCCCGATATCCGGCAGTAACTCGGAGGTGACGGCGTCTATCATGGCACCGGCTGCAAACCCGTGACAATAGGGAAGAAAAACGGTAATTTTTCCTATGGCGAATAGGGTAAGTACCGCGGCAAGCGGCTCGACGATGCCGGATAAAGCACCGAGGAGAAATGCTCGGTGTTTCGAGTGACCGTCTGCAAAGAGCGGCAACGAAATGATGGCACCTTCGGGAAAATTCTGAATGGCTATGCCAAGCGCTAAGGCAAACGGCTCGGCGAAAGTTCCCTCACCCGTCGCAATGACCCCGGCAAAGGCGACGCCGACTGCCATCCCTTCCGGAACGTTGTGGACGATAATAGAGAGATCCGCCGCCTTGATTCTCGGCTTTTTTCCGTTTTCTTTTTTTGTTTTTTTGTCTATCATTTTGGCAGTCAAGCGCAAGAATATCACCCCAAGTATGAATCCCAAGAGAACGGGGGACGGTTGCGGTAATCTCGTGCTTTCGTCGGCAAGCGCCGGCAATAGCAAACTGAAAACCGAGGCGGCAATCATCACGCCGGACGCCAAACCGTATAGCGCTACGCGGCTTTTGGCGGATATCGTTTTGCCGCCGAAATAGACGATAAACGCCCCGAGTGCCGTTCCGAAAAACGGCAAGAAAATTCCGAAAGAAACCGAAGAAAACATAGAAATATCCTTAAACTGTAAACAAAACAAAACATTTTTGAAGAAAAGCAAACGGAGAACTCCGTTTGCTTTTACTTTTCTGAGAGAAGCAACAGACCGTTCTTTTAACAGTATATGTCGGGGTTTGCTCTTTTTGTTCGATGGATAGCCGAATACCGGTGGCAATTTTCGTCAAAACTCTTGCATTATAATAAAAACGCGTGTATAATGTTATAAGAAAGACAGAGGGCAAAGATGCAAGAATATCAATATATCAAAGATAATTTGGATGCCGTCAGAGAAGACCTCGAAAAACTCGCTGCCAAGCAGGGACGTTCCGTGGCAACGCTCGTTGCCGTCACCAAGAGCGCGACGGATGAAGAAGTGTTGGCATTTGCCTCCCTCGGCGTTACCGACATGGCGGAAAACCGTCCGCAAATGTTGATACAAAGACAGGATTTATTAGCGGCAAGCGGTTTTACCCCGCGCATGCATGAAATCGGAAATTTGCAAACCAACAAGGTGAAATCCATTTTGCAAAGAACCGCCCTCATCCATTCGGTCGGTACCGATACGTTGGTGGAGGAGATTGAAAAGCAGGCGGCAAAACTCAATATCAAAGTTCCCGTTCTTATCGAAGTCAACAGCGGCTGTGAAGAGAGCAAAGGCGGTATTTATCCCGTCGATGCCAAGGCTTTTGCCGGATGGCTTAAAGATTTTGAACATATTTCGCTGCAAGGTTTGATGACCATGGCGCCGGTCGTTTCGGATCCGGAAGAAGAACGCCCTTATTTCACCTTGACGCGTCGTTTGTTTGAAGAAATCGGTGAAAAAGTCGGGTATGATACGCAAACCCCGATTCTTTCCATGGGTATGAGTGACAGTTACCGCGTGGCAGTCGAGGAGGGTTCCACCCTCGTTCGCATCGGCCGCCGGTTATTCAAAAATGAAAAAGGAGAATAATCATGTTTGACAAGTGGATGAAAGACTACGGTCGTGCTTTTAAGAAAGAGGACGATATCAAATTCAAGGTGGAAGAAACCGAAGAAGCACCGATGGAGCTGCAGGTAGAGGAGCCGGTCGTGAAAAACGAAGTTCGCTCCGACATGGTTGGCGGCGCGATGAAACTGAAGATGCTTCACCCCACCAAATATGAAGAAGTCAGCATGATTGCCGACTACTTCCTTGACGGATACACCGTCGTTTTGAACATCGCCGGCATGGAGCCTGCGACGCTTCGCCGTATGTACGACTTCCTCAACGGCGTCACCTATTCCAAGGACGGTGTGATCAACCGTGTGGACGATACCGACACCTTCATTTTGACGCCGAGCGACGTTGACGTTTCCGGCGAAAAGAAAAACTAATCATTCTCGGGACTGACGGTTGATTTTCCGCTGCCAGTCCCGTTTATTTAAGAGGCAATTTTGACACTGCTTTACGTATTTTGCAAGGCGATTTCTCTTGTGATTTTCGCCGCAACGGAAATGATGTTTCTGCGGGCGATTCTGTCCTTTTTTATGACGCCGGAAGACAGTAGATTCCTCTACCTTTTGGCGGTATTGACAGAACCGTTTGTCGTTCCGACGCGCGCCGTGCTTGCCGCCTTCGGAGTCGGCGAGGACACCCCGTTCGATATCGGATTTTTCGTCACCTATTTGATTCTCGTGATATCGGGATATCTTCTTCCATCCATTTGATGAGGTAGCTATGAAAATAAAAAAACTGACCGTCAAACAGTATATAACGTACCTCGCCATCATCGTTTTCGGTATTCTATTGGATCAGGGAACGAAACTTTTGGCGCTTCGTTTCTTAGAGCCGATTGGCACCTTTCCGATTATCAGGGATGCCCTTCATTTGACCTATTGTGAAAACCCGGGCGCCGCTTTCGGAATGCTTGCCGATAACCGTGCGGTATTTATCGTGGTTTCTTTCGTGATGTTGGCGGTGCTCATTCCGTATCTTTTCTTGGGCCTGACCGACAGCAAACTGTCGGCAATCTCGGTTGCCATGATTATTGCGGGTGGCATCGGCAATATGATTGACCGTCTCTCCGCACGCGGTACGGTCATTGATTTCGTGGATTTCCGCCTCATCAATTTTGCCATTTTCAACGGTGCGGACTCCTTTGTTTGCGTAGGTTCGGCGCTTTTGGTTTACGCCCTTCTTAAGGAAATCAATCAAGAAAAGAAGAAAGACGAACAAGAAAAAACACTCTCGTCGGAAAACACGTCGGACAAGGGCGAAAATACCGACGAAAACGAGGACAAGTCGGTATGACGGCGATAGTATCGCCCGCCGATGAAAGCAAGCGCCTGGACGTTTTTGTGGCGGAATGTGCCGAGATTTCACGCAGTGCCGCCTCCCGTTTGATTGAGGACGGTCTTGTGACGGTCGGCGGTGTCGTACTGCCAAAACGGTACGCCGTCAAAGCCGGTGATGAAATCGAGGTCGATGAGCCGTCTCTGTTTCCGATGACGAGTGTCACCCCCGAGAACATCCCCCTTGACATCGTCTATGAAGACGCCGACATCATCGTCATCAACAAGCCCTCGGGCATGGTAGTGCATCCGGCGCCCGGCAACATGACGGGCACCCTCGTGCACGCTCTGTTATATCACTGCGGCGATTCTCTTTCCGGCATCGGCGGCGTTCTGCGCCCCGGTATCGTCCATCGCATTGACAAGGATACGTCGGGGCTCTTGGTCGTTGCCAAGAATGACAAGGCACACGCCGCGCTTTCGGCACAACTGTCGGGACATCACATCGAGAGGGAATATCACGCCCTCGTCACCGGCCACCTAAGAGAGACGGACGGAACGGTCGATGCTCCCATCGGCAGACACCCGGTCGATCGCAAAAAAATGGCAGTTATCAAAGATGACGCTCACACCGCACGCGCCGCCGTGACGCACTATCACGTTCTCGAAGAGATGAAGGGTGCGTCTTACGTTCGCCTGCTTCTCGAGACCGGAAGAACTCACCAAATCCGCGTGCATATGTCATACATTGGCCATCCCTTGCTCGGCGACGTCACCTACGGAGGCGGCAAAACACCGTTTGAAAAAAGCCATGCGTCACTCCTTGACGGTCAAATGCTCCACGCGAAACGCCTCTCTTTTGTTCATCCCACGACGGGCGAGTCGGTGTCTTTCACCTGTCCTTTGCCCGACAACTTCGAGAAAATGCTTTCTTTGCTCCGCAAAGAGTCTCAATAAACGCCGCCCTCCGCGGCGTTTTTTGTCGAAATCTGCGTGTCTCTCGCCATTTGAAACCTCTTGACAATTCTCCCTTTTTGTGATATGATTATCGGCAGTGATTCACCTACGATTTCATGGTTTTTCACGGAAGGGTATTAAAGCGCTCACAACGGGTGAGCAAGCGCAAAACGATTGATAATCGTTTTTGCG
>DCHY01000038.1:550-714 GCA_002315715.1 Clostridiales bacterium UBA1740 | reverse complement strand
CCGGCGAGTGCCGAGGCGACTATGTGACGGCACGGGCACGAGTCTTGAAAACCGTAGGTTTTCAACAAGTATTATTAAGTTAATGCAAATATTTATATATGCAGGAATATTTCGGGACAAGCCCGAATGTTTCGAGCGGTCACAACGGGTGAGCAAGCGAAAAA
>DCHY01000038.1:0-438 GCA_002315715.1 Clostridiales bacterium UBA1740 | reverse complement strand
CCAAAACAAGGAGCCGCAGAAGCGAGCCGGCGAGTGCCGAGGCGACTATGTGACGGCACGGGCACGAGTCTTGAAACCCGTAGGTTTTCAACAAGCATTGTTAAGTTAATGCAAAAATTTTTATATGCAGGAATATTTCGGGACAAGCCCGAATGTTTCGAGCGCTCACAACGGGTGAGCAAGCGAAAAACGATTGATAATCGTTTTTGCGAAGCGAAGTGCCCAAAACAAGGAGCCGCAGAAGCGAACCGGCGAGTGCCGAGGCGACTATTTGACGGCACGGGCACGAGTCTTGAAAACCGTAGGTTTTCAACAAGTATTATTAAGTTTATGCATATTTTATATATGCAGGAATATCGAAGTGGTCACAACGAGGCGGTCTTGAAAACCGTTTGCCCACAAGGCACGGGGGTTCGAATCCCTCTTCCTGCGCCAAAA